>CAYWRQ010000058.1:0-15610 GCA_964460915.1 uncultured Oscillospiraceae bacterium
CGATGCCTCAATTTTCATTTAACTTAACAATACGATACACACGGCATTGTGATTTTTATGGGTATGCTCTTTTATGTGATTTCCAATCTGCTCAGCGGGGTGATCCGGGCAGACGGCAGCCCGCGAACAGCGATGCTCGCGATGGCGGCCGGGGCCGTCTTCAATGTTATTTTTGATCCGATCCTTATTTTTGAATGCCGCATGGGTGCCCTGGGAGCGGCCGTCGCCACAATTTTGGGGCAAATCTTATCGTGTGTGATCGCGGTCTTTTATCTGCCGAAAAGCAAGACCTTCCGTTTGAAATGGAAAAGCTTTCGTCCGCGTTTTAAAGCGGTGGCGCGGGTGCTGCCGCTTGGCGTTTCCAGCTTTTTGACACAGGTTGCGATTGTACTGACGTCGGGTGTCTCGAATATGCTTTTGGTCAGGTACGGCGTAGATTCCGTTTACGGCCCGGATATTCCGATAGCGGTTATGGGCATTGTCATGAAGGTCTTTGCGATTGTAATTTCCGTTGCCATCGGGCTTGCAGTCGGTGCGCAGCCCTTATAGGGTATAACTACGCCGCCGGAAATTTTAAGCGGGTGGGTGATACATTCAAGCTGACAACGGTAATAACCATTGCGATTGCCGCTGCGGCAACCATTGTTTTTGAATTTTTCCCGCATCTTTTGATTCATATTTTTGGCAATGAGGGAGAAAACTATATTGCCTTTGCGGTATTGTGCTTCCGGATTTATTTATGCTGTATTGTTTTTACCTGTTTTCAGAAAAACGCAGGGGTATTCTTACAGGCGGTCGGAAAGCCGGTTCAGTCTATGATCGTATCCATCAGCCGTGATCTGCTGTTTCAGCTGCCGGCAATGGTGTTCATGTCGTCGCTGTGGGGGATCACAGGCCTGTTATGGGCGGCCCCTGTCGCAGACCTTCTCGCTTTTATTGTTACATTTATTTTTATTGCCTTGCAAATGAGGGAGTTAAACCGCAAAAAATCGTTCGAATGATGAATCGGGAGAAAGCGCGCGGGGCACAGGATGCGGGAGAAAAAAGGCCCAAAATTTTATTTTTCCTATACCTTTTATGCCGGTTTTATGGTATAGTATAAAAGGTACGCAGAAATCGAAAAGCGTGATATCTGCGCGTAATGGAAAAGGAGAAGGTTCGGGCCATTCCGGACACAGACAGAAAGGATTGAATGATATGAGCATCAAAATTGGTATCATGGGCTACGGAAACCTCGGACGGGGCGTTGAGTGCGCGCTGCGCTATAATCCGGATATGGAGCTGAAGGCGGTCTTTACCCGCCGCAGCCCGGAAAGCGTAAAGCTGCTGACCCCGGGCGTCAAGGTTTACGCGGCGGAAGATGCGGTGAAGATGAAGGACGAGATCGACGTTTTGATCCTCTGCGGCGGCAGCGCGACCGACCTGCCGGAGCAGACCCCCCGTTATGCCCGGTATTTTAATGTCATCGACAGCTTTGATACCCATGCAAAGGTTCCGGAGCATTTTGCAAAGGTGGACGCCGCGGCGAAGGAGAGCGGCAAGATCGGTATTATCTCGGTTGGATGGGATCCCGGTATGTTCTCGCTGAACCGTCTGATCGCGTCCTCGATCCTCCCGCAGGGACAGAGCTACACCTTCTGGGGCAAGGGCGTCAGCCAGGGCCATTCCGATGCAATCCGCCGGATTCCCGGTGTCTTGGATGCCAGACAGTACACGATCCCGGTCCCGGCAGCCCTGGAGGCCGTCCGCAGCGGCTCGAACCCGGAGCTTTCTACCCGCGAAAAGCATACTCGCGAGTGCTTTGTAGTTGCGGAGGAGGGCGCCGACCAGAAGGCAATTGAACAGGCGATCGTTACGATGCCCAATTATTTCGCGGATTATGACACGACGGTCCATTTTATCAGTATGGAGGAGCTGAAAAAGAACCACAGCGGTATCCCGCACGGCGGCTTTGTCATCCATACCGGGAAAACCGGCTGGAACGGCGAAAACAGCCATGTGATCGAATACAGCCTGAACCTTGATTCCAACCCGGAGTTTACCTCTTCGGTGCTGGTCGCCTACGCAAGAGCGGCATACCGGCTCAGCAAAGAGGGCGCCTGCGGTTGCAAGACGGTATTCGACATTCCTCCGGCTTACCTCAGTGCCCAGAGCGGGGAAGAACTCCGCGCGCATATGCTGTAAGCGTCATATCGGATCATATCCTTCCCTTTGAAGCGAAAAAGGGAAGGATATTTTCACGATAAACTGCTTTTCCTGGGGTTTTCATCCCCTTAGGGACGCGCGTTTATTTAGAAGCCGTAAAGAAGTTTGAAATTTCCCGGCAAAAGATATACAAAATTCTCCCGTTATGGTATACTGGAAATACAAAGCATCGTAAGGTGCCTGAAGCGGACGTTTTGAAAACGGCTTCGCGTTCAGGAGAATAGGGAAGCGGGTGAAAATCCCGCGCGGGACCGCCGCCGTAAGGGTATGAGTCCCGGCTCATTATGTCACTGTGGTTTTGCATGGGAAGACGGGCCGGGGCGGGGACGCCTAAGCCGGAAGACCTGCCTCGCGGTTTATACTGTCGGAAAATGGACAGATACCCTTCTGCGGACGGACAAAACGCGGGATGGAAGGTATAGCGCCGTCTTGGCTGCGCTTTGTATTTTTGCGCCTTTTCTGCAATTTTGCGGGAGGGGCGATTTCTTTTTCCGTTTTGATGGAAATGAAAATAGACGGACGAAATAAAGTCCAAAGGGAGAGAAACGAGATGAAGAAGGCATTACTGGTGATCAGCTTTGGGACGGCTGTCCCCCAGGCGAGGGTGAGCATTGAAGCGGTTGAGCAGGCCCTCAGGGCAGAGCTTCCCGGCCGGGATTGTTTTCACGCGTTTACCAGCCCCACCATCCGCAAAATCCTGGCCCGGAGAGGGGAGTGCATCCCCAGCTTAGAGGAGGCCTTGGAACAGCTGAAGGAAAAGAGCTACGAGGACGTGATCGTGCAGCCGACCCACGTCTTATACGGCTTTGAGTACGATAAAATCCGGGAAACCGTACATCGGTTTGCGGCGCAGTTTGCAAGACTCGTTCTGGGCAGGCCCCTTCTCGCAGATCATCAGGACCTTTGCGCTTTAGCGGAGGTTGTGATAAAATGGTATCATCCGGCGGACGCCCTAGTCCTCCTTGGACACGGTACCGAGCACTTTGCCAACATGGTCTATCCTGCCCTTCAAACCGCTTTCCGGCTGCGGGGGAGCGACAATATCTATGTTGGGACGGTTGAGGGCTGGCCGGGGGCGGACGATGTTTTGGCCCAGCTGAAAAAGGACGGACGGAAAGAGGTACTGATCGCGCCGCTGATGCTGGTGGCGGGCGACCATGCGCTGCACGATATGGCGGGCGAAGACCCAGACAGCTGGAAGTCCCGGCTGGAGGCTGCGGGATTTACGGTAACCTGTCAGATGGAAGGGCTTGGGATTATACCGGAGGTGCAGGAAATGTACCGGGCCCATCTGCGCCTGCTTGGATAAAGAGAAGGAGGTGCCGCGATGGCCTTTGAACACTATATTTATTCCGGCGGAAAAAGACTCCGCTGCGGCTATACGACCGGCACCTGCGCGGCCCTGGCAGCGGCGGGGGCAGTGCGGCTGCTGCTGATCGGACGCGTTCCCGAAACGGTTTCCCTTATGACGCCGAAGGGGCTTCGGGTAGAGGCGCCGCTGGAACAATGCCGAATGGAAGGGAACACTGCTATCTGCGCCGTACGGAAGGACGCGGGGGATGATGTGGATGTGACTGCCGGTGCGCTGATTTTTGCGCAGGCAGGCTTTTCAGCGTCCCCCGGCGTCTTTGTCGACGGCGGGAAGGGCGTCGGCCGGGTGACAAAGCCCGGCCTTGACCAGCCGGTAGGAGCGGCGGCGATCAACCGTGTCCCCCGGCAGATGATTGCGGAGCAGGTAACGACTGTCTGCGACGAGCTGGGATACGACGGCGGCGTACGGGTGATCATCAGCGTCCCGGACGGGGAAAAAATCGCCGCTAAAACCTTTAACCCGAACCTCGGTATTGTAGGCGGGATTTCGATCCTTGGGACTTCCGGCATCGTTGAGCCGATGAGTATGCAGGCGCTGATCGACACAATTCTCCTCGAAATGCGGCAGGCGCGGGCAGAGGGGGCAAAGCACCTGATCCTGACACCCGGCAACTACGGCGCGGATTTTCTCCATCAGCAGGGGTTTGACGCGCGGGCAGTCCCGATTGTGAAGTGCTCCAATTTCATCGGCGACGCACTGGACGAAGCGGCGGCGCTGGGATTTGAGAGCGTCCTGCTCGCTGGGCATATCGGGAAGCTGTCCAAGCTCGCCGGGGGAATTATGAATACCCACAGCCGCTATGCGGACTGCCGGACCGAGCTGTTTTGCGCCCATGCGGCCATCTGTGGGGCGGACCGGGAAACCTGTACGGCGATTATGGACGCCGCCACGACCGATGCCTGCATCGAGATTTTGGACGGCGTTTCCCTGCGGGGACCTGTTATAGAGAGCATGGTATCTGCCATTGACCGGCAGCTGCGCCGCCGCGCGGCAGGCGGATATAAAATCGGTGCGGTATTGTTTTCAAATGTGTACGGGCTTCTCGGGCAGACAAAAGAGGTAAAGGAGATTGTTGCGGGATGGAAATGAAAAAAGGCGTGTTTTATGGGGTCGGCGTCGGGCCGGGGGATCCGGAGCTGATGACCGTGAAAGCGGTGCGGACACTGGAGCGGTGCAGGGTCATCGCGGCGCCGAAGACGGTGAGCGGCGAGACGCTGGCGCTGGACATTGCTCGGCAGGCGCTGCCGGGGGAGGTATGGGTTGAAAAGGAAATCCTGCCCCTCTTTTTTACGATGGACCGCGATCAGGAAAAGCAGCATACTGCCCACTTGAAAGCGGCGGAGGAAATCGAGCGGTACCTGGCTGCGGGGGAGGATGTGGCAATGCTTAACCTCGGGGACGTTTCAATTTATGCGACTTACAGTTACCTGATGGAGATTCTGGGCGCAAAGGGGTACCAGACCGTCATGATCCCGGGCGTACCGAGCTTTTGTGCCGTGGCGGCCAAGCTGGGCGTCAGCCTGACGCAGGGAAATGAGCCGCTGCATATCATTCCCGCCCGCAATGCGGCGACAGAAGAAGCGCTCGATCTTCCGGGGACAAAGGTGCTGATGAAATCGGGAAAACGGCTCTCCCAAACGGTGGAGGCGCTGCGGGAAAAAGGTATGCTGGGACAGGCTGCGATGGTGCAAAACTGCGGTCTGCCGGGAGAGACGGTTTACACCGATTTAGACTGTCTCCCCGATACGGCGGGATATTTTGCGACAATTGTGGTAAGGGAGAAAGGGTAACATGGTGCATTTTGTTGGCGCAGGCCCCGGTGCGCCCGATCTCATCACAGTGCGGGGAGCGGAGCTTTTGAAAAAAGCAGACGTGGTCATTTATGCCGGAAGTCTGGTAAACCCGGCGCTCCTCGGACTCTGCCAGGAAGGGACGAGCATCTATAACAGCGCAAAAATGACGCTGGAAGAGGCGCTGGCGGTTATGCGGTCGGCTGAAAACGAAGATAAAACGACGGTGCGGCTCCATACGGGCGACCCCAGCCTTTACGGCGCAATCCGGGAGCAGATGGACGCGCTGGACGCCCTGGGAATCCCCTATGATGATACGCCCGGCGTCTCCAGCTTCTGCGGCGCGGCGGCGGCGGCAAACGCCGAGTACACCCTCCCCGGTATCAGCCAAAGTGTGATTATCACCCGGATGGCCGGGCGGACGCCGGTGCCGGAGCGGGAAAATATCGCCGCCCTTGCTGCTCATGGCGCGACGATGGTTATTTTCCTGTCGGCGGGGATGCTCCCGGCCTTGCAGACAGAGCTGTTAAAGGGAGCCTATACGGAAAGCACCCCGGCGGCGCTCGTATACAAAGCGACCTGGCCGGAAGAAAAGGTTGTCCACTGTACGCTTGGGACACTGGCCAAAGCGGGAGAGGAACACGGCATTTCCAAAACCGCCCTGATTCTCGTCGGCGATTTCCTCTTTGCCTCCCGGAGCGCTGCCTACGCGCGCAGTAAGCTCTATGACCCAACCTTTACAACGGGGTTTCGGGAAGGGACAAAATAACGGCGCTTAGGTTTTTTCTTCAAATGCCTGAGCGGAAAGGAGCATTGCCATGATTATCCGCCTGATTGCCTTTACGGACAAGGGTTTTGCCCTTGCACAGCAGCTGGCGCGGGAGTTATATGGGGAGGCATCCCGCTGCTCTCAGGGATGCACGCTGAAAGGCTGGACAGAGGACGCCTTTCAAAACGCCGATGGACTGATTTTTGTAGGGGCTGCCGGGATTGCGGTACGGGCTATCGCGCCCTATGTAACGAGCAAGGCATCAGACCCCGCCGTAATCGTCCTGGATGAATGTGCCCATTTTGCCGTCCCGATCCTCAGTGGGCATTTGGGCGGCGCCAACGACCTTGCGCGGAGGATTTCCGCCCTCTGCGGCGCGGTGCCGGTTATCACCACCGCGACCGACGCAAACGGAGTCTTCGCCGTGGACGAATGGGCAAAGCGGCAGGGATGCGCTGTCATCAACCCCGAAAAGATCAAGCGGGTTTCCGGGAAAATCCTGTCCGGGGAAACGACGGCGCTCTACAGTTCCTGGCCGGTGGGCGGTGAGATCCCGCAAGGGGTCGCGGTCACGGGGACGCCGGAAGGCTGTGATTTTGTGCTGACGATGAAGAAAACTGAACCGAGAAATGCCCTGCTCCTCGTCCCGCGGATCGCCGTTCTTGGGATCGGCTGCCGCAAGGGCACGCCTGTGGAGGCGATTGAAGCGGCTTTCCAGGCGCTGATGGAGCAGCACGGCATTTTTTCGGAAATGGTTTCCCTGGCGGCAACCATCGACTTGAAAAAAGAGGAGCCGGGGGTGCTTGCCTTCTGCGCGTCGAGGGATATTCCTTTGCAGGTCTTTTCAGCTAAAGAGCTGCAGGCGGTAGAAGGCGACTTTTCCGCATCTGCCTTTGTGGAGCGTGTCACCGGTGTGGACAACGTCTGCGAGCGGAGCGCTATGGCGGCCTGCGGTACGGGCGGAAAACTGATCATCCAAAAAACAGCAGGAAACGGCATCACGATGGCCCTGGCCATCAAACCGTTTTTCCCGGATTGGCGGTGGCAATATGAATAAATCAAAACTCTATGTGGTGGGGATCGGCCCTGGCGGGCCTGATTATATGACGATGGATGCGCGGGCGGCGATCGAACAGGCGGACATCCTCTGCGGCTACACGGTCTATATGGATCTCGTGCGGCCGCTCTGTCCCGGAAAGGAAACCTTCACCACCCCGATGACAAAAGAGTTGGAGCGCTGCCGTATGGCCCTGCAAAAGGCGGGAGAAGGGCATATGGTCGCGATGGTTTGCAGCGGGGATGCGGGGGTTTACGGCATGGCCGGGCCAATTTTGCAGCTTTCCCCCGAATATCCGGAGGTTGAGATCGAAATTGTCCCGGGCGTCACGGCGGCGCTGTCCGGGGCGGCTGTACTGGGGGCGCCGCTGATGCATGATTTCTGCGTCATCTCCCTTTCCGACCTGCTGACGCCGTGGGAACAGATCGAAAAGCGGCTGCGGTACGCCGCTCTGGGGGATTTTGTCCTGTGCATCTACAATCCTGCGTCGAAAAAGAGGGCGGATTACCTGCAAAGGGCCTGCAATATCCTGCTGAAGTGCAAAAGCCCGGACACCGTCTGCGGCTGGGTGCGCAACATCGGCCGTGCGGGGCAGGAGCACCGGATTTTGTCCCTCGCGGAACTGCGGGGGGAAACATTGGATATGTTCACGACCGTCTTCATCGGTTCCAGCACCACGCAAAAGATCGGCGGGAAGATGGTCACGCCCAGGGGGTATGAGCAAAAAGTATGAAAGTCCTCATTTTTGGCGGCACGACGGAGGGCCGCACGCTGGCGGAAAAGCTGGCCGGACGGGTATCGGTCGCCGTCTCCGTCGCGACCGGCCTGGGCGCGGAAGAACTTTCCGGCATCCCGGGCATCACCGTTTTAACCGGGCGGAAGGACGCATCCGCGATTGCGGCGCTCCTTCCCGGGTTTGACCTCTGTATCGACGCGACCCACCCCTATGCCGCGGAGGCGACCGCCAATATCCGCGCCGCCTGTACCGAGACGGGGACACCACTTTACCGTCTGCTGCGGGCGGAAAGCGCCGGTATCCGGGATTCCGATAGGGTTATCCGGGTAAAAAGCCCTGCCGCCGCAGCGGATTTCCTCGCCGGGACGACGGGCAATATTCTCCTGACGACGGGCGCAAAGGAGCTTGCCGCTTTTGGGGTGCTCCCGAAAGAGCGGCTGTTTGCGCGGGTGCTGCCGACCCACGAAAGCCTGTCGATGTGCGAGACGCTGGGGCTTCCCCACCGGAACATTCTGGCACTCCAAGGCCCGTTCACCCAAAGAATGAATGAAGCGATGATGGAGCAGTACCATATCGCCTGGCTGGTCACAAAGGATAGCGGAAAGGCGGGCGGATTTGAAGAAAAACGGGCGGCGGCGGAAAATGCCGGGGCAAAGCTCCTGCTGATTGGTCGTCCGGAGGAGACGGAGACCGGGGAAAGTACCGATACAATTCTGAAGATCATCGAAGAAAAACTGCGAAAGGAGACGCCATGAACATAGAGAAAACTGTAACGCTGATCGGCATGGGGTGCGGCTATGAAACCGGTACCCTTACCTGCGAAGGACTTGCGGCCCTGCGGAAGGCGGACTATATCATCGGCGCCGGGCGGATGGTGGAGCGGCTGCCGGAGGACTGTACCGAAAACCGGGACACGGCGGTGAAAGCCGCCGATATCCTCGCCCTGATTCAGCAGTCTTCCTGCACCCGGATCTGCGTTGTATTCAGCGGCGATACCGGCTTTTATTCCGGCGCCAAAGGGCTGCTGCTCCTGGTAAAGGCGGCAGGGATGGATATCCGCGTCCTCCCGGGTATCTCCAGCGTACAGGCTTTCGCGGCAAGGCTGGGGCGCAGCTGGCAGGATTGGGCACTTTTTTCGGCTCACGGTGTCAACTGTGACGCGGTTTCTGCTGTCATGGCGGCGTCTGCGGCGGGAAAGCCGGCCTTTTTCCTGACAGGCGGCGCGCTCAGCCCGGCGGAGCTTTGCAAAGAGCTGTCGGAGGCGGGGCTGCAAAATCTCCCTGTAACCGTCGGCGAGAACCTCTCCTATCCCGAAGAGCGGATCTTATCCGGCACAGCGGCGGAAATGGCCGCCATGGTTTTCCCCTCCCTCAGCGTCCTGCTCGTTGAACCGGTTCCCCGGTTTATCCGCCGGACGCCGGGCATCCCGGACGACGCTTTTCTCCGGGACAAGGTCCCGATGACCAAGCAGGAGGTCCGGGCAGCGATCCTTTCGAAGCTCGCTGTTACGCCGGAAGATATTTGTTGGGACATCGGGGCCGGGACGGGGAGTGTCAGTGTCGAGCTTGCTTTGCAGGCAAAAGCGGTCTATGCGGTTGAATATAAACCGGAGGCCTGCGCCCTCATCCGTGCCAACCGGGAACGATTTGGGGCATGGAACCTTTATTTGCAGGAGGGCATGGCGCCGGAAGGGCTGGAGCGTTTCCCGAAGCCGGACGCGGTATTTGTCGGAGGGAGCGGCGGGAACCTTCCCGCGATTTTACAGGCGGTTTATGATGCAAACCCTGCTGCCCGGGTCTGCGTTTCGGCCATTGCGCTGGAGACGCTGGGCGGAGCCATGAAGATACTCTCGGCGCTGGATTATGCGGTCGAAATTGTCCAGATCGCGGTCAGCCGCGCCAAGAGTGCCGGAGACCTTCATCTCCTGATGGCCCAAAACCCGGTGTTTTTGATTACGGGGGTGCCAAAGGGCCAATGAAACGGCTGATGATTTCCGCCATGCAGAGCGGCAGCGGCAAAACGATGATTACCTGCGGGCTTATAACGGCGCTCATCCGGCGCGGCAGCTCGGTGCAGGCTTTCAAGTGCGGCCCGGACTATATCGACCCGATGTTCCATCAAAAGGTCCTGGGTATTCCCAGCCGCAACCTCGACTTATTTTTACAGGGCAAGGAAGGGATGCTGCGCACCCTTTGTTCCGGGACGGCGGATATCGCCCTGCTGGAAGGGGCCATGGGATTTTATGACGGCATCGGCGGGACCGACTCTGCCAGCGCATGGGAAACGGCGATGCTGACAGACACGCCGGTCCTGCTGGTTGTGCAGCCGGGCGGAAGCAGCTTGACGCTGGCGGCGCTCATAAAAGGGATGCTCGATTTCCGTGCTCCTTGCCCGATTGTCGGAATTTTGCTCAACGGCTGCAAACCGGCGCTGTATGCCCATCTCGCCCCGATTTTACGGCGGGAAACAGGGCTTCCGGTCATCGGATATCTGCCGCCGATGCCGGAGGCGGCTATTGGGAGCCGCCACCTGGGGCTGCTGAGCGCCGATGAAATCAGTGACCTTTCCGCGCGGTTCCGGCTGGTCGCAGAGCAGATGAAAAAGACGGTGGATATAGACGCACTGATGGGGCTGATGCGGGATATGCCGGAGGGGCTGGTAGAGCCATCGGATGGTTTTCCCTCTCCCCGCTGTCGGATTGCGGTGGCAAGGGACGCGGCGTTTTCGTTTTACTATGCCGATAATCTGGATGCCCTGCGGCGCTGCGGAGCGGAACTTCTTTTCTTCAGCCCCCTTACGGACACCGCCCTTCCGGAAAGCGTCCACGGCCTTTACCTCGGCGGCGGCTATCCGGAACTGTACGCAAAGGCGCTGAGTGAAAACACGCCGATGCGGACGGCTATCCGTGCGGCGGTAGAGAGCGGGTTGCCGACGGTAGCCGAATGCGGCGGATTTTTGTATTTGCAGCATACCTTGCAGGACGATACGGAAACTCCCTATTCGATGGCCGGCGTACTGTCGGGGGAAGGGGTTAAAACGGAGCGGCTGCAGCGGTTTGGGTATGTACATCTGAGCGCCGAGCGCGACAGCCTTTTATTCCGGCAGGGTGAAAGGGTTCCCGCCCACGAATTTCACTACTGGGACTCGACCGCAAACGGGGAGGATCTCTTAGCACAGAAGCCACTTGGAACCCGTCAATGGCGGTGCGGCTTTACCTCGCCGACGCTTTACGCCGCTTTTCCCCACCTGCATTTCGGCGGGGCCTTGCCGCTGGCGGAGCGGTTTGTCGATGCGGCAATTCAATATAAGGGACAGAACAAAAAATGAAGCTAGATGAAATCATAAACAGAATCCCCGCGCCGGACGAAGCGGCACGGGCAGCGGCCCTTACCCACTGGGACAGCCTTGCAAAGCCGCTTGGCAGCCTTGGCCTGCTGGAAGAAGCGGTTGTGCGGGTTGCCGCGCTGACGGGGAAAGAGGCGGTTTCCCTTCCGAAACGCGCCCTTTTGGTGCTCTGCGCCGACAACGGTGTTGTCGCCCAGGGCGTTACCCAGACCGACAGCTCGGTGACCGGGGCGGTTGCGCGGGCCTTAGGAGCGGGCGAAAGCACGGTCTGCCATATGGCAAAGGTCGCAAACTGCGCTGTTATCCCGGTCGATATCGGCATCAAAGGGTTTACGGGCGCAGACGGGGTTTTAGACCGCCGGATTATGGACGGCACGGAGGATATCACCCTTTCTCCCGCCATGAGCCGTGAAAACTGCGTAAAGGTCATTGAAACAGGCGTAGAACTGGTGCACGAGATGAAAGATAAAGGCTTTTCTATCCTCGCCACCGGGGAAATGGGCATCGGGAATACAACCACCTCCAGCGCTGTGGCCAGTGTGCTGCTTGATCAGCAGCCGGTTACGATGACCGGGCGGGGAGCGGGCTTATCGGACGAGGGTCTGGCCCGTAAAATCGCAGCGATTGAGTCCGCTGTCCGGCTGCATCAGCCAGACCCCGCCGACCCGATCGATGTGCTTTCAAAAGTCGGCGGTCTAGATATCGCCGGAATGTGCGGGATTTTCCTCGGCGGGGCGCTTTACCGGGTACCGGTGCTGATCGACGGATTCATCAGCAGCGTTGCGGCCCTCTGCGCTGTGCGGCTCTGCCCGAACGCGATCCACGGGATGCTGGCCAGCCACGTTTCGGCGGAACCGGCAGGGAAAATGGTGCTGGATGCTCTAGGGCTGAAGCCGCTCATCACGGCGGAAATGCGGCTGGGCGAAGGGAGCGGCGCGGTGGCGGCCCTGCCGCTTTTGGATATGGCGCTGGCGGTCTATCACAGCGGCCAGACCTTTACCCATCTCGGGATCGACGCCTATACGCCGCAATCCTAAACCGGAAAGGAAATCCCCATGTTTACCATGATCATCGGCGGTGCAGCCAGCGGGAAAAGCGAAATGGCCGAAAGCCATGTCCTGCGCCTGGGCGTTTCTCCCCGCCTTTATATCGCGACGATGCAGCCCTTTGACGAGGAGTGTCTCGCCCGCATCGCGAAGCATCGGGCTGCGCGGCGGGATAAGGGTTTTGAAACGCTGGAGCGCTATACCAGCCTTGCGGGCGCGGCTGAGCTTGTCCCGATGGGCGCAAACGTCTTACTGGAATGTATGAGCAATCTGATTGCCAACGAAATCTACAGTCCTGCGGGGGCGGGAGCGGACGCTGTCCTGCGCGGGATTGACGCGCTTCTCCCCCGGTGCAGCCATCTGACCATCGTCACCAACGAGGTTTTCTCCGGCGGCGCAGAGTACGAAGGGGATACGCTTTTTTACCTCCGGGAGCTGGCGCGGGTAAACCGCCGGATGGCGGAAAAGGCAGACCTGGTCGCCGAAGCAGTCTGCGGGCTGCCGAACATACTAAAAGGAGAGGGAGCGCTTTTATGACCTTTTTGCAGACGGTGATCGTCTCATTTTCGATGTTTTCCGCCCTGCCGATGCTGCAGATCCAGTGGAACCAAAAGAATATGCGCTACGCACTCTGCACCTTCCCGCTGATCGGGCTGGTCATCGGCGGGCTGATGGGCGGCTGGTCGGCTCTTTGCGGGCTGCTTACGTTTCCGGACATCCTCCGGGGCGCCGGGTTTACACTAATTCCGATGCTGGTCACCGGCGGCATCCACCTCGACGGATATGCTGACACCTGCGACGCCCTTGCAAGCCATGCCCCGCCCGAAAAAAAGCAGGAAATCCTAAAAGACCCGCACCTCGGGGCCTTTGCCGCAATCCGGCTGTGCAGCTATTTTGTACTGAGCTTTGCTTTATGGGCATCCCTTCCGCGCTTTCCCTTCCTGCCGGTGATGCTTTCCTTTGTGCTGTCGCGCAGCCTTTCCGGGCTGGCGGTGGCGTCCTTCCCGCTGGCGAAAAATACCGGCCTTGCCCATACCTTTGCGACCGCAGCAGACAAAAAGCGGGTCTGCGCGGTTTTATCTGTTCTGGCAGTGCTGCTCATCGCCGGGCTTTGTATTTGCGGGATTGAAGGGGCGGCTATGGCTTTGGCGGCGGTTTTGGTTTTTGCATATTACCGTTTCCGTTTGCAAAAGCAGTTTGGCGGGCTGTCCGGCGATCTCGCGGGATGGTTTTTGCAGGCGGCGGAAATGGCGATGCTCCTTGCCCTTGTCCTGACACAGCTTCTGGAGGGAATCCTATGATTTTTGTAACAGGCCCGCTTTTTGCGGGAAAACGGGAATATATCCAAAATGCGCTGATGCTCTCGGATGATGATTTCGCCCGGAAAGCGGTCTGGGATGTGCAGGCGCTTGCTGCGGATGCATCTGATCTCGCCGCCCTCGCCGACACTCTTGCCGGGAAAGAAATCGTCATTGCGACCGAGGTCGGCGGCGGCGTTGTCCCGATCGATGCGGGTGAGCGGGCGGCCCGTGAAGCGGCGGGAAGGCTTTCCTGCCTACTTGCAGAGCGGGCGGAAACAGTCGTGCGGGTCTGCTGCGGATTACCGCAGATCTTGAAAGGAAGTCTGCCATGCTGATTTATCTTCTTCGCCACGGCGAAACAGACTATAACCGGGAAAAACGCTATCAGGGGATTACGGACATTCCCCTCTCGGAGACGGGGAAAGAGAAGCTGGTAAGGGCGGATATTGCGCCTGATCTGGTGTATGTTTCCCCGATGATCCGCGCGCGGGAAACGGCCGCGATCCTTTTTCCGCAGGCACAGCAGATCGAAATAGAGGGCTTGCGGGAGATGAATTTTGGGGCGTTTGAAGGACGAAGCTTTCTTGAGATGGAACAGGATGCCGATTACCGCGGCTGGGTAGAGGGCGGGTGTGAAGGCTGCTGTCCCGGCGGGGATGAGGATAAGGCGGCCTTTTGCGCCCGCGTCTACGCTGCCTTTTCCTCTCTGGTGGACGGCGCGCTCCGGGACGGGCAGGAAACCCTCGTCATCGTCGCCCACGGCGGCACCCAGATGGCCGTGATGGAGCGGTATGCCCTTCCGCGCCGGAGCTTTTATGAATGGCACGCCGGGAACGGCGCGGGGTTTATCCTCGATACGGTAGTCTGGGAAACGGAGCATACCCTTCGTCTCGTCCGACAGGCAGCGTATACAAAAGAAAATCCATGATAAAGAAATGAGGACAAACAAGTGGAAATCGTTGCAGCCGCAGTCTGCGGCTTTATCCTCGATCTGATACTCGCTGATCCCGGCTGGATGCCCCATCCGGTAGTATATATGGGAAAATGCATTACGGCACTGGAAAAGCTGCTGCGAAAAATCTTCCCGGAGACGGAAAAGGAGCTGCTGGCGGCGGGATGTGTCCTGGCGGCGGTGCTCCCCCTTGGGACGCTGGCGGTGACAGCCGGCGCGCTTACCCTCTGCGGCCTTCTTCATCCGGCAGTGCGGTTTATCCTGGAAACGGTCTGGTGCTGGCAGGCGCTCGCCATCAAGGGCCTAAAAGACGAGAGCATGAACGTCTACCGGAAGCTGACGAGCGATACGCTTGAAAATGCCCGTACAGCCGTCGCCCGCATTGTCGGCCGGGACACGGGAAACCTCAGTGCCGAAGGGGTGACCAAGGCCGCAGTTGAGACGGTCGCGGAAAACTTTTCCGATGGGGTCGCGGCGCCGATGCTGTATATGCTGATCGGGGGCGCGCCGCTGGCACTGTGCTATAAGGCCATCAATACGATGGACAGCATGGTCGGCTATAAAAACGACCGCTATCTCTATTTTGGCCGGGCGGCGGCAAGGCTGGACGACGCGGCAAACTTTATCCCCGCAAGGCTCTCGGCGCTGCTCTTGATCGCCGTATCGGGATTCACCGGCGGGCATACCGGGAACGCCTGGAAAATCTGGCGCCGGGACCGCCGCAAGCACGCCAGCCCGAACTCCGCCCAGACGGAATCGGCCGTCGCCGGGGCACTGGGTGTTCAGCTGGCAGGGCCTGCTTACTATTTCGGGCAGCTGTACCAAAAGCCGGTAATCGGCGACCCGCTGCGGCCGGTTGAGTCGGAGGATATCCGGCGGGCAAACCGGATGCTCTACGCCGCGAGTTTCCTGTCGCTGGCACTGATGTGCGGGGTGCGCTGTCTCATTTTATTCATGCTGTAAGGGAGGGCCTTCATGAGCAAACTGATTCACGGCGGAGACTGGGCGGGGTTTGAAGCGGAATACGGCAAATCCCC
>CAYWRQ010000059.1:0-15206 GCA_964460915.1 uncultured Oscillospiraceae bacterium
ACGGTGAGATTTTTGCAAAAAATAGGGGCGGATGTGGTCATATGCGACCGCTCCGCCCATACAAATTATACTATATCGTTGACATCAATCCGACAACCCTGCGGCGTATACGCCTTCGCGGAGGGCGCCGTAGACGGTGATGCCGATCTCATCCTGTTCGGAGATAAACAGAACCTCCTCGTTCCCGTCGACCGGGATCCGGTAGATGCCGTCGTCCGATTTCAGGTAGGCGTAGGAGTTGCCCTCCACCACCGCAATCTCCACCGGGGCGGTCAGCCGGATCGTCTTCTGTTCCGCCGCGCCGCTGTCCTCGTAGGAGATGTCTCCGGCTGTGCCGCCGCTGTAGCGGGCGACAAACTGCCGCCAGGTGTCCTGAATCGTGTCGGCGGCGACAACCTTGGTATAGTCCTGCAGGTCGACCATCGCGTATTTCTTGATCAGCGCGCCGTCGTCGGTCAGGGCCATAACATAAACCGGGCTGCCGTTTACATTGACCAGGCTCGGGAAGGACGCCCGGTAACCAAAGTTCATGACCAGGCCCTCAGCTGCCGTTTCCGCGGAATATTCCTCGGCGCCGTAGATATCGTAGCGGCGGATCTGGCCGGTATGCTCGTCGCAGAGGACAAAGCCGATGTTGGATTCGTCGCTGGCGGCGGAGGTGATGCCGGTAAAGGCGTTGAGGTTTTCGCCGACAACCTTGTACCCGTAGTCGTCGGTACAGGTATACACGCCGGTCTTGGCCAGCCGGGAGTTCCAGAAACCGTTTTCATACAGCCCCGCGTAGTTGACCAGGCGGATCATATCGTCCGCCGGGTAGACAATGCTGACCCATGCGGGGGCGTCTTCGGCGGTATAGCGGGCGGTTTTGCCGGTCACCGCGTCGCAGACCAAAACGCCGTTCGGAACCGGACAGCCGGTCAGGCCGACCCGGAACTCGTAGGTGGTCGCGATCCAATAAGGGTTGCCGTCGTTGTCGACCTCAAAATGGACGTTGCCGAAACAGGCGGTCGGGGCGGAGAACTGCAGATGGCGGTAGATGTTTTCGTTAAAGTAGGCGGTGCCGGAATAATGAATCGGCTCCTTGAACTGGACATATTCGCTGCTGCCGTTGACCGGGTCGACCGAGACATAGCCGGGGATCCCTTCGCCCCGGCGGTTGAGCCATTTCCAGAAGCCGCCGTAGCCCATGGTCGCGACCTTTTTGGCCTGGCCGTTTACGGTTGTGGTCATAAACTGCCCCAACTCATACTGGGTGGCGAGGGTGCCGAGGGAGCCGATCTGCCGTTTGCCCATAGCGGCGGCGGTGGTCGTGTCCATGATGGCGATATCGGTGATCTCGCCGTTTTGTACCATGTCGACCTCGGCGGAAAATTCACCGACTGTGATCCGCTCCGAGCCGGCTTTAGCGTAGCTGCCGGAGAAAAAGAGCGGGGTAGTAAACAGCCCGACGACCAGATACACGACCGCCAGGACGGCCGCGACCGCAAAGCCCAAAAGCCCCTTCAGGTTCGGCTTGCCGTTCACAACCAGGTTTTTTCTCCCCGCGATCAGCCGCAAAAATCCGTACACGGCCGCCAGGAAGACCAGCATCCACCACAGGGACGTGTCATGGATATTGATCGCGGGGGGCGCGTAGTAGTACAGCCCTCCGGCGAGCAGGAGGGTGATCAAAATCGGGAGAAGGGTGCGCAAAACTTTCCTTTTTGTCATAAGAGATTCCTTTCTTTGCCGGAGAGTACCGGCGTGTTTCCCCAAGGGTGTTGTCTATATCATACCCGTTTTTTCGGCCGGTGGCAAGGGGATATACAAAATCTAACGGAAAATGAGCAAAATTTAAGGGAGCGGCGGGTTTGCGGTTTCGCTCCCGTTATGGTATGATAAAGGGGAAAGGATGGGATACAAGTGTCGGAGACGAAGAATTGCTGCGAGGTCTGCATGAATTACGAATATAATGACGAGACGGATACCTATGAATGTGTGCTGGAGATTGGGCTGGACATGGACGATTACGAGCGGAGCCTGTCCGGCGGGTTTAAGAGCTGCCCGTTTTTTAAATTCGGCGACGAGTATAATATTGTATGGAAACAAAACTAACTCTCCCCAGCTTTTTGAAAAAAGCTGAGCGGTCACGGACCGCCTTTTTCCGACGCGGCCGTGTCACAGCGAACCAAACGAGTGAGAGTGTTCGACAAGCTCACGCTCTTCGGACGTCATTTGGCCCGTATGTAGGTTTGACAGATAGTCACGAACCGTTTTTCCGATGCACAAACCTAACGTTTCGCGCCGGCGGGCAGAGGTTCTATTTCCGGCAGCGCGAAGATTCTTCGCTGGCGCTCAGAATGACAGACGGGGCGTGGTGAACACGCGGGGAGGTTCGCGGTAGACGCCAGGTTGGTGGGGGAAACCTGTGCGACCGCAGGGACAGCCAAGTTAAATCTGTAAACAACCTATTAATTGCTCATTCAAACATCCTTTTTCTATTATTTCCAAAAAACGCCGTAAAAATCTGAAATGTTTACGAATATTGTCCCTATCTGTCAAGACATATGTATGATATAATGTCCATAACACCAAACGGGCCGCCGCCCGATGGCCTTTCCTCGGCTAAAGCGGGGAGGGACGCTCAAGGCAGAGCACGGAGGTTCCGATAGGAAAGGATGTATATCATGGACAAAATAAAAGAATTCCTCAAACGTAAGGATATTGTGATCTCCTGGCAGCGGTACGGCATCGACGCCCTCGGCGCGATGGCCCAGGGGCTGTTCGCCTCGCTGCTGGTCGGGACGATCCTTTCGACTCTCGGCACCCAGCTGCATATCCCGGTGCTGGACGAGGTCGGCGGCTTCGCAAAAAGCGTCTCGGGCGGCGCAATGGCGATTGCAATCGGGTACGCACTGAAATGCCCGCCGCTGGTGTTGTTTTCGCTGACAGCGGTCGGGTATTCAGCCAACGCCCTGGGCGGCGCAGGCGGGCCGCTATCCGTCCTGATCATCGCGATTGTCGCGGCTGAACTGGGCAAGATGGTCTCGAAGGAGACGAAGGTGGATATCCTCGTGACCCCCTGTGTCACGATCTTTGCGGGCTGCGGGCTGTCGATGCTGATTGCCCCGGCGATTGGCACGGCGGCCAGTTCCCTGGGTGCGATCATCCGCTGGGCGACGACCCAGCAGCCGTTCTGGATGGGCATCCTGATTTCGGTTGTAGTCGGCATTGCGCTGACGCTGCCGATCTCGTCGGCGGCGATCTGCGCGACCCTTTCCCTGACCGGGCTGGCCGGCGGGGCGGCGGTTGCGGGCTGCTGCGCGCAGATGGTCGGGTTCGCGGTTATGAGCTGGAAAGAAAACGGCTTCGGCGGCTTGGTCTCTCAGGGAATCGGCACGTCGATGCTCCAGATGGGCAACATCGTCAAAAACCCCCGCATCTGGCTGCCGCCCATCATCACCTCGGCGATCACTGGGCCGATTGCGACCTGTCTGTTCAAGCTGGAGATGAACGGCGCGGCGATTTCCTCCGGGATGGGCACCTGCGGGTTTGTCGGCCAGATCGGAGTTTATTCCGGCTGGGTCAGCGATATCGCCGCCGGGGCAAAGGCGGGGATTACGGCGTTTGACTGGGTTGGGCTGATCCTGATCAGTTTTGTCCTCCCGGCGGTGCTGACCTGGGCGCTCGGGAAGATTTGGAGAAAGATCGGCTGGATCCGCGAAGGCGATCTGAAGCTGGACTAAAAAGCTTTTTATTCCGTTCGATTGGTTTTAAACACTCTACCCTGTCGTTCGGGAGCGCCGAGCGTCGTCTTGCCGCGCCCGCGTACGGCTGCGGGCGTTTTCCTGCGGAAAATAAACGGCAAAACGGATTTTATTTTTATCCAGCTGGCGGAAAGGGGACAGAAAAGTTTCGCAGTTGTCCGCCAGGACAACGAGCCTTCTTCAAAGGCCGCGTAACTCCATACGTTTCTCATTTTCACCTTCTGCCCGGCAGCAGCAAACGTATTCCGATCCCAACAAATCAGGAAGGGCAGTTTTCCGCAGGAAAACGTAACCCATATTAAGGAGGTCTCGCATGGGTCTGGCTGGCTCGATGCCAGCTAGAGCCATAACGAGCATGAGCGAATCTATCTTCATTTTCGCTCACGTGTTATTGCGTTCCAATGCCTAATTGCATTACGTGTCTTTTGTTTCGGCGGACGGACGGGATGTCCGCCGATTTCTACGGAACCACAAAAGACAAACCTACCTACCCACATTTTTCGCGCTCATCTCCTGCCAGGATCCCGGTGGGACGCCGTGCGGCGTTAGAAACCCAAACATAGACGGGAAAGGCGTAAACCACCCGTTTTGCGCCGACGGGCAGGGGTTCTATCCCCGGAAGTGCGAAGATTCTTCGCTAGCGCTCAGAATGACAGAACGGGCGTGGGTAAACACGCGGGGAGGTTTGCAACAACCGTTAAGTTAGCGATACAAACCCGGAACAGGCAAGCCAGTTCCCTACAGTGTTTCCGTTCGGCGATGCACATTGACGGGAACGGGTGCAAGGCGGGAGGTTGGCGGGCGGATGTGGTCGCACATCACCATTGCGTGCGCCCCACTACGGAGTTTTCAGAAAGTCCCATGTATTTTGTGGGGCGCGGCCCTTGCGGTCGCCTACATCCATGCACAAACCGTTCGTCTCGTGTCGCCGCCGTGTGATATTTTGGTCGGACAACTGGACAGATACCAGACAACTTATCAGATGGGAAACGCCAAATTATGAATAAAAAGAGAAAATACCACGATTTTTGACGCTGAAATTTTGATTTTTATTTAAAAAGTATCTAATTTTTCATCACATAGCCATAAACTCCCGCTGGCATAATAAGAAATGTAAAAAAATTACCTCCGGGCGTTCCGGAGAATGATAGATAGAAAAGGGAGAATTGATATGGACAACAATTATCAGAACAACTACCAAAATAATTTCCAAAGCCCGAATCCCGAAAACACCCCTCCGCAGCAGGATATCCCTCCGTATGCGCAGCAGATGAACCAAAACTTCCAAAATGACTCTGGCCTTTCTGCTAAGCCGAAGAAGAAGAAGCCGGTTTGGGTGACGAGATGTATTCTCGGCGTGCTAATTTGCGCGATCGCGTTCGGCGGAGGGTACGCGGGCGCGTCGCTGGCCTACCAGAATGTAGATCGTATCGTGGTGGAACGGGTGAGCGCTCCGGCGGAGAGTGGCGGATCTGTTCCTGCTGGAACCTCTCTGACCTCCGAGGAGGTTGCTGCAAAGGTTGAGCCGACGGTGGTGGCGATTATGACTGAGCAGATGACCACTAGCAACTTCTGGTTCGGTCAGCAGGTCTCCAGCGGTGCAGGTTCTGGTGTAATCATTTCGGAGGACGGTTACATTGTTACCTGCGACCATGTCATTGAGGGCGCTGATACGGTTCAGGTTCAGCTTTCTGATGGCAGTGTCTATGACGCTGAGGTTGTCGGCCAATATGTGGAGAACGATATCGCAGTGATCAAAATCGATGCCACTGGGCTGACTCCTGCTATGATCGCGGACAGCGATGCCGTTGTGCAGGGTGAAACTGTTTATGCGGTTGGCAACCCGGAGGGTCAGTTCAGCGGCTCGATTACTGACGGCTTGATCAGCGCAGTGGACCGGAGTATCACGATGCAGCTGACGACATATGACAACGATGATAGCAGCGGCAATACATCTGACAATACAAACAGAAGTACCGGCAACTCTCTCTGGGATTACTTCTATGGCGGGAGTATGGGAAATAGTGGCAATACTTCGAAAACGATCCAGACGGTGATCAAGGTCTTTCAGACCAGCGCCCCTGTTAGCCCTGGAAACTCCGGCGGCGGATTGTTCAACGCAAACGGTGAGCTGATCGGCATTGTCAATGCGAAGAGTTCCGACTCTGACGCGGAAGGCCTTGGCTTCGCGATCCCGATCAACAAGGCGATGGAAATCGCGAACGCGCTGATGACCGAGGGCAGCTATACGCCGTCCGCCGATGAGCAGCAGTCCCAGGAGGGCAGCACCACCCAGCAGAACACCAACAAGGCGATGCTCGGCATTAAAGTGGCAACCCTGACCGCACAGGAGGCGGCGCAGTACGGGTACACTTCTGCGGGCGTTTACATCGTCGAGATCACCGAACAGGCAACCGCCGATGCGGGGCTTGCGGTCGGCGACCGGATTATCAGCGTAGACGATGTTATCGCAAACCAGCTCAGTGATGTGACCGGGTACCTCGCGGATAAGGCGCCGGGGGACACCGTCACAGTCACAATCGAGAGAAGCGGAAAGATGCTCTCCGTCGACGTAACCCTCCTCGAAAACCCCGACGCCGCCGACTAACCAGCCCCCCAGCCCTTTAAAATGGGCTGGGCGGTCACGAACCGCTTTTTCGATGCACAATCCGTCCGTTTCGCGCAGCCGTTCGGGAATGGACAAGCGAACACGCAGAAGGTTTGCGGTAACCGTTTGGTCGGCGATACAAACCCGGAACAGGCAAGCCAGTTCCCTACAGTGTGTTCGGTAGGTAGTATGTATTGACGGAAACGGGTGCGGCGCAGGAGGTTGGCGGGCGGAGTAGAACCCCGCCCCTACAGAATATCCAGGGAGGCTTGTTTGATTCTGTAGGGGCGACCCTTGCGGTCGCCCGCGTCCATGCACAAACCGCACGTTTCGTGCAGCCGAGCAGAGGTTTCATTCCCGACAGCGCGAAGATTCTTCGCTGGCGCTCAGAATGACAGAACGGACATGGTAAACACGTGGAATGGTTAGCAATAACCGCCAGATTGGCGATTCCATGCGCCCCGATTTGCTGCACAAATATGATCAAAATAAACACAAAAAGCTCCCCGGTTCTGTCCAGGGAGCTTTTCTTTTGTAGTTCGGGTTATTTCTGCGCGTCGGTGGTAACGCGGACTGCGGGAGCCTGGACATTGTTCTGGGCCAGGGCCTCGGTGATCTTCTGGGTCAAATCAAAGTAAACATCCCAGTAATCCGCACTCTTGCACCATGCGCGGACGGAAAACTCCATCGCTTCGTTGGTGCCGCCGCTGATGCGGGCGAAAGGCTCCGGGGAGGAGAGAACCTGTTCGTTGCCCTTCATGGCGGCCATCATGATCTCCTGTACCTTCGCGGGCGTCTCGCTCTTTGCGCAGGAGAAGGTGAGATCGACCCGGCGCAGCTCCTCGGAGGAGTAGTCGGTGATGTTGGCGTTCATTAGGCTGCCGTTGGGGACGGTGACCCGCTTGTTGTCCAGAGTGGTGAACACTGTGTAGAAGAGGGTGACCTCCTTCACGACGCCGTCCACGCCGGCGGCTGAAACAAAATCGCCGAGCGAGAAGGGCTTGAAGATCATCAGCATAATCCCGCCCGCCAGGTTGGACAGCGCGCCCTGCAGGGCAAGGCCGACCGTAACGGCGGCAGAAGCGAGCACGGCAACAACCGACGCCATCGGGACGCCCATGATGCCGATAATCGAGATGATCAGCAGAATGTAGAAACCGATCTTTACAAAGCTGAGCATGAAGGAGCGGACGACGCCGTCAACCTTGCCGAGCGCTTTGCTCTTGCCCAGCAGGCCCAGCAGCCGCTTGATCAGGATATTGCCGAGGATCAGCACCAGAACCGCAAGGATAATCTTGCCGCCGACCGCAGTGGCGATGTCCACAATGTTGGAAATGAAGGTTTCCATAAACGAATCTCTCCTTATGATGTCTTTCGCCCCATTACGCCCAGGACAAAAGATAAATTTTGCATATTATACCATATTTTTTGACAAGATACAATACATTCGTGAGTAATTCGTTAGATAAAGGTGAATAAATTTTGAGGAGAGGGGTGTGACAGGATGGCGCACGAAACGGGCGGTTTGTGCATGAATGCGGGCGGGGAAACCCCGCCCCTACAAAATCCACGGGACTTCCCGAACATTCTGTAGGGGTGCGACATTATGACGGTGTATATGCCCGACGTGTGCACCCGTGTTTACACCGCTAACTCGGCGATTATTGCAAATCTGTCCGCGTGTACGCCCTCTCGTCACCTCAAGGTGACATCTCCCCCGAAGGGGGAGACATTGGCAAAGACAGAAAGGCTCGTTGTCCTAACGGACAGCCGCAAAACTTTCCTGTCACGCTTTCTGTCAGATAAATAAAAACAAACCCCGTTTTGCCGTTTATTTTCCGCAGGAAAACGCCCGCAAGCCGTACGCGGGCGCGGCAAAACGACGCTCGGCGCTCCCGAACAACAGGGTAGATTGTTTACAAGTAATCGCACGGGCCAGAGAAATGCTCTGAACCGCCGCGCGTACCCGGCGCGCTCCGCTACTTCTAAAAATAGTTGACCGAGCGGATTGCGTAGCAGGAGCGAACGCCGCGAACTAAGTTTAGGATCCAGCCCTTTTTAAAGGGCTGGGGGCCCCTTTTTAAAGGGCTGGGAGCTGTTGCATTACTTGATCTGATATTCCTTGAGCATCTGGTGCTTGGAGCGCCAGAGCTGCTCCGAAAGGTCGACATAGTAGCGGTGCGGGTTCTCGAACCGCTTGACCTCGTCCCAAAGATGGTCGATCTGGTCTTCACAATAGGCCTTGATCTCCTCGATCTCCGGCAGGTCATATACGCACTCGCCGTCTTTGAAAATCTGGGTCAGCATCGGCTTGATGTCGACGTCGTCGAAGGTCTTCGATTTCCAGGTGTTGACCGGGTCGAACAGCGTGATCGGCCCCTCGTCCGGCACCTTTTCGTCGAACATCGCAATGTAGTCGGCACAGGCCTCGTGGTCGTCCTTCTTGTACAGCCGGTAAACCATCTTTTTATTCGGCGTCGTGATCTTCTCTGCCGTTTCGGACAGCTTGATCCGCGGCTCCATCTCGCCCTGTTCATTTTCGACCGCCACCAGCTTGTACACGCCGCCGAAGACCGGGTCGGACTTGGAGGTGATCAGGTTTTCGCCGACCCCGAAGGAGTTGATCTGCGCGCCCTGCAACAGCAGGTCCCGGATCAGGTACTCGTCCAGCGAGTTGGAGGCGACGATGCCGCAGTCGGGATAGCCCGCCGCGTCCAGCATCTTCCGGGCCTTCTTGGACAGATAGGCGATGTCGCCGGAGTCGATGCGGACACCCTTCGGACGGTAGCCGAGCGGAGCCAGCACATTGTCAAACACCTTAATGGCATTCGGGATGCCGGATTTGAGGACGTTGTAGGTGTCGACCAGCAGCGTACAGGAGTCGGGGTAGGCTTCGGCATAGGCCTTGAAGGCGTCGTATTCGGTCGGGAACATCTGCACCCAGCTATGGGCAATCGTGCCCAGGGCGGGAATCTGGTACTCGCGGTCGGAGATCGCGCAGGCGGTGCCGGAGCAGCCGCCGATATAGGCAGCCCGCGCGCCTAAAACAGCCGCGTCATAGCTCTGCGCACGGCGGGAGCCAAACTCCATGACCGGGCGACCGGCTGCTGCGCGGACGATGCGGTTGGCCTTGGTGGTGACCAGGGACTGGAAGTTGATGGATAAAAGCACCATCGTTTCGACCAGCTGGGCCTGCAGAACCGGCCCCTCGACCGTGACTACAGGCTCACCCGGGAAAATGGGGGTGCCTTCCTTCATGGCCCAGACATTGCAGCTGAACTTGAAGTCCCGCAGGTAGGCGAGGAACGCCTCACTGAACATATTTTTGCTGCGCAGGTACTCGATGTCCTCTGCCGAAAAGTGCAGGTTTTTCAGGTAGCCGACCAGCTGTTCCAGCCCTGCGAAGATCGCGAAGCCTGCCCCGTCGGGAACCTTACGGAAAAACATATCGAAGACGGCCCGGCGGTCCTGGATCCCTTCCTTTACGTAGCCGTTGCCCATCGTCAGTTCATAAAAATCCACCAGCATCGTTAGATTGCGGTAGTTGCTCCAATCCATATTTTTGCCTTCTTTCTGATTGGTCGAGAGCCTTGTCGCGGCAGCGCTTTTCCGCCGAAAAGCAAGGTGTCTTGACACATTTTCTCTATTATACACGTTTTATCGGTTTATTGCAATAGATTTTTCGAAAGATTATGCACAAACGCGAGTGGGCCTGAGTGTTTCCGAGCAGTTTCGTATATTTTACAGCAGACGGTTCCTGCCGGTTACGGCAGCACAAACCGTCCTCGCACCGTCAAATTGAAAAAAATCCGGCCCCCTGCAAGCAGCAGGAAGCCGGTGCAAAGACTCTTATTTCTCTCCCGCAAAGTAAGCCTCAAGGCCGTCCGCAGTGGCCTCAGCAAACTTTTGGATGTTGGCGGAATTGGTTAATATGCCATATTCAGTAGGTGTCGTAAGGAAACCGTACTCGATCAGGATTGCGGAGAACTGCTTGACACGGGTCACGGCGTACTCCGAGAACTTGTGCCCGCGGTTTACTGCGCCGGACGCATAGTCCATCGTCTTATAGGCGGACGCGATATTGTTGCAGACATCTTTCGCCAGATAGACCGACCAGGGATTGTTGTAGTAAACCTCAACGCCGCGCGCCGAAAGGTTGGTGTCGGAGGAGTTGTGATGGACGGAAACGTAAACCATCGGTTCCCAATCGATCGCCGCGTCCACACGGGCGTACAGGTCGCTCAGGCTCGTCTTATATGTATCCAGCAGATAAACCTCCGCACCTCGTGCTTCAAGTTCTTCTTTTAGGGCAGTCGCCTTGCGGTAATTCTCTTCATATTCCCATGTGGAACCTGCTGTCGCTGCGCCGGGGTCCAACCCGCCACTGGATGTATAGCTGCCATGGCCGGAATCAATCACGATTCGCGCACCTTTCAAGGAGGAAACAGGATTGTAGAATTTCAGTTCCAATTTTCCTGTGCTAGTGTAGGACGCGTACGCGCCATAATAAGCATCCTCTTTTAGGGTCAGTTCCAATACACATTGAGGGACACCAGCAGAAGAAGTCTGGGTCGAAACTTTGGCGCTCTTGAAACAGCTCTTTGAAGGAATCGATATCTCTTCGTTTGTAATACCAGTCGTATAGTCAAAGATAATTCTGACCTTCTTGGCTTCAAAGCTAGAAACAGAATTGGTGACCGAAGACGCGTAATTAACATCCTCTACCTCAATGTTAAAGGGGACGTTCCATTTTTCCTTAAAGCTGAGGTAGGTACACTCCGAATCGGCGGACATCTCAATCGAGGTGACCTGGTTTTCGCCCTGCGTACCGGAAGAAGCGGTAACGTTGGACTTGGCCGCCGAAACCTTCCGCCCCGAAGCCAGCAGATAGATATTGTTGCTGTCCGGGCCGGAAACGACGTAGTCAACCGTCCCTTTGGGCATCTGATAATAATAGGGAGCGGCATAATCCTCACCCCGGTCGTTTTCCGAGGGGATAAAAACATCGGCATAATCGGCTGTGATGGTGATCTGCTTGCCAGAAAAGGCCTTTGCATTCTGGATGGTCAGCATTCCATCGGTTACTGTACCCGCATCGCTGTTATCGGTAATCTCCAGCATATCCAAGGAAACGGCGGTCAGCGTTCCGCCGACACGGGTTTGTGTGCTGCCGTTGAGCGTCGCCGTGACAGCGACGTCTCCGAGCTTGGAGCCGTCGGCAGCGGAGGAGGGAACATCGTATTCCCCTTCAAACCAACAGCTGTCTTCGTCGGTGTATTCCGATGTTGGGGAAAGCTTTATGGTTGTGCTGCCTATCTTAACCGAAACGGCCGCGTCCTCATGGGCGAGAACCCGTATCGTCTGAGAGGTACCGGTTACAACCGATTGGGAAGTCCTAGGCTGAACATCTTCAATGATGCGGGTCATAACGGCTTCGCCAGCAAATGCTGGAAAGACTTTGCAGGTGAGCATGAAAGCGCTCAGGACAGAAACGGCTTTAATGATTTTTCTGCTTTTGAAACATTTAGGGAAAAAGCATTTCAACATCCTTTACTCCTTTATTGCAGTAAGGCCATGAAATTTTTCTTTTCAATAGACATGGCGCTGTTCGGGGAAACAAAGATTTGTTCATAGCGGAAAAGAATGATACCTTCGACATTTTCATATTGGCGGGAGAGATCGATCTGACGAGCCAGAATATTGCTGTTGGTCTGCCATTCGTCTTTTCCGGTGCCGGCATAGGTATCGACATTACCAACCTTGTGAGCCGCTAGGCCGATCCGCAGGGATACGCCGGGAGCGGTCGTCATATTGCTCCATTGCTGCAGGATTTTGGCGTAATCGGCGGTCGAATGTTCAAAGCCATAGTAAATCTGCGGGGCAAGGTAGTCGCAGTATCCCGTATGGCTGGCCCAATATTCCACGTCGGCGTAGATCAGGTCGTAGTCCTGGCTGACGACCCCTCTGGGGCTGATGCCGAAGGTGCAGCCGGGGTCGGCCGCTTTGATGGCGTCATACATTTCGCCGACCAGGGCCGTAATATTTTCTCTCCGCCAATCTGCCAGCGAAAGGGAGGTGCCCGACGCCTGGTAAGACGCTTCGTCATAGCTGGCGGGCAGGGAAGACGGGTAGAAATAGTCGTCGATATGAATACCGTCGACATCGTACCCTTCGATGATCTCGGTAATCCCGTCGATCACGAGCTGTCTTGCCTCCGCCGACGCGGGATTGAGATACAGCCTTCCGTCGTAACTGATCAGGTTCTGGGCGGCCTTTGCCGGGCTATCGTACCACTGCTTGACCGGGTAATCGGAAGAAACCTGCGCAATCTCGCCGGTGGTCATCAGCCGCAGCGGGTTGACCCAGGCTTCAAAATCCAGTCCCATATCGTGCGCTTCCTCGACCAGGATCTCCAACGGGTCAAACCCGGGGGAAACGCCGATGGTGCCGGAGGCGTAGGAAGACCACGGGAAATATTCGGAGGGATAAAAGCTGTCCCCGTAGGGGCGGACGTGTACAATGACCGTATTCAGCCCCGCGTCCACGCAGTTTTGGTACATTTTCCGCACCGACTGGGTAAACGCGGCTTCGGATTTTCCGGACAGGATGTTTTGCAGATCGAGGAAAGCAATCCAGATGGCGTTGACTTCATCCTGCTGTGCAATACTGGTGTTTGCGGCAGAGCTGGAAATCGCCGTGGCGCCCGCCAGGGTCCCCAAAGTCTTTTCGGCCTCGGATTCTATAGCGGATGCAGGCATAGCCAGGGATGAAGCGGCCAGTGTCGCTGCTGCCAGGCAGCTGAGCCTACGGAGCATCCTCTTTTTTTTCATAGGAATGTCACTCCTTCTATGTATAAAACGGGATCGAAAAATCTTTCCCGTTTTCATTGCTGCTTTTATATATAAGTGTTTCCAGCCTAAGGAAATGTTGCAAAATCCGGACATTTTCCTAAAAATGGCAATTTTCCTAAGCAAAAAGCAGACGTATCGTTTAAGATTAAAGCAATTTACAGGCAAATCCGATTAGTTCGCGTTCCCTTTCCCGACGATTTCAATTTTCTGGGTATCGTCCATATCCTGTTTCCCGGGCAGCTCCCGTTTGATGACCGACAGTTCCCGGGTAACGTCCTCGGTGCGAGGCTGTTCCCGCGCAATATCCACAGTAATATTATAACCGCCGATATTGACGACACGTTTGCCGGTATTCAGCGGCAGGACCTTTTCCTGGCCGGAGGCGTAGATGCGTACCTCGCCCTTTTGGTTGCGGATCGCGGAGGAGGCGGGCCGGGTCTGGGTGATGACCACGGTCTTGACAGCCGGTGAAACAGCTGTCTTTTGGGGCTTCAGCCGATAGTCCAGCTCGGGGAACGGGTCGGCTTTTTCGTCGTCTTCCGGCAAGGGCGTCCCATCCTGCGCGGCCGGATGCTTTTTCCCCTTTTGCGGGAGGGAATAGGAGCCGAAGCTGCCGGCGGCTTGGCCGTAGCGCAGCAGCAAAAAGGTCGCCAGCCCGATGATCAGCACCGGTATCAGCAGGCAAAACAGCAGGCCTTGAATCGTTTCGGTCAGGATGAAAATCCACCCGGCCGTATGGACCGACCAGCTGACCCCGCCCAGGATTTGTTCACGGGAAACCGGCGGGTTTCCGGCCTTTGTGAGCTGATTGTTGGTCAAAACGGTAATGCCGTCCATCCGAACGGCGACCGGCGTATTTTCCGGGATCGATCCCTGCATCAGCCCAACCAGGCTGCCCCGCGGGTAATCCGGCGTGGAGATGTCAATAGCCGCCAGGCGGGTTCCGCTGATATGCAGGGTTCCGTCGCCAGAGCTGCGCATCATGATACCGGACACCATGGTCAGGATGAGAAAAAGCGCGCTGATTACGATGGCCGCAATGGAAAATATCTTCAAGCAGAGCCGTTTCCTGGACATTTTGATGATCATTCCTTCCCGTTTTTGTGAAATACGGCAGCCGGCATATCAATCCGGCTTTGCATACTTCCCATAAGACCATTATCTACTATTTTCCCCCAAATGTCAACCTTCTTTTTGTCCCCGCCGGAAGGGGGATGGGGGGAAAAACGTTGTTGCCCCAACGGGAAGATTTCGTTTAATGAATAATGAATGATGAAGAATGAAGAATGAATAATTATGGTGTGCGCTAGGTCAGCGCACAGATTGAATAGGCACGTTCACGCGGGGCGGATGGGAGATTTCCATACCATTTTCCCCGCGAGGATGAAACAGGACATTCACTTGTTGTTTTTGCCGGTCATTTTAAAGGAATAAGCTATCCAGTCCATTTTATGGGCTGGTATAGAGCAAAAAACACCCTCTACCCGAACATTCGACCATCGCGCAGAGCGATGGTGTAATGTTTTTCTCCATCCAACGGAAAGGGTGACATAAGTTTAGGGGTCCAGCCCCTTTTTAAAGGGGCTGGGGCTGGTATAGAGCAAAAACACCCTCTACCCGAATATTCGACCATCGCGCAGAGCGATGGTGTAATGTTTTTCTCCATCCAACGGAAAGGGTGACATAAGTTTAGGGGTCCAGCCCCTTTTTAAAGGGGCTGGGGCTGGGGGTCGTATCCTTCGCTCCATAGGCGTAGACGGAGGGGACGTCGCCGACGATCATGGATTCGGCGACTACGACCTCATAGGGGACGGTGATCTGATGATGGGAAAAAGAGGTGATGGCGCTGATTTCCATCGTCATCGAGAGGGTGACCCGGTAGGCGGTCTGGTTGATGCCGGCGCTTTCAAGGGAGCTGCTGCAAAGGACGGTTGTGCTGCCGGACGGGGCGTAGGAAAAGGGAATAGAGGGGCCGGGGATATAGCTCAGTGGCACAGCACC
>CAYWRQ010000060.1:0-15179 GCA_964460915.1 uncultured Oscillospiraceae bacterium
GCTCTGTAGTCATCAAGAGGCTTAAGCAGCCTCCTGCATGTTATGCCTAAAGAAAATTACACACAAATTCGGACTTGACTAGTAATAATACTTACATACTTGAAAATTCTACTATGACTTTTCGATTGACTAATGCTTCTACCTCTCAATCTTGTGCCTTTTCTATAAAACGTTCAGAAGATAGGAAAACAGTTACTCTTGAAAGTTTTAGTCATGATGATTTGCTGAATAATACTGTAGAAATTACATTGCCCACTATGCCAGATTCGACAGCTTATGTACATACAGAAGACGAACGGGAAACAGCATTTAATGATTCGAATGTCAATAAAATCATCGTTGCTGATATTTTTGAAATCAGGTATGTATTAACCCTCAGCAATCGAGCTGTCGAGATAATTGATGGTGTAGGCCCTGCTATTGGCGGTATTAATATGTGGTCCTCTTTGTCTGAGCCTGCAATAATTCTTGAGAACTCTGGAGATAGTAATAATCCGACTAAAATGCAATGTGTATCTGTTCTTGTAACGGCCATAAACTCTACCATTACCAATAATAGTGGTGCTTATTCATATGAATTGGAAGATAGTAAGGCAAGTATTTATGCTGACGATAGCGGATATAATAATCACACTAAAACTATCAAAATGGATTTCGATTCGGCATCAAAAGGTACATCTATACTAACGTATTACTGTAAACCCATAAACATTAACGTTACAGCCAGTAAAGAAAGCAGTCAGTTTGTAATTGCATCTGGTATTGAAAACCCTTATGTCAAATCTTATGATACTGCGAAGGGCCACTGGGTCTGGACATTGACTGAATAAAAATCTTAACCCCTGAACGCCTTAAAAGCGCTCGGGGGTTTATTCTTTTCCCCCGTTAAAAGAATCTCCCGTCCCCCGTCATAAGACGCCCCTATATAGCATAGTATAAACTATCGTGCTCCATTCGTCAAATCAGACGTTTGGAATTTTTACGCCCACAGGAGGATGCCTTATGAATCCCTTTGATATTGAGAATCGCCCGTCCGCTGTCCCCAGCCCTGCCCCGCAGCTCAGCGAGATGGATAAAGCCTTGCTGGCGATGCTGGCGAAACAGACCGGGGCCGACATTCGAAAGCTGACCCGCGATTATCAGGCCGGTGATCTTTCCGCTTTGCTTTCCGCCCTGCCGGAAGAAAAGCAGAGGGCTGCCCGGAAAATAATCAGCGACCCGGTGTCCGCCGAAAAAGCGAAGCAGATCGCTTCTTCCGATGCGGTGCAAAAGATGATGCGAAACGGTTTTCAGAAAAAATAAAAAGCGTGCCGACAGATGAAAGGAGGCCAGTCCAGTGCCGGAAGCAAATTCAAACGGGGCAGGCGGTTTCGACCTATCCAGCCTTTCCTCTGTTCTGCAAAACGAGGATACGATGCGGCAGCTGCGGCAGATGGCGGAGTCAATGGGGCTGGGGACGCAGCTGGACGGGGTGCTGAACCAGATACAGGCCGCTCCGGCCGAACCCAGCCGTCCGGAAGGCAGCGAGCCGGGCTATGATGGACAGAACGAAAATACCCAAAGGTACACAGACGGGCCCGTGAGCATCCCAGTCTCGGGGGCACAGCCGCCCGGGAATCGTATGAACGGCGGAAACGGCTACAACCGCGGCCCCCGCAATCCGCAAAGCAATGGCCACAGCAGCCGGAACAACGGGAATACCGGCTTTTCGGGCAGTCAAAACGGACAGGGAACCGCCGGGGAAAACAGCGACTCCCTGTCCGCCGGGCTGAACAGCCTGCTCTCCAACCCGGCGGCTTTGGCGCAGCTGGGAAAGGTGATGCAGGCGATGAATAACCGAGGGCCGGAGTATACGTTTTTGAGCAGCCTAAAGCCGCTGCTCCGTCCGGAAAAGGCCTCTAAGGTTGACCAGGCGCTGCAGATCATGCAGATGATGCAGGCTTTGCAGATGGTCGGGGGGAACAACGGAGCAATGAGGCTGCCGGGGTTATTGGGATTTAAATAAAATGTTTCCGGTACCGGAAAGGAAAGGATGATCACCATGGCGTCACGCGAATATACGCCGGAGCAGCTGCAGGCAATGCAGCAGGAGGCGGCTGCCCGTGTCCGTGAAATGCAGCGGCGGGCCAGGGCAAGGCTGGAGGGACGGCCGGAGCCTTCCAAACCGGCCGGGCATCCGGCGCCGGAAAGTATGCCGGTTTCTCCTCCGCCGGTGCCCGACCTGTCCCCGCCGGTGCCGCCCCAGAGGAGGTATGAACCGCAGCCCGGTTCATCTGCACAGGCGGGAGAGTCTTCGTCCTCTCCGCTTTCGGGGATCCTGAAAATGATGGGCGGCGACAGCGACCGGATGACGCTATTGCTTTTGATGCTGATGCTCAGCACCGACGGACAGTGCAGCCCCAGTTTAATGGCTGCGCTGTTTTGGCTGATGATGCCGTAATCCCGATACTTTTAAAAAATTTACAGAAAATCCTTTTCCGGATAATTGCACATGATCGAAAGATGTGCTATAATAAAAATACAGATTTAGCCCCACACTTGATCTGACTTTTGTTAAATATGGAGGAATTTCCAATGGCAAACAGAATGATCTTAAATGAAACTTCGTATTTCGGTGCAGGTTCTATCTCCGCAATCGTAGACGAAGCAAAGGCCAGAGCATTTAAAAAGATTTTGGTCGTAACAGACCCTTCGCTCGTTAAATTCGGTGTTTCCGGCAAGGTAACCGCTCTGCTGGACGAAGCGAACATCCCTTATGATATGTATACGGATATTAAGGCGAACCCCACAATCGCGAATATCCAGAACGGCGTTGCGAAATTTAAAGAGGCAGGCGCCGACGCCATCGTCGCGATCGGCGGCGGTTCTTCGATGGATACCGCAAAGGGCATTGCGATCATCATCGCGAACCCGGAATACGCGGATGTTGTATCCCTGGAAGGCGCGGTTGCGACTCCGAACAAGTGCGTGCCGATCATTGCGGTTCCCACGACTGCCGGTACGGCGGCGGAGGTTACGATCAACTATGTTGTGACCGATGTCGAAAAGAAACGCAAATTCGTCTGCGTAGACCCGCACGATATCCCGGTTGTGGCGGTGATCGACTCGGATATGATGAGCTCGATGCCCAAGGGACTGACGGCCTCCACCGGTATGGATGCGCTGACCCACGCAATCGAAGGCTATATCACCAAGGGCGCTTGGGAAATGACCGATATGCTGCACCTGAAAGCGATTGAAATTATCGCGAAATCGCTGCGCGGAGCCTGTGAGGGCACGCCTGAAGGCCGCGAAGGCATGGCACTTGGTCAGTATATCGCCGGCATGGGCTTCTCCAATGTTGGTTTGGGCATTGTCCATTCGATGGCACACGCGCTGGGCGCGGTTTATGATACCCCGCACGGCGTTGCCAACGCGATTTTGCTGCCCACAGTTATGAGATACAATGCTCCCGCCACCGGCGAAAAGTATCGTGAGATCGCCAGAGCGATGGGTGTCCAGGGCGTCGATGAAATGACGCAGGAGGAGTACCGCGAGGCTGCCTGCAACGCGGTTGCACAGCTTTCTAAGGATGTGGGCATCCCGCAGGACCTCAAGGATATTGTAAAAGAGGAGGACATCGATTTCCTGGCGCAGTCGGCTATGGACGACGCTTGCCGTCCCGGCAACCCGCTTGACCCGACGAAGGAAGATATCATTGCCCTGTACAAGTCTTTGCTGTAATCGAAACTACGCAGCTCATTGAAGACAACAAAACGGAAACCCCCGCGGACTTACAGCCCGTGGGGTTTTTTGCCCGGTAAAAATCGGTGAAAAAACGGCACGTCCTAATAAAAGAACGTGCCGTATGGTATCCCTGTTTGCAGGAATTATACTTCAAAGGGGACGGGTCTGCCGAGCTTATCCGACTCAAAAGCCGCTTCCATCAGCTTCATAACCCGCATCATCTGGGGATGGGTAACGATCTGGGGTTCCTCCCCGTCGATTGCCTTGCAGACATTGCGGTAGAAGTCATGGACATGGGAATGGATATCGGGCAAGGGCTGATGGTCCAGGGAACTGGGCTTACGGGGAGCCATCGTCTTGGTCAGGCCGGCCGCAGTGATGATCGGCTTGACTTCGCCCTCATCGTCATTCTGGTAGATGACGACCTCGCCGCTTCCGGTGCTGAAGTTCTGAAGGACTGCGGTGCCGACTGCGCCCTGCATATACCAGCGGGGAAGGTTGATAAAGTTGGTCGTGCCGACTTCGATGCGGTAGACAAGGCCGCTCTCAAAGGTGACGTCCATCTTAAAGCCGTCGTCGACCTCATCGTTGGTGATATGGTCCATCTTAGCGTAGACGGAGGCAACCTTTTCGGGGATCATCATCAGCATCTGGTCAATCAGGTGCACGCCCCAGTCGAGCATCATGCCGCCGCCGTGGGCCTTGCGCTGTCTCCAGTCGCCGGGGATGCCGCGGGAACCGTGGACACGGGATTCAATGTTGAAGACATAGCCCATCTTTCCGCTCTCATAGACCTCCTTCATTGCCAGGAAATCCTCGTCCCAGCGGCGGTTCTGATGAACGGTAAAGAGCTTGCCGGTCCTTTCGGAGGCGTCGATCATCTCCTGCAGGTCGGCACTGCAAAGGGTAACGGGCTTTTCACTGATGACGTTCTTGCCGGCTTCCATCGCACGGATGGCGAGATCCTTGTGGCAGTCGTTCGGGACAGCCAGCGTCAGGATATCAACCTCGGGGTCTTCCAAAACTGCTTCAAAAGAGGGATAAACGTAAAGTCCCCTTTCTCTTGCCAGCTCGCATCTTTCTTCTTTAATATCATAAACCCCTTTGAGGTTGACGCAGTCGCTGCCGTTTACGAGGTCTTCCGGAGGTCTATAGCCGTCGTTTTCCAGTTTGTTGCCGCAGATCATGCGGGTATGCCAGCCGCCCATTCCGCCGTAACCGATGACGACGACGTTTTTCTTTGCCATATCGATACATCCTTTCCATGTAAACGTTTACAAGCTAAGTATACCGAAACGTCTCCAAATGTACAATAGGCAAAAGAGATGAATTTTTTGGATTTTTCTTGTGGATTATTTTGAGGTTTGCTGATGAAACAATGACCGGCCGCTTCGGTTGGGATGGCCTGGAAACAGAGGAATATGCGTATGAAACCGGATATAAAGATTTTGCCCATTTGATTGACAGTCCCGCGCGGGTTTGCTACAATATTGCTGTAAGAAAAGGCAAAATTATACAATACGTATTTCTATACAAATCGTATAGCAGAAAGGAACAGCGCAGATGAATTGGGCGGAAATTGCAATTAAAACGACAACACAGGGTATTGAGATCGTCAACGGTTTCCTGATGGCGCACGGCGTCAGCAGCGTGATGATAGAGGACGCGGCGGACTTCCAGAGCTTTTTGGAGGATACGACGATTTACTGGGATTATGTCGATGATGAGCTGATGAAGATGGCCCATTGCGATACCAAGGTCAAATTTTACCTTCCGGATACGCCCCAGGGCCATGAGATGCTGGCGCAGATCCGGTCGGATGTGGCCTGGCTGCAGGATGGCTGCGAAATCGACCTCGGTGAGCTGTCGGTGGAAATCGGCTATAAGAAGCAGGAGGAATGGGAGACTGCCTGGCAGAAATACTATCATCCGATCGAAATCAGCGACCGGCTGATCATCGTCCCCGAGTGGGAAAAGGTGGAGCGAAAGCCCGGTCGGAAGGAGCTGCGCCTAAACCCCGGCATGGCCTTCGGTACCGGCGGGCACAACACGACCAGGCTGTGCCTAAAAATCCTTGATCAGCAGATGCCGGAGGGAATCCGCGTGCTGGATATGGGCTGCGGCAGCGGCATCCTTTCGATTGCGGCGCTGCTGCTGGGCGCGGGCGAGGTCACGGCGGTGGATATTGACCAGCTGGCGACCAAGATTGCCCGGGAAAACGCGGATTTAAACCATGTGGGCGAAAACAACCTCGAAATTATCTGCGGCAATGTGCTCAGCGATCCGGCATTGGCCGACCGGCTGGCGGCAAACCCCGCAGACATGATTGTCGCCAATATCGTCGCCGACGTGATCATCGGCATGGCGCCGCTGTTTGTCCGCTGCCTGAAAAAGGGCGGGCGGCTGATAGTTTCCGGTATCATTTCCGAGCGGGCGGAGGAAGTCCTTTCCGTCCTGCGGGAGAACGGCTTTACCGTTACCGAGCAACAGGAGGACAACGATTGGTGCGCGGCCTGCCTGACGATTTGAGCGGATATACAAAGCGAGGGAATGTTTTTGCAATTAAAATACCATTCAGTGAGCGAATCAAAGCGGTTATGAACTTAGGAAAATAAAAAAGAGCCTCTCACTCTGTAAAACAGGGCGGGAGGCTTATTTTGTTACTTTTTCTTTTTGTAGTATTCCAGGCACATGACCATAAAATCCGCAAACATCGGTTCAAAAGCATCCTGCGGGACGGGTTGTCCGGCAGCTTTCATCGCCTGCGCCGTAAGCTCTGCGCAGTGGGTGTGGGTATACAGCCCGCAGCCATGGTACAAAAGCGCAAAGAACAGCTGCCAAATTCGTTTATCTGGTAAACCAGGGCACTGGGCGGCGAGAAGGGAAAAAACCGGCTGCCGGTCGGAAAAGGAACGCTTTTTAAAGGCCGTCAGGTTTTCCAGCGTGACGTTCGTTTCGATAATTGTCGAGAGGATGCCGTGATAGCGGAGATAATCCGGGTGGCGGCCGAGGACTTCGCTCCAAATACCGGCAAAGGCTTCGTCGGAAAGACTTCCTTTGCCGCGAAAGGCCGCGCTCAGCTCCTGCGCGAAATCGGACTGCTTTTTCGCGTACAGTTCGAGGAAGATTTCCTCCTTGGTGGTCACATATTTATATAGGTTTCCCCGCGACCAATGAAGCCGTTCGGCGATTGTCGTCAGGGTTACTTCATGATAAGGCTTTTCGTGGAACAGCTGGTCGGTTGCGGCCATAATCTCTTCCAGCCGCTGGCGCTTCTGCTCCGGATTCCGTGCGCGGATAAACTGGGTCATGATGGGATTTTCCCCCTCTTTTCATGCTGCATTTTTTGATATATTGATTATAGCATGAAAAAAAGCTCTTGACAAGTGACAATATGTCATTTATAATATAAATAACGAAACGTCACGTCTTTTAAATACACAGGAGGGCTTTATGATGAATGAAATGGCAAAAAAACGGGTGCAGGATTTGTTTGCGGGGCTGCCGGATCGTTTGGAAAGCACAGATCCGGAATTTACCACGCTGTTTGGGAACTTTTCGCAGCAGGAGGTAGTTTCGGCAGGCAGCTTAACCGAAAAGGAACGGATGCTCTGTATCCTGGCGGCGCTGCTCGGGGTACAGGGGCTTTCGATCTTCAAAAAGATGGTGCACGCCGCACTTCGTACCGGGGTTGACCCGGTCGCGGTCAAAGAGGTGGTTTATCAGGCGACGGCCTACCTCGGAATCGGGCGCACATATGACTATCTGCTGGCGGCAAACGAGGTCATGGAACAGCATGGGATTGCCCTGCCGCTGGCCGGACAATCGACGACGAATCCGGAAACCCGTTTTGAAAAGGGGCTGGAAAAGCAGGTCCAGTATTTTGGGCCGGACATGGCGAATCGGCAGTCAGACTGCCCTCCGCTGCGGAAAAACGTCAACCGCTGGCTGGCGGATAACTGCTTTGGGGATTATTATACCCGCGGCGGGCTGAACGACCGGGAGCGGGAGATGATTACCTTCTGTTTTATTTTGGCCCAGGGCGGCTGTGAGAACCAGCTGCGCGGCCATACGGCGGGAAACTTTACAGTCGGAAACGGCAAGGAGCGGCTTTATCAGGCCGTCGAGCAGTGTATGCCCTATATCGGCTATCCCCGGACATTGAACGCTATGGGGATTATTGATGAGGTGGCAAAGGCGTCAGAGTAAAAACGGAAATAAAAGGGGAAGAGGTGCTTTTATGAAAACATGGTTGATTACTGGCTGTTCCTCCGGTATCGGCAGAGGGATTGCAAAGGCGGTTTTGGAAAAAGGCGATAACGCCGTTGTGACTGCAAGGGATGTATCGAAGGTCGAGGATCTGGTGCGGGATTATCCGGATACCGCCCTGGCGGCGGCTTTGGACGTTACGGAAAAGGAGAGCATTGTAAAGGCCGTAAAGGCGGCGCGGGAGCGTTTTGGGACAATAGATGTCCTAGTCAATAATGCCGGATACGGGTACCGCTCCTCGATTGAAGAGGGCGATGTGGGAGACGTTTCGGTACTGTTTCAGACCAACGTCTTCGGGTCGGTTGAACTAATAAAGGAAGTCCTGCCGCAGATGCGCGCGCAAAAGAGCGGGGCGATTATCAATGTTTCGTCCATCGCGGCCGTACGGTCGGCAATCGGCTCGGGGTATTACGCATCCAGCAAGGCGGCGCTGGAGCTCATAACAGACGGGCTTGCAAAGGAAGTAGGGCCGCTGGGGATTAAGGTCATGACCGTAGAGCCAGGCTCTTTCAGAACCTATTTTTATGACACTTCCCTCAAAGGCACCGCAAAGAAGATCGAGGACTATGCCGAAACGGTCGGCAAGACCCGCAAGGAAAATGTCGTCAACCTCCATAACCAGCCCGGTGATCCCGACAAGGCCGGAAGGGTGATCGTTCAGGCAATTGAGAAAGAAAATTATCCGAACCGGCTGCTGCTGGGCAGCGACGCAGTGCGGATTGTCTCCGCCGAACTGGCATCCAGGCTGGAAGAAATCGAAAAATGGAAGGAAGTCAGCGTAAAGACCGACTTCTGATTAAAAGGCAATGCACCGTAAAGCTTCATTTTGCTTTGCGGTGCATTTTTCCGTTTCCATAAAAAGATACAAAATCGGACTTTTCTTTTGCCCGGAATCGGTGTACAATAGAATACAGTCTAGGAAACGGAAAGAGGGACCCATTTGGCAGAGCAGCAAAACGAAAATAGAAGGGGCGCAGATTACGAAGCCCTTCTCAGTCCCCTTGGCAGGGACGAAATGGCCGCAAGGGTAGCGGATATGTCCCGGCCACTGGTTTCCTGGTATCGGGCACACGGCAGAAAGCTCCCCTGGCGGGAAACAGCGAAGACGGGCGATGAAAACGCGCCGTACTGCGTCTGGCTGTCCGAAATCATGCTGCAGCAGACAAGAGTCGAGACGGTGATCCCCTATTATCAGCGGTTTTTGGAGGCTGTGCCGGATATCCCGTCCTTGGCGGCGGCTGATGACCAGCTGCTTCATAAGCTCTGGGAAGGGCTGGGGTATTATTCCCGCGTGCGCAACCTCAAAAAGGGCGCCATACAGGTGATGGAGCGGTACGGCGGCCGGCTTCCGGCGAGTATTCCTTTGCTGCGGGATATCTGCGGCATCGGGGAGTATACGGCCGGGGCAATCGGTTCGATTGCCTTTGGGCTGCGTGAACCGGCGGTGGACGGGAACCTTTTGCGGGTGACCGCGCGGCTGCTGGCGGCGGAGGGAGACATCGGAAAGCCTGCGGTCAAAAAGACCTTCCACGATCTTTTGCTGGAAGGGATGCCGTCTGCACCAGAGGATACCGGCGATTTTAACCAGGCGATGATGGACCTCGGCGCGGGAATCTGCACACCGGGAACGCCGGATTGTGAAAACTGCCCGGTCAGCCGCTACTGCCTGGCCTTTGAGCGGGAGCAGGCCGATCTTTTCCCAGTGAAAGCGGGAGCAAAAGAGCGAAAGGTCCAGCAAAAAACGGTGCTGGTTATCTTGACCGGGGAAAAGCTGGATACCGTGCTGCTGCATCAGCGGGAGGAAAAAGGGCTGCTGGCCGGTCTTTGGGAATTCCCGATGCTGGAGGGCTTTTTATCGGCGGAAGAGGTGCGGGCTTCACTGGAAAGGATGGGGCTGAAAGCAGAGCGTATCTTTGCCCTAAAGGACGCAAAACACCTGTTCACCCATCTTGAGTGGCAGATGAAAGGCTTTCTTGTCCATTGCCCGGCGGGGGATGTCCCCGCATCCCTGCGGCGGGCGACGCGCAGGGAGCTGGAGGAACAGTATACCCTGCCCAGCGCCTTCCGGGTCTATCGGGCTGTCGCCGTCTCCCAGCTGCAAAAGGGAGAGGACAAGAAAGAAATAGAGGATAGTTTTATATAGGAGGAGTTTATATGACGGAGTTTTCGGCAGGAGCTTCCCAGTTAGAGGAGATCTGCTCCGAGACTGCACAGGCGCTCTCTGAGCTGCTGGCGCAGACCCATTACCGCGCAGGCGATATCGTCGTAATCGGATGCAGCTCCAGCGAGATCTTGGGGGCAAAAATCGGTACGGTCGGGAACCTGGATGCCGCGGGAGCCGTATATGACGGGGTGGCGCCGCTGTTAAAAGAGCGGGAGCTGTATTTGGCGGCTCAGTGCTGCGAGCATTTAAATCGAGCGCTGGTGATCGAGCGGGCAGCGGCCGATGCCCACGGACTGGATGAGGTAAACGCGGTCCCCCAGATGCACGCGGGCGGGTCTTTCGGGACCATCGTCTTTAAGCGGATGGAAGATCCGGTGCTGGTGGAAGGCGTAAGGGCTGTCGCGGGCATGGACATCGGCGGAACGCTGATCGGGATGCATATGAAGCCGGTCGCGGTCCCGGTGCGGGTGTCGATTGACCATATCGGCGAGGCAATCCTGATCCTTGCCCGCAGCCGCGCGAAATTCATCGGCGGCGAGCGGGCGCACTATAACGAAGCACTAAAATAAAACATCATACAGGAGGTCTATTCATGACAGAAAAACAGATCCGAGAGCTTCTTTCCTCGATGTCCCTGGAGGAAAAGCTGGGCGAAATGACTCAGATGTCGCCGAACTTTTTCGGCACTACGGAGTCGGTCGATCTGACCGGGCCGATGACAGCGATGCACCTAAAGCCGGAGGATGTCCCGTATCTTGGCAGCACCCTCAATGCTTTCGGCGCAGAAAAGCTGATCGCGATGCAGAAGGAGCATATGGAGCGGCAGCCCCACCATATCCCGCTGATATTTATGGCGGACGTGATCCATGGGCTGAAAACGGTATATCCGGTACCGCTGGCGATGGGCTGCAGCTTTGACCCCGAGCTAATGGAGGAGGTTTCGGCCATGGCGGCCAGGGAGAGCGCCGCGACCGGCGTCCATCTGACCTTCTCGCCGATGGCGGATTTGGTGCGTGACCCGCGTTGGGGCCGTGTAACCGAGTCTCCCGGCGAGGACCCGGTTTTAAACGCCCGGATGACGGCTGCTGCGGTCAGAGGGTATCAGGGCGACGATATTGCCGCGCCTGACCGGATCGCTTCCTGCTTCAAGCACTTTGGCGGATACGGCGCTTCTGAGGGCGGACGGGATTACAACACCGTCGATATCTCGGACGGCACGCTGCGGGAGTTTTACCTTACCGCCTATAAAGCGGCGGTCGATGCCGGGGCGGCCATGGCCATGACCTCCTTTAACACAATCGACCGCATCCCCGCCACCGGCAGCAAAAAGATGTTCCGGAAGATCCTGCGGGAGGAATGGGGCTTTGACGGCGTCGCTATCACCGACTTTGACGCGGTGGGCGAGCTGATTCCCCACGGTCTTGCAGCCGACGGGAAGGAAGCGGCGGAATATGCTCTGAAAGCCGGCGCGGATATCGAAATGATGTCGGCCAATTATCTAAACTATGCCCGCGAGCTGATCGAGGAGGGCAAGATTGATATTGCGCTGATCGATGAATCGGTGCTGCGGATTCTGCGGCTGAAAAATAAGCTGGGCCTGTTTGAAAACCCCTTTAAGGGCGCTGACCCGGAGAAGGAAAAGGCGCTCCATCTCTGCGGGGAGCATCTGGCCCTCGCCAGAAAGGCCGGTTCCCGCTGTGTCGTCCTGCTCAAAAACGAGAGTAAGCTCCTTCCGCTTGCGAAAGACGCGAAGGTCGGCCTGGCCGGGCCTTTTGCGAGCAGCGTTAACGTATTGGGCGGCTGGGCGTTTGCCAAGGCCGACGAGCACGCGACCCTGTTAAACGGCCTGAAAGAGGACGGCGTCTCTGTTGCGGCGACGGCCATGACCGAGGAACTGAAGCCGATGCAGAGAGGCTTTACGGACGTTTCCGACCAGACGGCAGAGCTTACGGCGCTTTCCGGCTGCGATATCGTCATTGCAGCAGTCGGCGAACATTCGGAGGATACGGGTGAGTCGGCCAGCAAAACGGTCCTGCGCCTGTCCCACAACCAAGAGAAGATGCTGGAGAAGCTGCATGATATGGGCAAAAAGGTCATTGCCGTTGTCTTCAGCGGCCGCCCGCTGGAGCTGCGCCCGGTCCTGCCCTTCTGTGACGCGGTCGTACAGGCGTGGTTCTTAGGCGTCGAGGCAGGCCCCGCTGTGGCGGATGTCCTGGTGGGCAAGGTAAACCCCTCCGCCCGCCTGTCGATGAGCTTCCCCCAGACGGTCGGCCAGATCCCGGTCTACTACAACCATATGAATACCGGCCGCCCGCTGAACGGCCCTTACCACCGGTTTGTATCGGGATATGTTGACTGTCCCAACGAGCCGATCTTCCCGTTCGGATACGGCCTTTCCTACTCGGAATACCGCTATGGGAACCTGCGGGTGGAGAAAGCGCCGGACGCGGAGGACGGGAGCCTGCTCTCCGTTTCGGTCGAGGTCGAAAACGTTTCGGATGTTGCCGGCCGGGAAACGGTCCAGCTGTATATCCACGATATCGCCGCGTCGGTCGTCCGTCCGGTCAAGGAGCTGAAGGATTTTGTCCAGATTGAGCTTGCTCCGCATGAAAAGAAGACGGTTTCCTTTAAGGTGACCCGTGGGATGCTCTCCTTCTGGAACAATGAAGCATGGGTGTATGAACCGGGTGCTTTTGAGATCATGGCCGGTCACAGCTCGGATGAGCTGCTGAGCGCGAGAGTTGAGCTGTAAATAGGAAAAAGCCGTCCGGTATCGGAAAGAATTCTGATACCGGGCGGCCTTTTTGTCCAAGGCAGATTTTGGCGCGTTACTTTTCGGAGCCGTCTTTTTCCGTGGGCGGATCCTCGTGAGAGACCATTTCATTTTCCGTCAGGGGACGGGGATGGGGCGGGGACTTCTCCTTGCGGATGATCGGATGTCTGGCGGAGGCGTAGGAATCGGTAGCCGTGGCCATCCGCTTACGATGCAGCAGCCATTCGGAAAATTCCCTTGTCAGCGAATAGATAACCGCAAAGGTCGGTACGCCGATGATCATGCCGATCGGGCCGAGGAGCGCGCTGAACAGGGTAATCGAAAAAACTACCCAGAAAGCGGACAGGCCGGTCGTATCCCCCAGGATTTTCGGGCCGATGATATTGCCGTCGACCTGCTGCAAAATAACAATGAATACGGTGAATTTGATGGCGGTATACGGGTCAATAATGAGCAGCAGCAGGATAGACGGGATTGCGCCTATAAAAGGACCGAAATAAGGGATTACATTGGTGATGCCGATGATGACGCTGATCAGCAGGGCATAGGGCCAATGAAACAGGGTCATCACGATAAAGCAGATTACGCCGATAATCGCCGAATCGACGATTTTTCCGACGATAAAGCCGCTGAAGATATCGTTGCTGGTATGGGTGATTTCGATCAGCTTGTCGACCGTCTTAGACGGCAGAAGTGCGTAGCTGATTTTTTTGATATGGGCGTAGAACAGTTCTTTACTGGAAAGTAGGTAAACTGAAACGATAATACCTATCAAGATATTCAGAATCTTTCCGACGAAAGAGGTCGTAAGCTGGAAAACCTTCGGAATAAGAGAGGTAATGTCAGAAACCAGTGAGGAGATATTTTCCTGGAGATTTTTCGTAATCATTGTTAAGGTTTCAGTCTGGGTAAGCATCTCCCAATCAAAATTATACTTCACCGTCATATTGTTTATAATTTCGGGTAGAGTGTTCAGCCAGGCGATAATCTGCGGGACCAGGCTGGTGATGCTTTCAATCACCTGCGGGATGACGATCCCGATAAGGGCGCTTACAATCGCGAAGGCGAAGATATATGTGCCTAAAATGCCAAGAGATCGGGATGCCCGCCGGCCCAACCGGCCGTGGGTGGCCCATTGAAGGAACCGTTCGATTGTTTTTAAGACCGGGTTTAGGATATACGCGACCACCGCGCCGAAAATAAAGGGGCTTAAAATGCCGATTATCGAGCCGAAGGCGGATATAACCGACCGGTAATGCATGATGCAGAGAATGCAGGTGGCGGAGATTACGATGACTAGGAACGCGTATCCGGCGATCGTAGCGTATTTTTTATCATAAGGCAGTTTCATGGATCAGTGCCCCTTTTTGGTGTGATATTTTTTTGTTTGCGCTGGTGAAGCGCCTTAGAAAACGCAGGCTTGGGTGAGGACCTCGCCTAAACCTGCGTGTATCAGCAGGTCTGCGGCATCGTCCTGCGGGGTAGGCGATTTGTTGATGAGAACCAGCTTGTTCCCGCGGTAATATTGGATCAGCCCGGCGGCCGGATATACCGCCAAAGACGTCCCGCCGATGATCAGCATATCGGCCTGACGGATTGCGCGGAGCGCCCCTTCGAGTGTGCGCTGGTCCAGCCCCTCCTCGTACAGGACGACGTCCGGCTTGATGATGCCGCCGCAGCCCTTTTCCGCACAGCGGGGGATCCCGTCCGTGCTGGGATGGGCGGTAATATAGGACAGATCGTAAAAAGCGCCGCAGCGGGTACAATAATTGCGGTGGACGCTGCCGTGCAGCTCATAGACCCGTTTGCTGCCTGCAGCCTGGTGGAGTCCGTCGATGTTTTGGGTGACAATGGCGAAAAGCTTTCCCTCTTTTTCCAGCTGGGCCAAAATCCGGTGGGTGGGGCCAGGCTTCGCGTCGGGATAGAGCATTTTGTCCCGGTAAAACCTGTAAAAGGCGGCGGTTTTCTGTTTGTAATAGGTATGGCTGAGAATGACCTCCGGCGGATCATCATATTTTTGGTGATAGAGGCCGTCTACGCTCCGGAAATCAGGAATTCCGCTTTCGGTCGAGACTCCGGCGCCGCCGAAGAATACAATGCGCCGGCTTTCGGATATCCATTTCCGCAGGATATCGATTTCCTGTTGCAGGCTTTCCATCTGTACGCTTCCTTTCCAAAAAATTATTCTATTGTTCTTATTATAGCACATTTGAAAATAAAATCTTCCGGTTTTAAAAAACTTTTCAG
>CAYWRQ010000061.1:0-15116 GCA_964460915.1 uncultured Oscillospiraceae bacterium
GCTTTCTGGTGGATACTGTAAGCATATCCTCCGGCGTTGGATATTGTGAGAGAATCTCTTTTGAGGTAACGCCAAACGTATCTGAGAACAAAGCGCTGTACTCCGGAAACACCTGATCCAGCAGCGCAATAATTCTGCGTTTACAGTCCCCACAGGAATCTACCAGCGCCAGACGGTAGCGGCTCAGCTGCCGCAACGCCACGATGACCTCTTCCGAAAGACGCGTGGCGGAGAACTGCCCAAACCGCATGATCTGAGCGATGATGAAGCTGTCCTTGCTGTCGTTCTTCGTCTGCCGGATATACATCTTCCGGAATGCCTCGGATTGGATAGGATTGATGACCTTCACCTCGAAACCCTGCTCCAGCAAGTACCCATACACGCTCAGCCAGTAATGACCGGTGGCCTCCATGCCTATGAGCAGGTCATCTTTGGGAATGGACAGTCGCTCAAACAGGTTTAGCAGCTTTTCACAACCCTCCTTGCTGTTGGAAAAAGAAATGCTGTCCAGCAGGGCTTTCCCTGTCTCATCTATGACTGTGGCTTCGTGTTTATATTTTGCAATATCGATCCCGCAGTAGTACATGGTGTGACCTCCTATCCTTCGTTTCCAGACAGAGTTCCCTCACACTTCTTTGCGGAACACAACCTCGTTTGATATGCAGCGCATATTCGCTATCCAGCTCATTCGTGTCCACCCGCAAAGACAGAGGCGCAATTCTTTCGTTGGAAGCTGAACTTCAAGGAGGAATCCTGCGCCCTCTGTCTGCTGGCCTTATTATCTCACCTGGCTGGTGAAACAACAAGTGGGTTTTATGCGGTTTCCCACCACATTCAAACCGTAACTTTATTATACGAGGAGGAAGCTATATGGAACGAATCAAAAGGGCAAAGCAGGCGTATATCAGCATATCGGCTGTTATGATCCTGCTGGGGATTATATTGATCCTTTTTCCAAAGATATCGGCTCTGGCGCTCTGTTATATCGTGGGCGGGCTGATGGGAATCTTTGGGATTATAAGGCTGGCCGGATACTTTTCAAAGGACTTGTTCCGTCTGGCCTTTCAGTTTGACCTGGTCCTGGGGATATTCTCTTTGTTGGTCGGCATCCTGGTGATTCTGCACCCGTCCCATATCTTGGCCGCAGTGCCCGTCATAGTTGGGGTGTTTGTGACTATCGACGGCGTCTTTAAGGTACAGACGGTCTTTGATGTGAGGCGCTTCGGCATGAAGCGCTGGTGGGACGTTTTGGTATTGGCGCTGCTGACCTGCGCCGCAGGGATATTTTTGATTATCGACCCGTTTGAGGGGCGATGATGGTCCTTTTGGGGGCCACGCTGCTGATCGACGGTATACAAAACCTGTGTACGGTTTTATATACCGTTAAGGTAGCACGGGACATTGGGGAGCGTCCCGATGTAATTTATATTACCGATCCCGATGAATAGAAAGACAGATCCATACGTGAAAGGAATGAACTTCAACATGATAAAATTCGGAAAGGAAGTTGTAAAGTACCGGATCCAGATCCTGACTGTGTGTATCCTGCTGCTGATCCCGTCGGTCTTTGGCATCGTCAAAACCCGGATTAACTATGATATGCTGACCTATCTGTCCGAGGGCATCGATACGGTAACCGGCCAGGATATCCTGATGGACGATTTCGGCAAGGGCGCCTTCTCGACGGTCATTGTCGAAGGGATGGACGACAAGGATATCGCAAAGCTGAAAGCGAACATCGAAAAGGTCGATCATGTCGACTCAGTCATCTGGTACGACTCGATTCTGGACACCTCCGTCCCGATGGAGCTGCTCCCGGAGAAGATCTATAACGTGTTCAATACAGAGGAGGCGACGATGATGGCCGTGTTTTTCGATACATCGACCTCAGCCGACGAGACGATGGACGCGATCCACGATATACGGGCTCTGGTAGGCAAAAACTGCTTTGTAACCGGTATGTCCGCCATGGTTACTGACCTGAAAAACCTCTGTGAAAAAGAGGAGCCGATTTATGTCGGGCTGGCGGTACTCTGCGCGGTTGCGGCCATGATGCTGTTCATGGACTCCTATCTGATCCCGGTGATTTTTTTGCCCAGCATCGGCATCGCAATCGTCTGGAACCTCGGCACCAATGTTTTTCTCGGCGAAATTTCCCATATTACCAAAGCCCTGTCGGCTGTCCTCCAGCTGGCCGTTACGATGGACTATTCGATCTTCCTTTGGAACAGCTACACTGAACAGAAGGTCCGCTTCGGCGGCGATAGGGAGCGGACCATGGCCCACGCGATCTCCAATACGGTCACAACGATTGCGGGCTTTTTGGCACTGTGCTTCATGAGCTTTACGCTGGGCAGGGACTTAGGGCTGGTCATGGCCAAGGGCGTTATCTTCGGCGTAATCGGCTGTGTCACAACGCTGCCCGCAATGATCCTGATTTTGGATAAACCGATTGAAAAGACAAGGTATAAGCCACTACTGCCCAAGATGGACGGTATTGCAAGGCTTATCATTAAACACGCCTGGGCATTTCTCACCGCCTTTGTGATTATTCTAATCCCGGCCTATAACGGCTACACGAAAACGGAAAAATACTATGACCTTGGTGTAACCCTTCCGGAGAGTATGGATTATGTTATTGTGAACAACAAGCTTCAGGAAGAATTTGACATGGGCAGCACCCATATGATTTTAGTCGATTCTTCCCTCAGCCAGAAGGATATGAAGGCGATGATAAAGGAAATCGACGCAGTGGACGGCGTCAAATCCACCCTCGGCCTGTCCAGCGCCGTCGGCACGGCGGTCCCGGAGGAAGTACTCCCGTCTTCGATTACGGGGATCCTCAAGGGGGGATCGGTACGAGCTGCTGATGATCCTCTTGGAATATAGGACCGCCAGCGACGAGGTCAATGAGCAGGTCACACAGATCAACGATATCCTCAAAAGATACGATGAAAACGGGATGCTGATCGATGAGGCGCCCTGTACCAAGGATTTGATTGAGATCACCGACCATGACTTTACGGTTGTGGACGCCATCTCGATCGCCGCAATTTTCGCCATCATTGCGCTGGTATTTCGGAGCGCGTCGCTGCCCTTTATCCTGGTGGCGGTCATTGAATTTGCGAATATGATCAACCTCGGCATCCCGCACTATACCCACGTACAGCTCCCGTTTATCGCGCCCATCTGCATCAGCACGATCCAGCTTGGCGCGACAGTCGACTATGCGATCCTGATGACAACCCGGTACCGGAAGGAACGGAACAGCGGAAAAGACAAAAGGGACGTCGTTACGACCGCACTGTCTGCCTTGATTCCCCCCGATCATTGTCAGCGCGCTCGGCTTCTTTGCAGCCACCATCAGCGTTGCGATCTATTCTGATATCGATATCATCAGTTCGCTGTGCAGCCTGATGGCCAGAGGTGCCTTTGTCAGTATGTTCTCGGTAATCCTGGTACTGCCTTCGATGCTGATGCTCTTGGATAAGGTCATCTGCTGGACCACCCTTGGCATGAGAAAGAGGAAAAACGCGTAAAAGATTTCTGATTGATTGGATGGAAAGGAACGAATTTCGTTATGAAAATATTGCATAAACGCTTGGTAAAGATTATCCTGCTCAGTATGGTCGCGGCGCTGTCCATTAGCGCCGTTTGGGTGGCGGCTTACGCTGCCGGTTTCGCAAACGGCAGCGAGCCTTCTTCTCAGAAGATTACGGAGACGATCTCCTCGGCCGCAGAGGGCGAAAGGGTGGTCGCCAAGGAAGAGACGGTCTATGTGCTGGCAAATGCCGACGGTTCGGCAAAGAAGGTGATTGTCAGCGATTGGCTGAAAAATCCCGACGGGGCCGCTTCACTGTCGAATTACACCGATCTCGGCGATATAAATATGTCAAGGGCGGTGAAACCTATTCGATGAATCCGGATCATATGCGGATCTGGGATGCAAACGGCAAGGATATCTACTACCAGGGCACCACCGACAAATCCCTCCCGGTCGGCATCCATATCCGCTACCAGCTGGACGGAAACCCGATTTCGGCAGAAGAACTGGCAGGCAGGAGCGGCAAAGTCACGATCCGGTTTGATTATGTGAACAACCAGAAGGAAACGGTAACGGTTGACAGAAAAGAGGAGACGATGAGCGTCCCCTTTATCATGGTCACCGGCACGATCCTTGACAACGATACCTTCAAAAACGTAACAGTTTCCAACGGCAAGATCGTAAACGACGGCGATAAGAGCGTGGTCATGGGCTTTGCGATGCCCGGTATGCAGGATAACCTCGCGATCGATCCGGAAGAAATGGAAATCCCGTCTTATGTCGAAATTACGGCGGATGTGGAGGATTTCTCGCTGACGACGACCATGACCCTGGCGACCAATGATGTCTTTAACGGTATCAACCTGGATGAAGCGGATTCGCTGGATGACCTTTCCGCTTCGCTGGATGAACTGTCGGAGGCGTCGAAGGAGCTGGTGGACGGTTCCAGCGCCCTTTATGACGGACTGTCTACCCTGCTCGATAAATCCGGAGAATTGATTTCCGGTATCGATCAATTGGCTTCCGGCGCTAAGCAGCTTTCGGACGGCGCTGGCTCTTTGAAAAACGGGTCGGATGAACTGAAGGCGGGGCTTATCTCATTAAACGATGGGCTGCGCGCCCTCACCGCAAACAGCGACAGCCTAAATGCCGGTGCGAAGCAGGTCTTTGAGACGCTGCTCGCTGCGGCGGATTCCCAGCTGGCCGCGTCGGGCGTATCGGTGCCGAAGCTGACGATTGATAACTATCAGGAAGTACTCGGCGGCGTGCTGGCCTCCGTAGACAGCAATACCATGTATAATCTCGCCTATAACACCGCAGCGGAAAAGGTGACGGCTGCTGTCAAGGCGCAGGAGGGGACCATCCGCACCGAGGTGGAAACAGCCGTCCGCGCAAAGGTTACGGAGGGCGTCCTCGCAGCGGCGGGTTATCCGATGACGGAGGAGGAGTATTCTGCGGCGGTAACAGCCGGTAAAATCCCTGCCGAGCTGCAGGCCCAGGCTGAGCAGGCGATTGCGGCCCAGATGGAGTCGGAGGAGATCCAGTCCCAGATCGAATCTGCCGTAGCCGCCCAGATCCAGCAGATTGTCGACAGCAAGATGCAGACCGAGGAGATCCAGTCCCAGATCAATGCCGCTGTGTCGCAGGCCGCTTCCGGCTCCGGTGCGCTCCAGGAGCGGTCGGACAGCTGGACAGCTATAATACCTTCTACCAGGGCCTGCTTGCCTATACCTCGGGCGTCGGCCAGGCGGCAAACGGTGCGGGCCAGCTTACCGACGGGGCCGGAAAGCTTTCCGGCGGTGCGGCGGCGCTTCAGGAAGGCGCGGACGCGCTGTATGATGGCGTCAGCCAGCTGCAGACCGGCTCCAGCGCTTTGGTCGACGGCGTCACCGAACTGAAGGACGGTTCGATGCAGCTGTCCGACGGGATGAAGGAATTTGACGAGGAGGGCATCCAGAAGCTGGTCGATGCAGCCGGCGGGGATGTCGGCGATATCATCGCGCGGCTCAGGGCGATGGTTGATCTCTCCAAGGACTACCAGAGCTTTGCCGGTATTGCCGACGGCACCGAGGGCAGCGTCAAATTCATCTTTACAACCGATTCGATTGAGGCGGAGGAACAGCTTTCGGAAACAAGCAAATAATTGAAATATATTACCGGAATCGAAAACGCCGGAAACGTGTGCCCGCGCCGAGCGCTGCACGTTTCCGTCGTTTTCGGCGTCTTTAGGGCGGGATGGCTGATCAAAATTCCGCTGATCCATAGAATTTGCTTGACATAAGTATGAAATCGTACTATACTGTGATTGGTACGATTTCGTACTTATGGAGGTGCGCTATGGTTTTAGATAAACAGATGCGAAAATTCAATTTACTGTGTTCCGAAATTGACGCGGCGTATCATGACGCGTCGCGCAAGCTGGGGCTGGCGGACAGTACGATGATGATCCTGTATGCCGTGTGCAGCTTTGAGGGGGAATGTCTGCTCAGCGATATCATGCGGATATCCGGCCTGTGTAAACAGACGGTCAATTCGGCCCTGCGGAAGCTGGAGTCGGACGATATCGTGTCCCTCGAGGTCTTCCGGGGCAAGAAGAAAAAGGTAAGCCTTACGGATCAAGGGCATGAATTGGTGAAACGGACGGTTTTCCCTTTGATGGAGATTGAAAATGAAATCGTAGATTCGTGGACAAAGGAAGAATGGGAAACATATATGGAATTGACGCGGCGGTTTTTAGACGCATTCAAGGAAAAGGTCGGGAAACTATAAAGGGCGCCCGGCGGAAAAGAAGGGAAATGGGAAAAGCAGACTTAGGAGGTTTTATGGCAATTCAGCTTTCCGATCACTTTACATATGGCAGGCTTTTGCGGTTTACGCTGCCCTCGATCATGATGATGATCTTTACATCTTTATACAGCATCGTGGACGGATTTTTCGTTTCCAATTATGTAGGGAAAACGCCGTTTGCGGCCCTCAACCTGATTATGCCGGTGATCATGATCCTAGGCTCGATCGGGCTTATGTTCGGCACGGGCGGCAGCGCCCTGGTCGCCAAAACGATGGGGGAAGGAGACCTGAAAAAGGCACAGCGGCTGTTTTCTCTCATCGTATATATGACCATCCTGAGCGGAATTCTGCTCACGCTGCTGGGCCTTGCGCTTATCCGGCCGATCGCGGCTTTGCTGGGGGCGGAGGGGGAGCTGCTGGAAAACAGTGTCCTTTACGGCCGGATTTTGCTGTTGGCCCTGCCCTTTTATATGCTGCAGTTTGAATTCCAGAGCTTTTTCATTACGGCGCAAAAGCCCCAGCTTGGCCTGGCCGTAACGGTGATCAGCGGGGTCGCGAATATGGTTCTGGACGCCCTGTTTATAGCGGCCTTTTCGTGGGGCCTTGCGGGCGCTGCGGCTGCAACGGCAGTGAGCGAGATTGTAGGAGGTGTTATCCCGATTGTCTATTTCAGCCGGAAGAACGGGAGCCTGCTGCGTCTCGGGAAAACGGGCATGGACGGCAGGACGTTATGGCGGACCTGTACCAACGGATCCTCCGAGCTGATGAGCAATATCTCGATTTCGCTTGTCAGTATGCTGTACAATATCCAGCTGATGAAATATGCCGGCGAAAACGGCGTGGTGGCCTATGGGGTATTGATGTATGTCAGCATGGTTTTCACTTCGGCATTTCTGGGCTATGCAACGGGAACGGCGCCGGTCGTCGGATATCATTATGGCGCGGGCAACCACGCGGAGCTTAAAAACCTGCTGAAGCGGAGCGCCGTGGTCATTGGGGTCTTTTCAATCTGTATGTTCCTCTTTGCGGAGGGTTCGGCAGAGGGCTTGTCCCGCATTTTTGTCGGCTATGATGCGGAGCTGATGGCGTTGACGGTAAGGGCGTTCCGGCTTTATTCGTTCTCTTCCCTTTTCGGCGGGATTTCGATTTACGGTTCATCCTTCTTTACGGCGCTGAATGACGGGTTGACCTCCGCCCTGATTTCGTTTATGCGTTGCCTTGTGTTCCAGGCGGCAGCTGTGCTGATCCTGCCGGTTTTCTTTAAAATAGACGGGATTTGGGCCTCTATCGTAGTGGCGGAAGGGATTTCCGCCGCCATGACGGTCTGGTTCCTTGTTTCCAAAAGAAAGAAATATCGGTATTGGTAAAAGGTGCGCATATCTGCTCCCGGGTCCCGGAAGGCTTTTCACCGCGTCTTATTCTTTTTGCTGCTTCCATTTGCTGCTTATGGCGGTTTTTCGGCCGCTGTGGGCAGCAAATGGCTTTTTTATTTTCCGCCCAAAGGGTAGCGCAGGCCCATTTCCGGGCATACTTCGACTGTTTTTACCGGCCTGATGCAGTATACTGGATATCGGACAGCTGGATACAGGACGGGAGGCAGACCGGTGCAGACAATATACCTGGACGTACTCGTGGCGCTCAATCTTTATATCACCTGGGCGATGCTTGCCTGCTGCGGAATCCTGACCCACCGGAAGGCGGGAAGGCTGCGGATGGGTTTAGGGGCATTGGCGGGGGGGATCAGCTCCCTGATCATGCTGCTGCCAGACCTGCCCGGGCCGCTGCTTTTTGCGGTACGGCTGGGGCTGGCGGGCGGGATCGTGTGGATCGCCTACGGATGGCAGGGAAGGGCTGTTTTCCTTCGGCTGACCGTTGTCTTTTTTATGGTCAGCGTGTTGTTTGCCGGAGGGATGATCGGGCTGTATGCGCTGTTTACGCCCGCCGGGATGGCCATGCGCAACGGCACCGTATATTTTCACGTATCCGCCCTGATGCTGGTCTTGGCAACCCTTTTGGGAAGCGCCGCGGCAAAGCTGTTGTCGGCGGTCATGGAAAAGCGGATGCCGGAAACCTTTACGGAAAGCTTCCGTATCCGGGGCCTGGGCAAGGAAACCGTATTAAAGCTGTACCTTGATACCGGAAACCGCCTGACCAGCTTTGGGAAACCGGTCGCCGTAGTGGGTGCACAGTCCCTGAGGGCGTTTTTACCGGCGGAGATGCTTGCCTGTGCGGCGGATATCTCCCTAATTCCGGCGCTGCCAGAAGGGTGGAGGGGAAAGCTGCGGCTGATCCCCTGTAGGACGGCCGCCGGGCAGCGGCTTCTTCCGGCGATACCGGCGGATTTTCAAAGGGAACGGGACGGGGCGGTTTTTCACTGCCTGTTGGCGGTCACGGAGGAAAACTGCTTCGGAAACGACGGGACGGGAAAAGACGTAGACGGGGTAATCGGGCTGTTGGATTGAACTGGGAAATGGATATGAGGATTTGAAAGGGATGGTTATCATGGTATTGGCAATGCGGCAGGTCGGTGAAATGCTGCGCAGCTGGCTCGTGGCCGCGCCGGGAAAAGACGCGGGATGGTCCGGAAAGCTGCGGCGGAACAGGGAAAACGTCCTGCACTATATGGGCGGAAATGGCAGCCTTCCGCCGCCGCTTACCCGTGAGGAGGAGGAAGGCCTGATCGGAAGGCTGCCCGACCCGGCGGTAAAGGAACAGCTGATCACCCGGAACCTGCGGCTGGTGGTGTACATCGCGAAAAAGTTTGAGAGCGCCGGCAACTCGCTGGAGGATTTGACCAGTATCGGCACGATCGGGCTGATTAAGGCGGTGGACACCTTTTCGCCGGACAAGAAAATCAAACTGGCGACCTATGCTTCCCGGTGCATCGAAAACGAAATCCTGATGCATCTGCGGAAGACCGCGCGGCTGAGGAGCGAGGTATCCTTTGATGAGCCGCTCAATGTCGACTGGGACGGCAACGAGCTGCTGCTCAGCGACGTGCTGGGCTCACCGGAAAACGCGGTCAGCGAGGATCTGGAGGCGGAAGCGGAAAGGACGGCCCTCCGCCAGGCGGTTTCCCGCCTTTCCGGCCGGGAACAGCAAATTATGACCCTGCGCTTTGGCCTGGACGGCCGCCGGGAGCATACCCAGAAGGAGGTGGCCGATTTTATCGGCATCTCCCAATCATACATATCCAGGCTCGAAAAACGGATTCTAAAGCGTCTGGCCGTCGAGCTGAAGGACCAGACGTAAACGGAAAGGAAAAAAGCCCTCTTTGGTCAGCGCGCAGCTGCCGGAGAGGGCTTTTTTGCCGGATGATCCGCAAAGGAAAAACCCGCCTTCCGTTTGGCACGGAAAACGGGTTTATAAGGGAAATTATCGTTATGCTTCCCGACAGCCCCTTTTGCCTGTCATACGCGTTAACGGGCGATATAATTGAGGGGGTTGTGGGTGCGGTTGTTGATATGGACCTCAAAATGCAGGTGATTGCCGGTTGCGTAACCGGTCATGCCGACATAGCCGATGACATCGCCCTGGTTAACTTCAGCCCCGACCTCGGTGTTGACGGAGGTGCAGTGGGCATATAAGGTGCGGACACCGTTCCCATGGTCGATCACGACACAATTGCCGTAGGTATAGTACCACCCGGCGACGACAACGGTCCCGGATGCGGCGGCGTAAATTTCCGTGCCGGCATCAATGGCCAGGTCCACGCCCTGATGGCTGTCCTCCCCGTACTGGCAGGTTTCGGTGCCGCCGCCATTGGGAAGGGGCCAGATAAATGCTTGTTCGATGACGCCACTGCCGGTATCGCCGTAGTAGCTGGCGCTGTAGGTGGTTTCGTTTCCGGCGCCCTCGGTCATCTGCTGGGTCACCGGTTCCGTCAGGATCTTTTCGGACAGGACAAAGCGGGAGGTTTCCTTCCCGTTTACGGTGACGACATTCGCCGTAACCGTTTTGCTGCCGTTAACGCCGGGCGTGATAATCTGGGCGGCGCCGGAGGAGGATGCTTCTTTTACAATCTCGGTTTCAAAGGGGATGGAAACCGTTTCGGTAACCGTCCGGGTGCATTGAACCTGTAAAAGGGGTTCCCGTACCTTTAAGGAGAGGACGTTGCCCTCCAGCAGCTCCTTGGGGAGCCTGCTGTTCAGGGTGGTAAGCTCATCCTCGGTCATGCCGTAATACTGGGCAATCGACTGGAGGGAATCCCCGGCACGGACGATATAGTCCTCCGTATCGACGATCTTGGAGTCCAGCACCGACTTGATGCCGGAATAGGTCAGCAGGTCATCGGCGGGATAGGTGCCGTCCACCAGCTTTACGTCCCGGGTAAAGGTAACCTCTTCCCCGTCGGCCCCGGTAGTATATAGGGTCTTAAAGCTCTCCAGGATCCCCCGTAAAGTATCGGCGGAGGAAAACGCACCGTAAAACTGCCCGTCAATGTAAAGGCCGCAGCCCTTGATCGTCGCGGTGCTGGAGGAACCGGAGGTGCTTGCCATGGGCTTTGCCAGCACAGGGGACTGATCGTAGCCTGCAAAGGTGACCTTGGCCTCCTTATCCAGGATCATGGCCGTAGGCTGGACCGTATCATAGCTTTCAGCAGCTGCCGTCATATCGGCGGCCGTCAGCAGGTTTTGCGGGATTGTCCCCATCAAACTGCCGAATAAGCTTTTTACACAGCCGCTTAGGGCAATAATCCCGATTGCAGGCAGGATCACCGCGCATATTCTTTTGCCGCGTGTGTTTATGTATGCTTGTTTCTTCTGTAGCAAACTGTCGCGCTCCTTTCGTAATCAGGAGGTCGTTTCAAGCTGTCCCGCCTATTTCCCGAAAGCGGAACAAATGGACAGGCCGCCTGTTTCCCGTCAAGCAGTCTGTGGGTTCCCGGATTGCACGCCAAAATAATTACAAACCGGTAACGACCGAACCTGTCCCTATTATATCACAAAACCGGGAGATTGCAACAGAAAAAGAGGGGTTATTTGTCGCTAACAGGAAATATTGTACAAACGCACAAGGTTTTTACGGTTCGTTTGATGATAATATGCGCAAAAGGCAGAAGTTTTTGGCTTGTTTTGGCTATTTGGATCATATATTATACAAGAAAAGAGCCGTCCTTTTTTGCAAAGAACGGCCCATTTTGGAAAAAACGGAATATTTTGCGGGCGTCAGAAGGGCTTTGGACAGCCGGCTATAAAGAATCCGGCAGGATTTCACTCAGCAGCATATTGGATACCAGCATCCCTGTCTCGGTCAGCACCACCCGGCCCCCGTCGATTGTCAGCAGCCCCGCTTTTTGGAAACGCCTGCACCGCGCAAGAAACCCCGCCTGTTCGGCTTCGGAGAAAGCGGGATCCAGCCTGCCGATGCCGGAAACGTCGATTCCTTCCGTCAGGCGCAGTCCCAGCATCAGTCGCTCCGCCGCTGAACCGGCAACTTCTTCTGTCTCGCTTTGGGCGCAAAGCCCGCCGCTCGCGATATATCTGCTCAAATCGGCGGGGTTATAAAATCTTTTGCCGGCAAAACAGCTGTGGGCCGCCGGACCGAAGCCGAGATAGGGCTGGTCCCGCCAGTATTTCAGATTATGGCGGCTCTCAAATCCGGGGAGGGCAAAGTTGGATATCTCATAATGCCGGTAGCCGTTTTCCCGAAGCCGCCGGCAGGTTTGCAGATAAAAATCCGCGGTTTCGTCTTCCGAAGCGCAGAGGTTTTCCATATGACGATGGAAAAACGGGGTCCCTTCCTCAATTTTTAGGAGATAGCAGGAGAGATGCTCCGGTCTTAAAGCCAGGATTTCCAACAGGGTCTCGTCGAGAGTTTCCGCCGTCTGATAGGGGATGCCCAGCATCAGATCCAGGCTGATATTTTGAAAGCCCGCCGCCCGCGCGCTCTCTATCGCCTGCACGGCCTGTGGGAAGGTATGGCGTCTTCCGAGAGCGGACAGCTCTTTTTGTACAGCGGACTGCACGCCGTAGGAGAGCCGGTTTATCCCCAGCGCCCGCAGGGCGGAGAGGGAAGCGGTATCCACCGTTTCGGGGTTTGCTTCGATCGTAATTTCGGCGGAATCCGTCAGGGAAAACGCCTTCCGGATGGCAGCCAGTATCCAGCTTACCTCCTCCGTCCGCAGGATCGAAGGGGTCCCGCCGCCAAAAAAAACGGTGTCGGCGGAAAGGCCCTTTGAGGCATGGCTTTCTATTTCGGCGCGGAGGGCGTCGAGATACGCTCCCCTTTGGTCCTGCCGGACCCGGGAGTAAAAGTCACAGTAAGCGCATTTGGATGCGCAGAAGGGCACATGGATATAGAGTCCGATTTTTTCCATAGCTGCTCCTTTAGGCCGCGGGCGGCACAGTTACCCAATACCGCTGTGTGAGAAGGCCGTCCGATGGGTCGAGTTCCTCCCCGTCGAGCTGCCCTCCAAAAGCGAGGATTGTCCGGCGGGATGCTTCATTTTCTTTTGCGCAGGTAATCAGTACCCGCGTGAAGCCGAGTTTACGACATTCTTCTAACGCAAGCCGCAGCTGCTCCTTGGCGTACCCTTTTCGCCGCTCGCTTTTCCGGATCGAATAACCGATCTGTCCTGCAAAACGGGCGCAGTAATCGTTCAGCTCCAGCCGGATATCAATCATCCCCACCAGCTGGTTATCCTTCTCGCGGATACAAAGGTACTGGACATCCGGTATCCAGCCTTCTTCATAGGCTGCGTTTGTCGCCAGCTTGTCGACCCAGGAAAGCCATTCACCGACATCCGAGATCCGCCATAGGCTTGATGTCCCGTCCATGCTGTCCTTATTTTGCAGGAATTCGCTCCGGTAGGAGAGAATCTGTTCGGCATATTCTGCGGAAGGACGAATGAGTTTGAGCTGTTCCATCCCGGACTCCCTTTCTTTCCTTTTATATTGCCTGATGCAAAGCGGAAAATGATATTTATATGAAGCATACATCAATCCTTCCGGAAAGTCAAGAGCATGAAATGAAAGAATCCCAAAACAACCCGGTTTGACGCTGGATTAACCGGCAGGCGAGGGCACCGGATCCTGTAAATCCTTCCGCCATTTTCCAAAGCAGTAATAGACGAAAATGAACAGCGCCTCCAGCGTCCAGCACAGGGACATCGACCAGTGAACGCCCAGGGCGCCCATCCTCAGTCCGTTTGCGAGCAGGTAGGCGACGGGGATGCGCCCGACAAAGACCGACAGGATACTGACCAGCATAGGGACAAAGGTATGCCCGCAGCCGCGGATGACGCCGCTGAAAATGCCGAAGAAGCCCATCATGATGTAAAAGGGCGCGACAATATGGAACTTGTCCATACCGGCGGCAATGACGGCCTCCTCCTGGGTAAAAAGCCGCAGCGGGTACTCACCGAAGAAGAACAGCAGGGACGAAATGACGGCGGAAATCATGCCGGAAACCAGCAGAGTGATCCTGGTGCCCTTCCGAATCCGGTCGCGTTTCCCGGCCCCGATATTCTGGCCGACAAAAACCGTAACTGCCGAGCCGAAGGTCATCATCGGCATCGTGCAGAAGGAGTCGATCTTGATTACAGCCGTATTCGCCGCGATGATTACCGGCCCGAAGCTGTTTAAAAGCGCCAGTACAATCAGGTTCCCAATGGAAGAAAGGGAGTTTTGGAAACCGGTCGGGATCCCCAGCCGCAGGATTTCCTTTAAAGTGTACCGCTCAATGGACAGGTCCCCGGGCAGGATATGGATTTCGCTGCCCGGCCGGTTGATGCGGTAAAAACCGAATAGGACCGAACAGGCCTGCGCAATCAGGGTCGCCCAGGCGACGCCGGCGACTCCCCAGCTGAACACGACGACGAATACGACGTCCAAAACGATGTTTATGCCGCAGGAGATAACCAGGAAGATAAACGGGGATACCGAGTCCCCAATCCCCTGCATAATCCCGTTGAGGACGTTGAACATCATCAGGAAGATAATGCCCCCGAAGGTGATGCGCATATAGGTCAGCGATTCCGAAAAGATTTCCGCGGGTACGTTCATCAAATGCAGCAGCAGCGGGGAGGCAGCAATTCCGACGGCCGTTATGCACAGACCGACCATCAGGATAGCGGTTACCTCTGTGCTTACAGTCTTTTGCAGCTTTTCCATTTCCCGGGCGCCGAAGGACTGGGAGATGATAACCCCGGCGCCTACCGACAGGCCGAGGAAAAAGGAGACCATCAGGTTGATGATCGGTCCGCTGGCCCCGACCGCCGCGAGGGCGCCGCTCCCGACAAAGTTCCCGACAACCATCGAGTCGACGGTGTTATACAGCTGCTGCAGGACGTTGCCGAGAAGCATCGGAACCGAAAAGCGCAGAATCTGCACCAGCGGCTCCCCCTGGGTCATATCGATCCTTTTCCCTTTAAAAAAATGTGCTTCCTTTCCCTTCATTTCAGAAGTTCCTCCTTAATCTTTATTCTTTTTCTATTATAAAAGATGCGTTTTGATGGTGTATACCATAAATTTAAGTCCTTATTGTCTTTTTTGCACATTTCGTTGCTTTTTTCTGAAAAAAGCGGATCCTTAAGGGTAAATCAAAGATCCTTTTTCTGCAAAGCTATGCGGTTTTGGCATGGGTCTTAGCAAAATGACGAGAAAAAATGGGAAAAATCAGGTCAAAAAAAGCGAAATAAAAGGGTAAAAACCGAAAAAAGACAGGAATTCTCATTTTTTACCACATCGAATTCACAAAAAACACAACAAAAAGGGATAAATTTTATAGACGCAAATTGCAATAGCAAGTTGCAATAGTTAGCAAAAATTTATGGTAGAACGGA
>CAYWRQ010000062.1:0-14871 GCA_964460915.1 uncultured Oscillospiraceae bacterium
ATCACCCGGGACGGCCTTGAAATGGGCCGCGCGCAGGTAGCGCAGGCCGAGGCAGCCGGAAAGGAGCCGGACGTGCGGATGAACCCGATCCTCCTAAAGCCATCCAGCGACACCGGCAGCCAGCTGATCGTAAACGGCGAGGTGCGCGGGCAGTATCGGGCGGTAGACTATTTCAAAATGAAAAAGAGCCTGATTCCGGATATTCTGGCGGCCTACGAAAGCCTTGCCGCCGAGAACGATATCATTGTCATTGAAGGGGCGGGCAGTCCGGCAGAAATCAACCTCAAAGCGGACGATATCGTCAATATGGGGCTGGCAAAGCTGGTGGACGCCCCTGTCCTGCTGGTCGGGGACATCGACCGGGGCGGGGTTTTTGCCCAGCTTTACGGGACGGTAGCCCTGCTTGAAGCCGATGAGCGGGCACGGATTGCCGGCACGGTGATCAACAAATTCCGCGGGGACGTCGAAATCCTCCGGCCGGGGCTTGCCACATTGGAGGAGCTGACCGGTGTGCCGGTGCTCGGGGTCGTCCCCTACACAAAAGCGGATATTGACGATGAGGACAGCCTTGCTCCCCGTCTTACCCAAGCCGCCCGGCACGCGCCCATTGATATCGCCGTAATCCGCTTGCCGCGCATTTCGAACTTCACCGACTTTTCGCCGCTGGAAAGTATACCGGCGCTCGGTGTGCGGTATGTGGAGCGGGCGGCCGACCTGGGAGCACCCGACCTTGTGATCCTGCCGGGCACCAAAAACACGATGGGAGATCTGTTGTGGATGCGGCAAAACGGGCTTGAAGCGGCGGTCAAAAAGCTGGCGGCGGCGGGGACGCCCATCTTCGGGATCTGCGGCGGCTACCAGATGCTCGGGGACAGGTTATCCGACCCGGAAAATGTGGAACACGGCGGGGAGATCAATGGGTTCGGGCTTCTTCCCTGTGATACGGTCTTTACGGCTGAGAAGACCCGCACCCGCGTGAGGGCGGATGTCACCGCCGCGCCGTTTGCGGGGGCGCAGCTGGACGGATACGAAATCCATATGGGCAGAACCGGGCGAAAGGGCGGAGTACCGTTTTGCAGGCTGGAAAACGGCGCGAAGGACGGGACAGTCGTCCAAAACGTCTTTGGCAGCTACCTGCACGGGCTGTTTGAAAGCCCATCCATGACCGAAAAGCTGGCGGGGTGGCTGCTGGAACGGAAAGGAATCCAAGCGGAGCTAATCCGGCCGGAAAGTCACGGCGCATACAAAGAACGGCAGTATAACCTGCTGGCCGACGCGGTGCGGGGCAGTATCGATATGCGCGCGATTTACCGGGTGATGGAGGAATATAGATGAACCAATTTGATACCGGCCTTGTCCACCTCTACTGGGGCGAGGGGAAAGGTAAAACGACCGCCGCCATGGGACTCGCTGTTCGGGCGCTCGGAAACGGGCTGCGGGTGACTGTCGTGCAGTTTCTGAAAAGCGGGAACAGCGGGGAAATCGCACCCTTACGGCAGCTGGGCGCAAAAATCTATGCCGGGAAAGCCGGGACGAAATTTGTCAGCCAAATGACCCCGGAGGAAAAGGCGGAAACGCGGGCGCTGCAGAATGAAAACCTTCTAACGGCTTTGACACAGGACGCTGACCTGCTGATTTTGGACGAAGCCTGCGCTGCCTGCCAGCTGGGTATGGTCGAGGAGGAGCTGCTGAAAAAGGCCGTATTGGAACGGCCTGTCGGGCGGGAGGTTGTCCTGACCGGCAGGAACCCGGCGCCATGGATGCTGGACGCAGCGGACTATTCCACCGAAATGCGCTGCCATGCCCATCCCTATCAGCAGGGGATTACCGCGCGAAAGGGGATTGAAGCCTGATGGAAAAAGGAAAGCATACCCTCCCCGCCGATATCGAGCGGACGAGTATGGCGATAATCAGCGAGGAGCTCATCAGCCGGGGCATCGTCCTTCCACCGGAAAATGCCGCCGTCATCAAGCGGGTGATCCATACAACGGCGGACTTTGACTATGCCGACAACCTCCGCTTTACCGGCGGCGCGGTTCAAAAGGGCGCCGATGCGCTGCTGCGCGGCACCCCGATCATTACCGATACGCAGATGGCTTTAGCCGGTATCAGCAAGCCGGCACTTGCTAAGCTGGGCAGTACAGCGCACTGCTTTATGGCGGATGAAGATGTCGCGAGGGCCGCAAAGGAAAACGGTACCACCCGGGCGGCCGCCGCTATGGAGAAGGCGGCGCGGGAGTATCCCGGGGCTGTACTGGCGGTTGGGAACGCGCCGACCGCCCTCATCCAAATTGTTTCCCTGATGGAAAAAGGGCTTCGTCCGGCGCTGGTCATTGGGGTGCCGGTGGGGTTTGTCAATGTCGTGGAAAGCAAGGAGCGGCTATGGGCGGCTTGTACCGAATACGGCGTACCGGCGATTGCCGCCATGGGGCGGAAAGGCGGGAGCAATGTTGCGGCCGCTGTCTGCAACGCACTGCTCTATACGGCAACCGGGATGCTCGACCCGTCGGCGCGGGGATGGAACTGAGGACCGTTGACAGGATACCCGCTCTATGGTATACTGAATCTATCATCGTGCAGCAAAAAGCGTAAGTCCGGATTTGGGCTTACGCTTTTCGTATAACCGAGCGAAAGGAAGAAGCATAATGGATACTTTAGAGGCAATTTTCTCCCGCAAAAGCGTCCGCAGCTACACGGAGCGTCCGATCAGCGAAGCGGATATGCATACGATTTTAGAAGCCGGTATGAGCGGCCCCAGCTGCGTAAATGCCCGCGACTGGGCCTTTATCGTCGTCCGGGACAGGGAAACCCTTTGTAAGATGGCGGATGCCAACGGCGTACCGGCGACCCCTTTGCGGACAGCGGCCGCCGCCATCCTGGTCTGCGGCGACCTCTCCCGTGCATTCCCGCCTGCGCAGGAATACTGGGTGATCGACGGCGCGATTGCCGCGCAGAATATGACGTTGGCCGCGTGGGAACTGGGAATCGGGAGCGTTTGGCTGGGGACCTGGCCGCAGATGGATCGGGTGAAAAGGCAGGCGGAGCTGTTCGGACTCCCGGAAAATGTAGTCCCCCATTCGATCCTGGCGCTGGGGTATCCGGATGAAAAAGCGAATGCTGCCTGGCCGAAGCGGAACTGGGAAGAGGGCCGCGTCCATTCTGAATGGTGGTAAAATTCGGAAATCAAGCTTATTTTGAACGGCCCCGTATGTTGGATAAGCATCGAACTGAACAGGATGAACAACGAGACGGTTTTTCCGACCCGGCGGATACGGACGCTAAAATACCCTGTCGCTCGAAAAGAGTGACAGGGTATTTTCATGCAAATCAGCCGTTGTATTATTTCTTTTTGACAAAATAGCCGATCAGGTAGCATACCGCCGCAATGGCCATGCCGTTGATCGAAGCGATGCCCCATTTGACGAGGTTTGCCACGACGGCGCCGAGGATGACGCCTGCCACTGCGAACCAGTTGACAGCCTGATGAACCTGCGTGTTCTCATAATCCTTCTTGTTCATAAAGTATGCCAGGACGACGATGATGCCGACAGGCGGGAGGGTGCAGTTGAGGACATTGAGCCAGCCGCAGAAGTTGTTGTACAGCCAGATCGAGGCGATTGTGCCGATAATGCCGGAAACGAGGACCATCGGTTTTTTCTTCTGGCTGAAGATGTTGGCAAGGCCAAGGCCCGCGGAATAAAGGGCGTTGTCATTGGTGGTCCAGATGTTCAGGCCCAGAACCAGCACGGCCATATAGAACAGGTTCAGGTTCAGCATGACCTCGAAAATATCGTTGCCGCCGACATAGACCGAGGATACGCCGCCGAAGAAGAACATCAGCGAGTTGCCGATGAAGAAGGCGACGACCGTTGTAATCGCGCCGACCTTGCCGTTCTTCGCAAAGCGGGTGAAATTCGGCGTTGCGGTACCGCCCGAAACAAACGAGCCCATGACCAGCCCGGCGCCGGAGATAACGGTCAGTGTGCCGCTCGATTTGGCAAACTGATCGACGAGCGTCCCGTCTCCCCGGACTACGGCCAGGATCATCGCGACGGTGCCCAAAATCGCGACCAGCGGAACAGCTACATAGCTGACAATCGTCAGCGACTTGATGCCGAAATAAGCCGAAGCGGTCATACAGATACCGGCGAGGATAACCAGCACCCATTTTGCCGTATTGCTGCCGCCCAGCAGCTCGTTGGCGACCGGGATCGCAAACATCGCGATGCCGACCCCAAACCAGCCGATCTGTGTAAAGGAAATCATCGCCGAGGGCAGGTAGGAGCCTTTGCTGCCAAAGGCCTTGCGGGCCAGCAGGTCAAGGCTTAACCCCGATTCCGCGCCGATATACCCCAATAATCCGGTATATAGTCCCAAAATAATGCCGCCCAAAATCAGCGAACCGATAAATCCGCCGAGGTCCAGCCCGTCCGCCAGCTCCTGGCCGACCCACATACTGGCCGAGAAGAAGGTAAAGCCCAGCATGATCATAAACATCGTGAGGACGCTTCTCCGGCTCCCCTTCGGGACGGCAGTTTCCGCGTAATCAACATCGACGGATACTGTTTTCTTTTTACTCATTCGTCTCTTTCTCCTTTTCAATATTTGTATATCTGTCGTCCGGACAGTACTTCTTCAGGGCGGTCGTAAACTCCTCGAGACGCTGTTTGGCGATCTCATGAAGCGTTACGTTTCGAACGCTCTCAATAAAGCCTTTTTCCTGACGGAAGAGCCACAGCTTTTCCTTTTCTTCCAGCTGCTCATAATGGCAGTCGTGCACCCAATCCTCATAGGATATCGTAAGGGAATGGCCCAGCTTTTCTTCCAGCAGCGCAGTCATATCGATCTGGTCTGCGCGTTTGAGCATATTCTTCCAGAAGTCGGTGACCTCTTCGATGTGCTCCAAAATCTCATACCGTCTGGCGCCGCCGTCATAAATCGTGCACTTTTCAAACAGCGGGTTCTGCATTGACAGGGTCTGTCTGCGGAAAGCGGGGGCAATGATGCCACCCTTCCAGTAAAAATCGACGTTTGCGATATTGATTCCGGAGACGCCCCTGTTCCCTTCCTCGTAGCAGTTGAAGATCCCCTCGTAATATACGGTGATGAACCCTTCAAACTCCGGCCAGAACTCCCGTATTTCCGCGGTCAGCCGTTCTAATAGCTCGATTCCCCTGGTCCCGCCGATTGTAAAGACCAGAATGTTTCTCAGCTTTGCGCCGTGCTCCCGGTAAAAATCGGTCACATACCGCAAACAGTGCACCAGCGTTTCACCGGAGGCGATGATATCGCCGATCATCAGCGTGCTGTCCGGCACCATGGCCAGCTTACTGTATTTAATGTCCAGCCCGACCATCTCGTTTTCGTCAAACACCCGCTCACTGGACAGGAAGCTAATATCATGGACGCGGATATGCTCCCGGTAGCAGCTTTCCTCCAGCGGATAGTTCAGCGCTCCCCGCAGGATCGACAGGATATTGGCCCCCGAAATCTTTTTCTGTTCTTTTAAATAGTACATCATCTGCGAGGTCGCGTTTAAGAGGCAGCGGTAAACCTCGTATCCGACAACCTCCGGGTGGTTCATCAGCTTGCGCGTCTCGGCCTCCGAAATGATATAGTATTCGTTCCGGAAATCGCCTCCGTTTAGCCGGTAGCAATCTACGCCCTGATCGGAAAAGACAGAGGAAATTGTTACGCTGTCCCAGTTTTTGATCATATCGGTCACTCCCTAAAAAAGGACCAACTGCCGATAAGGGCAGTTAGTCCTGTGAATGGATAATTTATTTATAATCGGGAAAAGTGGGCACTACACCCGCCAAATAACACGGCGCTTTTTTTCTAAAAATGGGGATTACCTGTGTAGTACTGACCATACTATCGCTCCCGAAGTCATCATTTACTAATATAATACAGATTTTGTCAAAAAATGTCAAGAACAGGATGGACAAATCTTTTACGGCAGGATGGTGCAGGTGGACAAATCTATATAATATCTAACAGCCGCCGGTATTCCTGTGGCTGCGTCCTCACACAAGGACCAATTCGTTTTCCTGTTCAAGATACCTGCAAAACACAAACAGGCCGCAAAGCATTTCCGGCGTAAGGCCGACGCTGTCCTCCACGCTCCATCCGCCGCCGGTTCCCCTGTGTACGATTCGGACGGCTTTTTGGCTGTTTACCTCCCGGATTATATAGTTCCCGCTGCCGTACATCCGCAGGAAGTAGCCCGCGCCCTTTATGGTGAGCCGGGCATGGTCGACCCTGGGCAGCCGGCAGACCGGCCAGCCGTTTGCGGAAGGGTCTTCTCCTTCGGCATAGTCCGGATGGGCGGCGGCTACGATTTGGTTTTCCGGGTCGGTGATCGTATATTCTTTGTTCCGGACGTCGCCGCCCTGCCTGTTGGGATCGCCGGAATACCGGATATCCGTTCTCAGGGCAGGTTCGTCTCCGCCCCGGAAGATCTTTTTTACCGGCCCCGGCAGGGAGCATTTTATTTTCGCCAATGCCTGTTGGGATTGCGGGTCGTACAAGGCCCCGCATTTCAGTATATACTTCATAGTAAATCCCGCCTTAAAAAAATGTATACAGGATGATTCCTGCGACGCCGGAAGCAGCCATGACCCATAGGGGGCTGACCTTTCCTTTCCGTAAAACAACGAATCCGGCAATGAAAATCAGCAGCGCAATCCCGTCAAATCCGGCCAGATGCGCCGGGAGGGTCCTCTGTCCGTAAACCGCCATGATCAGCAGTGAAAGCCCCGCCGACGCGATCATCGCAATGACCGCCGGACGAAGCCCGTCCAGAACCCCCTGGACCATATGCAGGCCGCGGAAACGATAGTAAATATAGGCCAGCGTCATGACGATCACACAGGACGGAAGGATACAGCCGGCAGTGGCGATCAGGGCGCCGGGCAGCCCCGCTACCTGAATACCCACAAAGGTCGCGGCGTTGATGGCGATCGGCCCCGGCGTCATTTCGGCAATGGTCATAATGTCGGCAAACTGCGTCATATTCAGCCACGGGTGGATATCCACCACCTGGCTTTGTATCAAGGGCATGGCCGCATATCCGCCGCCGATGCTGAACAAACCGATCTGGAAAAAGCTCCAGAATAGTTCGAGATAGATCATTTCGCGTCACGTCCTTTCCCCAGCTTTTCCCGCCGCCATACATCCGCCGCGCCGGCGGCCCCGCAGACGAAGATGATCACGATGATATTGACGGAAAAGAACCGAACCGCTGTAAACGCGCCCGCCATAACCAAAAGAGGGAAAATCCGCTTTTGCCGGAAAACCGTTTCCGCCATGTGGACGGTTACGTCGAGAATGACGGCCGCAACACCGCACAGCATACCCGCCATCGCCATATTGACGGCGGTATTATCGCGAAAAGCCTGATAAAAAAGCGATATCACCGAGATGATCACCAGGGGCGGCAGGATCGTTCCGAAAACGGTCAGCAGCGCGCCTGGAATTCCGGCGACATGGTACCCCACCAAAATCGACGCGTTGACCGCAATCGCGCCCGGCGAGGATTGGGCAATGGCCGTCAGATCCAGCATCTCCTGTTCTTGAATCCAGCCCAGCTCCTCCACAAATTTCTTCCTCATGAGCGGAATAATGACAAACCCTCCGCCAAATGTACAGGCGCTGAGCTTCAGGGTGGAGAAAAATAACTTTCCATATTTTTGATTTCTGCTTTCTGTCAACATTGCATATCTCCCGACCTTTCTGTATTTGTCCCTATTATACCCCTTGACTTCTGATAATGGAAATAATATAATTTAATAAAAACGATAAGAAAATCCATATAAGGAGCAAACACATGACTTTACGCCACATGATGATATTCCGTACGGTGTGCGAGAACGGGTACAATTCCACCAAAGCGGCCGAGGCTTTGCATATGACACAGCCGGCAGTCAGCCTGGCAATTAAAGAGCTGGAGCAATACTACGGTGTCCGTCTGTTTGACCGAATCGGCCGAAGGCTGCAAATTACCCAGGCCGGAGAGCTTTTCCTACAGTACGCCATCCATATTTGTGATCTGTTTAAGGATATGGAGACGGGACTTCGCGACTGGGACGCGAAGGGAATCCTGCGGGTCGGTGCCAGCATCACCATCGGATCGCAGTTTTTGCCAGGCTATGTAAACGCCTTTTCCAGCCGGTTCCCCGAAATCGACGTCCGGGTGGTTGTGGAGCCATCCGACCGGCTGGAGCAGAAAATCCTGTCCAATGAACTGGACTGCGCTTTGAGCGAGGGGATTGCGCATCATCCGCATATCGTATCGGAAGCCTATATGGAGGACTATCTGAGCGTTATCTGCTCGGCTCAAAAGGGCTGGAAGCAGGGAGAAACCATATCGGTGGACGAGTTCAAAAGACAAAGGTTCCTCCTCCGTGAACATGGAAGTGGAACCAGAGAACTGTTTGACCGGGTGATGGAGCAGGCCGGGATCAGCATTACGCCCGCCTGGGAGGCGATGAGTACCACGGCACTTGTCAATGCGGCCGTAAAAGGGCTTGGGATTGCGGTGCTGCCCCATCGAATGGTCCTTCCGGCGTTAAAACAAGGCCTTATCGTATCGGTAAGCGTCCAGGATTTGGCCTTTCGGCGCAATTTCTATATTATCTGCCATAGGGATAAATTCTTGACGGCTTCTATGCAAAATTTCATTGAACTGTGCAAAAACTATGAGCTGGATTATCCGCTGCCGGAGTATAACGGGTTATATGAATAAAAAATAGGCATGGCCTGTTTGGGCTATGCCTATTTCTGCACGCTGTACCCGATTTCGGATCGCGCGGCTTATTTTCCGCCGGTTCTTTTGGCTATTGTTTTATGCTTTCGGCGAAAAATGCTGCCCATTCCTCGGTGGACATTCCTTCACTTTTACCCCATTGCAGGAAGCCGACGGATATCATCTTATTCCCCTCCACCAGCACTACGGCCGGTTCGATTTCCATATACGCGGCCTGATAATCGACCCCGAGGTCAGGGAGGGTAAGCTCTTGATAATACTTTTTCCGCTGCCTTTTATCATACCGCTGGTGTTCCTTCGCCAGTTCTTTTGCCAGCCAGGGAGATACCGTTTCATAATAGTCGATATAAATGACGCCGGATATTTTCCGCCCGTCTGCCAGCGTTACGCTGCCGTATTGGCGCAGATCGACGGCAGCAGGCGTTAAAAGACTGGACCAGACCTTGATTTCGCTGCCGCCATAGCCGGTTGTATCCAGCTGGAAATCGCTGCCCATATCGGCCATCGTCGCGCAGGGGATTGTCCCGGTATACTCTTCCAGCGGGATTTTCCCGTCGTCGATCAGCTCATCGCCCCATATCCGCAGCAAGACCCCGGCCCAGGCAACCCAGCACACCGCCAGTAAAACCCGCACCGTTCGGTGTATCGCCGCGCCCTTTTCCCACGACTTATGATGGTCCAGTTCCTCCCCGGACGCCAGTTTTTTCCGTAAACGGCGCAGATGGCGCAGCTTCTTGATATGGCTGTATACTTCCAGGAGGACGACGAAAAAGCTGAGGATCGCAACCGGCAGCCCAAGCGCCACCGTCAGCACCATAAACGGATAGCCAAAAAGCCTGAGTGCAGGATAAACCAAAATCCAGAAAAAGAAAGAGAAGGTGCTGCTCCGCTCCCGTTTGCGGACAATGTTCAGCGCCATCGCCTGTACGGTGGGATCGGTGTTCAGCTCCGGCGCGGTTTCGTCCTCCGTCCTATACACATAAAACTGCCCGTATTTGCGCAGGTATTTCCACCCGGCCGCATTTGCAATTTCAACGGCTTCTTCGTCCGGCTCATTGCCGGCGGAAAAAAAGCCGGTGCTCTGCGGCGCAGCCTCTAAGCGGTAACGAACCTTTTTCCCTGTCCCGGCAGAAAAGCGCAGGATGCTGTCGATCCACCCTTCTTCGGACAGGAAAAGGCCCTTCTGCACCATACTTTCCAGCCAGGACTCGGTTCCCTCGATATCGTAAGAGGGGCAGGGCGGCAGACGGTAGATAATTTTACCCCGTTCCTGTTTTTCCTGTGTCTGTTCCATTGCAATGCTCCTTTCAGCTTTATCCCCGGCAGATCGGTTCCCGGTCGGCGTCGTCCAGGCAGTGCCGCAGCCGGTCTACCTCATCCTGATACGCCTTTTTCCCTTTGTCGGTGATACGGTAGGTGCGTTTCCGGCCTTCGACCTCGATCTCTTCGATGTACTTTTCCTTTTCAAATTTCCCGAGAATCGTATACAGGGTCGCCGGGCCTATCCTGCACCGGCCTTTCGTTTTCTGTTCGATAAACGCCGCCGCATCAATCCCGCACATCGGCTCCCGGCGAAACGCCATCAGCAAGTAAAACATCGATTCGGTCAGGCTTTCAAGGGCTTTTCTCGGCATTGATTTTCACCGTCCTCAATATCGTTACTTGATATCATTCATCGATATTATAGCACGGGAGTGCGCCTTTGTCAAGGGGTGCCGGCAGACGTATTCTGGACAAAAAGATAAGGGTATGCTAAGATAAAATAGAACAGGAGGCGGGAAAAGTGGATACACGGTATGTTGGAGTTTGGATACGGCAGCAGCGGCTGCTGAAGGATTGGAGCCAGGAAGGGCTGTGCAGGGGTGTTTGCGCCGTTTCCTATCTCTCCAAAATCGAGCAGGGAAAGGTGCAGGCAAGCCCGGAAGTGCTGCGGTGTTTGATGGGGAAGCTTGGCATAGAGTGGTTGGACAGCGGGGACGAGCTGCAAAAGATCAGCAGGCTGATCAACCGGTTATATGACGGGATTTTCCTGGCAAAGGGTTTTGGCAACGAAAAAGAACGGGAAACGGAAATAAGACAGCTTGGGGAAAGCTGGGAAACTTGCCGGAGGACGCCTTTCCTGCTGGATGGGATGCTGCTGCGGATATGGTGCAAGATCGACCCGGAGGAAGAAAGGACGCGCGCCGCCCTTGCCCAGTACGAAAACCTGATGGACGAGCGGCAGCATATCCTATTTCTTGATATTGAAGAGCGATACGATGATCTATTGCGGCTGTATCCGAGTCCATTCAGCTACCTTTCGGTGGGCTTAACGGAATACGAAAACGGCAGCTACTCCCGGGCAATCGAATATCTGCAGCGCAGCTATCAGCTGGCGGCGGAAAACGGAGAGGTATACCTGATGCTGGAATCCCGCCTTTACACTGGCAACTGTTACAGCAATTTATTCGATTTTCCGCAGATGACCGCCCATTACCAAATTGCCCGGCGGATATTGGAGTCCCTGCACACCGAGTACGCAGAGAATGTTATCCAAAGTATCGACTATAACATCGCTTCGACAGCCCTGGAAATCGGGCGGACGGAGGAGGCGTATGGATACTTTTCCCGTTTGCAGGAGCCTTCCGCCCTGTCCCTGCATAAGCTGGCGGTCTGCTGCGAAAAGCTGGGGAAAAAGGAGGAAGCCCTTTCCGCCCTGGATAAGGCGGAGACGGCCGAGAGCTGTCTGGAGACAGGAATCCAAAAGGAGATGCTGGAGCTGGTTCGTTACCGGCTGACCCATCCGGATTATTTGCAGCAGCCAGCCTATGGGGAGCGGCTGCTCGCCTGTTTTTCCGAGATGCGCCGCTGTCTTCCCAGCGGGTACGCGGGTTTCCACCTGCCCTGGGTGCTGGAATGGTATACCGAGAACCGTTTATATAAGGACGCGTACCAGCTGCTGCTGGATTTTCCTACAAATCAGGGAAAGATAGCCGCTAAAGGGAAAAATCCCTCGATTTTTTCATAAAAGAACCGGCTTACTTTTGCAGGATGGATTTGCTATACTGGATGTAACAGATTTACATTCAGATAACCAGAAAGGATCCATCCATGCGAAAGACAAAGGACACTCTTTGGAGCAAAAATTTCACTTTGGTAACCGCCGCCACCGTTTTAGGTGCGGCAGGCGGCATTGCGGGCGGGTTTGCGCTGTCGTTTCTTGTCTATGACGAAACGGGGTCGACCCTCGCGGCGGCAATCCTCCTTGCAATCGGGATTTTCCCAAACTTTTTGATACCGCTGATCGTTTCCCCGATTATGGACCGGCTGCCCCGAAAGCCGTTCCTCGTCGGGGGCGACCTGGTCAACGGGGTTTTGTACGGGACAGCGGGGGTTTACCTGATGTTCCGTCCGTTTTCTTATGTGGGGTATCTCTTTTTCTCGCTGCTGCTGGCGAGCCTGTCTTCTTTTGATATGCTGGCCTACGACAGCATCTTTCCCCGCCTGATTCCGGAGGGGATGGAAGAAAAGGGCTACTCGGTTTCGACGATGATCTATCCGGTGTTAAAGGTGGTCATGATGCCGGCAGCGGCAGTTTTACTGGATACGGCCGGCGTCGCCGTAATCCTGATCGTGCAGGCGGCGCTCTCGGTTCTCGCAGCCGCTGTCGAAAGCCGGATAGAGATCAAAGAGGAGCGCCGGATGGAAGGAGAAAAATTTTCCTTTCGGCTTTGGCGGGAGGATGTGGCCGACGCGGTTCGGTTCCTGAAAAAGGAGAAGGGGCTGCAAAGCATCTATCTCTATATGGCGGTCACCAACGCCGTCGGCAATTCCTTCTCCCCGATTTTGATTGCCTTTTTCCGGACGGCGGCCGGTTTTACGGCGGCGATGTATTCGCTCTTTTCTGCGGCGGAATTTGCCGGAAGGAGCATCGGCGGATTTTTGCATTACCATATCCCGGTTCCGGAAAAGAAACGGTTTTCCTTTGCCTTTTTCGTTTATCAAACCTTTGAGCTGATGGATGCGATCCTTTTGTGGCTCCCGTACCCGCTGATGCTGATCAACCGGGCACTCTGCGGATTCCTAGGGATTAACAGCGCGATCCTGCGGATGGCGGCGGTGCAGAGCTATCTCCCGGAAGAATACCGGGTGCGGCTGAACGCCTTTAATACGGTATTGTCCTCGGCTGTCTTTTGTGTGATCAGCTTACTGATCGGCGCGCTGGGAGAGGTCATGGATTACCGGCTCTGCCTGAGCGCAGGCGGGATTTTTACCTCGGCAGTTCTTTGGCTGACCATGGGACGGCAGCGGAAGGCCGTCGCAGCGATTTATAACCAGGCGACACAGGAAAACGAAGCCTTTTCCGAAACGGACTGATTTCCTTCCCGTTCGGATTGCCGCGGCCGGAAAGCTATGCTATAATAAAAGAAAAAGGGGTGCACGGCAATGGAATATACGTTTGCAGCATACGAAAAACTTCCGGAAATAAACGAACTGCCCAATCCGTTTATGAAATCGGATGGGTCGGAACTGTCCGGGCCGGAGGAATGGGAGGAGCAGCGCGGGTATCTGAAGGCGATGCTTGCGCACTATCTGTACGGTGAGATGCCGCCGTCTCCCGGCAATGTGACCGGACAGGCGGAAAAAGCGGAGCCTGCTTATGACGGGACAGCCCTGCGGGAGGAGGTCTTATTGACCTTCGGGCCGGAAAAAGAGCTGAAGCTGCGGTTTTCCTGCCTGCGGCCGGCGGATGAAGGGCAGCATCCGGTACTCATTTGGAATGATTTTGGCGAAAAGGATTTCTGTCCGATCGAGGAGATGCTGATCCAAAACGGCGTGGTTTTGATCCGTTTTGACAAGGAACAGTTGGGCACCGACAGCTACGCATTTTATGAGCAAAGCCCCTGTCTCAAAGCATATCCCGGTTACAGCTGGCGGGCTATGGCGGTCTGGGCCTGGGGATATAGCCGGATTATCGATTATTTGGAAGGCTGTCCTTATGCCGATATGGAGAAAATCGCCGTCACCGGCTATTCCCGCAACGGCAAGGTCGCCCTTTGCGCGGCCATTTATGATGAGCGGATCGCCCTATGCGCTCCGGGCGGCTCCGGGTGCGGCGGCTCGGGGAGCTTCCGGTTCCTGGGGGACCGTTTGGGAGAAGGCGGCGGCGTCCAGGAGACGATTGGGAGCATGAGCCGTATGTTTTCGTACTGGTGGGCGGATGAACTGAAGGATTTCGGCGTTTATCGTGAGGCGCCCCCGGTCGATTACAGCGCGGCATTGGCGGCGCCGACGGTGGAGGGCTATTACGCGGAACTGGTGAAACAGATAGACCCTTCTGCAAGCGGAAAGGTCGGGCCGGAATTCCGGCTGCCCTTTGATATGCATTTCGCTCGGGGATTGATTGCGCCCCGGCTGCTTTTAACGACCGATTCGCTAGATGATGATTGGGCAAACCCGTATGGGATCCAGATTATTTGGCGGGCCTCGGCGGAAATTTACCGGCTGCTGGGTGTCCCGCAAAATGACGCGATGTTTTTTCGGGAAGGACACCACGCCTTTTCGGTCACCGACTGGGAGGCAATCGCAGAGTATATGCTGATACATTTCTCCCCGGAAAAGCTGCCGCAGTCAAAATTCCACTATATCACCCTTTCGGCAGAGTGTTCCGCAAATCCTACCCAACCGGATTGGAACAGGAAAACCCCGCATTTTTGGATCAAGGGCAGATAATGCCGCAGAGCAGCGATTTTCAATAAACAACACCTCCTGCCGCAGAATGACGCTGCGGCGGGAGGTGTTGTCCTATAAAGGGCTTTTTTTGGAAAAGTTTTTGCAACCGTTTTTGATTTTCTCGTGTCTATATAGGTGAACAGCTGTTGCAGCAACATAAAGGGGAGATGGGAACTTGGATGAAAAAGAATGGCTTCAACGATTAAGGCGGCGGGACATAAAGGCCCTGGAGGAGGGGATCCGCTTCTTTTCTCCCTATGTCCTGGCGGTTATATCCAATATCCTGCGCAAATCCATGACCCGGGAGGATATCGAGGAGGTGGCGGCCGATGTTTTTTTAGGGAACCTCTGATTTAATAGGCACTACCCAAATGGTTTCAAATATGGTAAAA
>CAYWRQ010000063.1:0-14273 GCA_964460915.1 uncultured Oscillospiraceae bacterium
TGTTTCATAACCTCGTAGGTGCCTTTCGCAGAAAGGCGGATTATAACTATGAAAAGGCTCCGGAAGGAAAGCTGAGTCTGTACGGTGAACAGGCATCTATTATTGTAACCAACAGCATCTGGATGGTCCCCCAGAATACCATGTGGATGAATATGCTGCCCTTCGTCAACGATATCCATAATAATAATGCAGGTTATCCGGAGGGCGCGGACGTTTCCAGTGAAGCGAAAAATGCGGCTGCTGTTCCGTCCTATATGGCGACTGAACCGAAGAACACTATCCCGGTCAGCAACTACACCGTTGAAGAAGCAGAAATCGTCAACGAGTGCTCTGCCTACATCAAAGATATGGTCAACGAAGGTATCGCGAAATTCACCGTCGGTGAATGGGATATCAACGACGACAAGGCTTGGCAGCAGTATATTGACGAGCTGAATAATGCAGGGCTTGAGGATTTCCTTGCCTGTGCCCAGGCGGCCTACGATCGGACGCTCGAATAAAGCACATTTAACTGCGGTACCGCGTAGCGTTCATGCTGCGCGGTACTTTTTATGAAAGGGAGATACCATGAAAGACAACCGTCCAAATATTATTCTGATTTTTTCTGATCAGTTCCGCGGCGACTGCATCCACGCCGACGGGAACCCATATATCCGCACCCCCTTCCTCGACCATCTTGCGGAACAAGGGGTTCTCGCCCATCGCGGCTACAGTCCCAGCCCAACCTGTATCCCTGCCCGGGCCTGCCTTGTAACCGGAAAGATGTCGTCGGGGGCAGGCTTTTTTACCAACAATTTTATCCAGCCTTGGGATTATCCGGATACCCTTATGCAGCAGCTCCGGGACGGCGGTTACCAGACCATCAACGTCGGCAAAAACCATTTTAAGCCGTACCGACGGTGCCTAGGCTTTGAAGTCAACCGTATCTACGAAACAGGGCGGGATGAATTCGGCGAGGTTAGCGATTACCAGCTCTGGCTGAATGATATGACCGGCGGACGGGTCGTCGATACTGCTTTGACATCGGACAACAATTCCTGTGTTGTCATGCCCTGGACCGAGGCGGAATACCTCCATCCGTCTGCCTGGACAGCATCTGAAGCTGTCCGCCAGCTCCAGCACCGTGACACGACCCGTCCCTTTTATCTGCAGGTCAGCTTTCACCGTCCCCACCCGCCGCTGGATCCGCCTGCCGAATACCTGCGGATGTATGATGACGTCGACCTTCCGCCCGCTGTAATCGGGGAATGGGCAGAAAAATACGGGAATCCCACGATGAATATCAAGCCTTTTGAAGGAAAAATGGAAGACCGGGTGATTCAGCTGGCCAAAAAAGCGTATTATGCCCAGATCACCTTTATTGACCAGCAGATTGGAAAGCTGTTGGCCTATCTGGCAAAATCCGGCCTTTCCCGCAATACCCTGCTCGTTTTTACTGCCGACCACGGCGAACTGTTGGGCGATCATAATATGTTCCGCAAAGGCCCGGTCTTTGAAGGGTCTGCCCGTGTTCCGTTTATCTTTAAGCTGCCTGCGCGCACACCGAAAAAGCCGGCGGAAATCGACACACCGGTTTCGCTGATTGACCTTCTGCCGACCTTTTTGGATTACGCAGGGATCACCCCGAAGGACGAGTATGACGGCGTCAGCCTTCGCCCGCTGCTGGAAGGTGAAATCTTAGAAAAAGACTGGGGCAGAAAATATATTTACGGCGAAAATTACCGCGACATGAAGGCTTTCGGGATCCAGGTGGGCTGGGACTTCGTCGTTTCAAGCCGGTATAAATATGTGTGAAATTCGGTTACGGGAGACGAGTACTTCTTTGATTTGAAGTGCGATCCGGATGAGCTGCACAATCTTTCCGGGAACGGCTCCCCGGAAGAAATAGCTGAAATGAACCGTATGCGTGAATATTTGATCCAGCAGTTTATTTCCCGTCCGGGCGACGGGCTGCTAAACGAAGACGGTACACTCCATCATCCTTCCCTGCTTCCGTCCTACCGGCCGCCGGAATGGGCAGTGCTGCCTCGGGAAGAGGTACTGAAAAAGGAACCCATTGCGATAGGGCTCCCGATGATGTAAAATGAGATCGAGAGGAGAGCAAACACCTGTGAAAGATATTCTAATTTTTATGTCTGATCAGCACTCCGCCTTTCTATCCAGCTATGCGGGCGATCCAGTTATCCGCACGCCGAACCTGGATGCTCTTGCCCAGGCAGGAACCGTTATCGAAAATGCATACACCTCCTGCCCACTGTGCGTCCCGGCACGGATGCCCATGCTGTCGGGACAGCTGCCGTCTAAAAACGGCGTTTTGGATAATAGCGGCTCCATCCCGCCGGAACAGCCTACTTTTCTCCACGCTTTGGGAATTGTTGGGTATGAAACGGTTCTTTGCGGACGGATGCACTTTGACGGCCCCGATCAACGGCATGGTTTTTCAAAGCGGATTATGGGGGAACTGACGCCGGTCTGGCCGGGATACCGGAAGAATATTATAAAGGAACGGCAATTGTACACAATGACCTTTGCCGAACCCGGCGCTTTAAAGATCATCGGCGGCGGTAATTCCCCTGTTTTAGAGTACGACCGTGCGGTAACGGCAGTGGCATTGGAATACCTCAGCCACCCCCATCAAAAACCCCAATGCATAGTCGTCGGTACTTACGCGCCGCATTTTCCATATGTTGCCCCGCCCGAACTATACGCCTACTATGATGCCCATGTCCAGCCTCCTCACGCAGCCAGTGCAGCCTGCGACTATGATTATCCTCCTTATCGCGGCCGCCATATCGATGAAACGCCCGAAACGGTCCATGCTGCCCGTGCAGCATATTGGGCCATGACCGAATTCATGGACGGACTGATCGGCCAAGTTCGTGATAAATGGACCGAATATTTACAAGCGTCCGGCCGGGAAGGGCTCTTCGTTTATCTGTCCGATCATGGGGATTCCTGTGGAACAAGGGGTATGTACGGCAAAACCAGTTTTTTTGAGCCGTCATCCCACATCCCTATGGTTTTCTACGGGGATGGAATTCCTGCCGGAAAGAAGCTGTCGGAGACAGTCAGTATCATGGATTTGGGCCCGACACTGTGTGAAATGGCCGGTACCGATCCGCCTCCCAGGCAGGATGGACGCAGCATATGGAAGGAACTGACTGGCGCAGGAGAAGAAACAGAGCACATAGTCCTTTCGGACGCTTCGATGATCGAAACGGTTGAAGGAAACAAAGTCCCTGGACGTATGGCAGTGTCTAAAAAGTTTAAATATATTATGTACGCGGGATATGAAAAAGATGACCTCTTATTTGACCTGAATAAGGATCCGGATGAGCTGCATAACTGCATTGCGGAACATCCGGATATTGCGGGGGAACTTTCCTGTGCTGCACATCGGGACTGGAATCCGGAGGATATCCTTGTCCGTTGGAAAATCCGGAACGAGGGTATGAAGATGGTGACCCGTTGGACGATGGAACAGGAAATGGATGAATCTGAGCGCTGGCACACAACGGATGCCTCCCGCGATTACCCGGATCCGGTTTATTCCTCTTCGGTTCCGCTGCCGGTTCATCACGGCCCATTGGGCAAAATGTTTGCCGGTATGCCGCAAGGCAATATCGATATTCCCGCCTTCATCCGTCAAATTAAAGAGGAAAAGCAACAGAAAGGATGAAAAATTTATGAGACAGCATTATGTATTCTTTTTTCCGGACGAAATGCGGGCATCCAGCCTGCACTGCTACAACAACCCTTTTGCCTTGACCCCTAACTTTGACCGTCTGGCGGCAGAGGGGACACTATTTGAACAGAATTATACTACCCACCCGGTTTGCGTCGCCTCCCGGTGCAGCTTGATGACCGGATGGTACCCTCATGTCCATGGATATCGGACGCTGCGGTATTTTATCGATAGCCGCCAGCCAAACTTCCTTCGCTATCTGCATGATGCCGGCTATGAGATCCATGTATACGGCAAAAACCATATGTTTGACGAAGAAACCTACTTTTCCTGTATTGATAAATATTTGTATGTGGATTTTGGCCATGGATCCGGCAAGCATTATACCGGTAACGTAAAGGGGGCTGAGACAGCCGGGGGCAATATGAACGGCGGCGGGCGAACCTTTGGTACAGTCAAAGATTATACGATGCTGCTGCCGCCGATGGAGGACGAAGAACTGGAAGGAATGAACGACACCCGTTGCGCGATGGCTGCGGTCGATGCGATCGAAAATTGGAAGGAAGGAGATAAACCGCTCTTTATCTTCCTGCCGACCTTCTATCCGCACGCGTCCTATTCGGTACCGAGACAATATTACGAGATGTACGATCCCGAAAAGCTGCCGGTACTTCCGCCTGATCTCAGGGGCAAGCCGGAACTCCAAAGCCTGATCCACAAATACCGGGAGCTGGGCGATACGGAAGAAATGGTATTCAAGAAAATCCACGCCGTTTACCTGGGAATGGTTTCGTACGCGGATATGCTGCTTGGAAGGGTTTTAGACGCTCTCGACCGAACGGGCCTGGCAAAACAAACCACGGTCATAGCCTCCTCCGACCACGGCGATTGGGCCGGGGACTGGGGTCTGGTTGAAAAGTGGCCGAATGCGTTCGATGATGACCTAACCCGTGTACCGCTTATCATCCGCCGTCCTGGATGCCCCGGTAGTCACCGCGTAGCTGAGCTCACCCAAACCTTCGATATTTTCCCGACAATTTGTGATTGGGAAGGGATCAAAATTAAACATGATCAGTTTGGCATTTCCCTATCAGAGCAAGTGGACGGCAACGACGGCGATGCTGCCCGTACGGTTTGGTGTGAAGGCGGCTATGACAAACGGGAACCGCAGTGCTTTGAAGGAACTGTCGGATTCAGTATGTTTAACCATCCCGGAACGATTTACTATCCCAAAATGACTCAACAGCAAAAAGATCCATCCTCTGTCTGCCGCGGAACCATGATGCGCAACGCAAGATATAAGCTGGTCATACGCACCAGCGGAGATCATGAACTGTATGATATGCAGCAGGATCCCACCGAGCTCCGCAATCTTTACGGCGATCCGGCGTATAATGAGACGGCCGCCCATATGGAAAAGGAGATGCTGATTTGGCTGATGGGAACGTCGGACGTTGTGCCCTGGGAACCGCATGACCGTACCGAGTAACTTATCGGCATTGAGATTCTCCAAGTTGCTGATATCCTTTTACCACACGTGCCCATTCCCTCCTGGGAATGGGCACGCCCCGGTTTAAAAAGCCCAGATTAGATAAAATTCTCCTCGATCCGAAGACCGAGGGGGATTATTGCAAAAATCAATAATCATTTCCATCTATTCATTTACATACTCTAAAACCAACGATTTCAAATCATCCAGAGAAATTTCGGAATACGCATTTTCGCTGTTTTCAGAATACAAGGCTGCCGGCAGCATACGGTTTTCAATTGTCGTATTTCCATTTTGAATTTTTCGGACACCTTGTCCCGCGCCCCAGGTCGCATTGCCTTCATTCAGAAAAATCAATATTTCTTTCCCGACGCTGACGGCACATTCATCGTCTACAGTCTGAATTGTTGTATCTGTTTCACCGCCGCGTTGGATATAGACAATTGTTTCGCCAGTTTCCACATCTCCTTTTAAGCAATCGATTACCTCAATCGTCATTGGCGTTACAATCATACTGACTGTGATTTCGGCGTCTTCTGTTTCTTCTGTATGAACATATGCCTCCCCTTGCTCAACCACGATACCGTGCACAATTGTTTTCGCCGCTTCCGTCATCGTTTCAATCGTCATGGCAGGACTTAAAGAAGATCCTTCAATTACATTTTTTTCATTGACAGCTGTACTATTACAGCTTGTTAACAAACAACTCTCAATGAATATCATCGACAAAACTTTTGCAATCAATTTCATACATAAACCTCCATTTTTCATTATCGATATATATGTATTGATACGAAGAAATGTCGTATTGCTGTAACGTCCTTCTTGCAGTTGAGCCAGGATCTGCTACTTTTTTGATATTTTTTCTCTATATATTATAACGAAGGAAACACGGCATTGGGACAATGATAGAGAAATATTTTTCACCAAAAATGAAATCGGATTTATATGCAAAATGCAAAATCCCCCCGGCCTTTAGACCGAGGGGAATTATTTCAGGGAACTAAGCTATTACACCAGCTCGATGATAGCCATCTCTGCTGCGTCGCCGCGACGGGGACCGATCTTAATGATCTTGGTGTAGCCACCATTTCTGTCCGCGTATTTGGGGGCGATTTCGTCAAACAGCTTTTTCGCTACGTCTTCTTTGGTGACGTACGCAAATACCTGGCGCTTGCTGTGAAGGTCGCCTGCTTTGCCGAGGGTAATCATCTTCTCAGCCATCGCACGAACTTCTTTTGCTCTGGTTACAGTAGTCTCAATCTTGCCGTTTTCCAGCAGGAAAGTGACCATGGCTCTGAGCATTGCTTTTCTATGGTCAGAAGTTCTGCCAAGCTTTCTGCTACCTGCCATCGAAATTCACTCCTTACTTTGAGTATTTATTCGTCGTCGGGGGTCAGGCTGAAGCCGAGTGCGTCGAGCTTCGCCAAAACTTCCTCGAGGGATTTTCTTCCGAGGTTTCTGACTTTCATCATTTCTTCCTCGGACTTACTGATCAAATCTTCAACCGTGTTAATGCCTGCACGTTTCAGACAGTTAAAGGACCGCACCGACAGGTCAAGTTCCTCAATGGTCATCTCCAGGACTTTTTCTTTGCCCTTGTCGTCCTTTTCGACCATAATATCTGCTGTATATGCCTCATCCGACAAATCTACAAACAGGTTGAGATGCTCCGTGAGAACCTTGGCTCCGAGCGAAACTGCTTCCTTTGCAGAAATCGTTCCGTCCGTCCAAACTTCAATCGTGAGCTTGTCATAGTCGGTGATCTGTCCTACGCGGGTATTTTCAACAGTGTAATTTACTTTTAAAACAGGGGTGTAAATACTATCTACCGGAATTGCCCCAATGACATTGGCGATCTTCGCCTTGTTGCGCTCGCTGGGAACGTAACCGCGGCCTTTGTCGATGACAATTTCCATGTAGAGCTTTGCTCCCGGGCCCAGTGTCGCGATATGCATACCAGGATCCAAAATCTCGACCTCAGAGTCTACCTTGATGTCACCAGCGGTAACTTCACATTCGCCCTCAGCCTCGATATGGATGGTCTTGGGTGCCTCGCCGTGAATCTTGGCAATCAGACCCTTCATGTTCAGGACGATTTCAGTAACATCTTCCTTCACGCCGGGAACTGTTGAAAATTCATGCTGAACGCCATCAATTTTGATTGATGTGACTGCTACACCGGGAAGCGAGGAGAGCAGCACCCGTCTTAAACTGTTGCCTAAAGTGGTGCCATAACCGCGTTCGAGGGGCTCTAATACAAATCTTCCGTAAGTACCGTCGGATTTAATTTCCGCTGTCTCAATCTGCGGTTTTTCAATCTCTATCATTCACAAAACCCTCCTAAGCAGTAAAAATCTGCGCAGACAATCGTCTGCTTGAGTCGCAATCCCTTTGCCGAATCACCAATCATTACTTGGAGTACAGCTCGACAATCAGATGTTCTTCGACATCGTAGTCAATATCGTCTCTCTGCGGCATTGCTACAACTTTGCCCTTCAGATTTTCGCTATCGACTTCCAGCCACTTGGGAGTGGACACAACCGCATTTTCCTCTTTGAGCTTCTTAAAGTACTCATTGCTGCGGCTCTTGTCGCAAACTGCGATTTCGTCGCCGGGTTTAACGAGGTAAGAAGCGATATCAACACGAGAACCGTTTACGGTGTAATGGCCATGGGTAACCATCTGACGGGCTGCGCGGCGGGTGCCCGCAAGGCCAAGACGGAATACGACATTGTCCAGACGGCGTTCGATGGTGGTCAGCAGGACTTCACCGGTGATACCATTGGAGCTGGCGGCTTTCTCATAGTACATATGGAACTGTTTCTCCATAATACCATAGATGAATTTAACTTTCTGCTTCTCGTTGAGCTGCATAGCGTACTCAGACTTTTTCGCTCTCTTCTGTGCGCCAGGGTTTCTCAGATTGGATCTGCTCTTGGAAGAATTGACAGAATAACCCATCACAGCAGGGGAAATACCCAGAGCTCTGCAACGTTTTACGATCGGCTCCATATTCTTTGCCATGGAAACGTTTCCTCCTTTTCAGTAATTATACGCGGCGTCTCTTGGGGGGACGGCAGCCATTGTGGGGGATCGGAGTGACGTCCTTGATCATTCTAACTTCCAGGCCGGCAGCCTGCAGCGCTCTGATCGCGGCTTCACGTCCGGAGCCGGGGCCTTTAACATAAACTTCAACGGTCTTCAGACCATGCTCCATAGCTGCTTTCGCCGCAGTCTCAGCAGCGGTCTGCGCAGCAAAAGGAGTAGACTTCTTGGAACCCCTAAAGCCCATCTCACCGGCGGAGGCCCAGGAAATTGCGTTGCCCTGTGTATCCGTGATGGTTACGATGGTATTGTTGAAGGTCGACTGAATATGAACAGCGCCACGCTCAATGTTCTTGCGCTCGCGGCGTTTACGGATAGTCGATGCTTTTTTCGCGTTAACCTTTGCCATGGTTCAGTTTTCCTCCCTATTATTTCTTCTTGTTGGCGATGGTCTTCTTCGGGCCTTTTCTGGTACGGGCATTGGTCTTGGTTCTCTGTCCTCTGACGGGCAGGCCTTTTCTGTGACGAACGCCGCGGTAGCAGCCTATTTCGACCAGTCTCTTGATGTTCAGAGCAACGTTTCTTCTCAGGTCGCCCTCAACAACATAATGATGATCAATGTATTCACGCAGCTTGGTAGCGTCTTCCTCAGACAAATCCTTGACGCGGATGTCGGGATTGATGCCGGTTGCGGCGAGAATATCAGAAGCGGATTTGCGGCCGATACCGTAAACATAGGTCAGGCCGATTTCGATGCGCTTTTCTCTGGGTAAATCAACACCAGCGATACGAGCCATTAAGTTGCACCTCCAATGCGAAAGCGGTCGCCCGCCTCGCAGCATTTATATATCGTGTAAGTTCTGTTCTGCATCGGCTTGCTGTATCACGCAAGCCCTCCGCTTAACCCTGACGCTGTTTATGCTTGGGGTTTTCGCAGATGACCATTACTTTGCCTTTGCGCTTGATGACTTTGCATTTATCGCAGATGGGCTTTACCGAAGGTCTTACTTTCATCTGAATAACCTCCCTGTTATTACTTGGAACGCCAGGTGATGCGTCCCTTTGTGAGATCGTACGGCGACATTTCGACGGTCACCTTATCGCCGGGCAGGATACGAATGAAGTTCATCCGCAGCTTGCCGGAAATGTGAGCCAGAATTTGGTGTCCATTGGGAAGCTCTACCTTAAAGGTGGCATTCGGAAGGGAATCCACAACGGTAGCGCCTTCAATTTCAATGACGTCATCTTTAGCCAAGAGAATCACGCTCCTCTACATTTTTCCCTCCGGCCCCTCCGAAATTGAAGGGCCAGAGTGCGGCTCTCAGTTTTCTGTCAGTGGTTATACCATCCATATCCAGAATCGCTTTGGTGAGGGTCAGATGTTTTGGATTTTTCCTTTTGGGACTATTTAACAGTCTTGACTTTCCGTTGGCAATATAAACATACGAACTGTCAATTTTTACCACAGCGAAAAAACCCTCATCATGTCCGCTCTTATTTTTTACCACCATACCGATTTTTGGTTCCATCCAATGTCCCCTTATTTCCGTTTGGTCAGAATTACCGGGCCATTCGACGTAATGGCGATCGAATGCTCAAAATGAGCCGCGACGCTGCCGCTGGTCGTTCGAACCGTCCAGCCATCGTGCATCGTCTTAACTCCGTCACCCTTTAGGTTGACCATCGGTTCGATGGCAAGCGTCATACCCTCCACCAGCCGCGGTCCCCGTCCTGCTCTGCCGAAATTGGGGACTTCCGGGTCCTCGTGCATCTGGCGGCCCACACCGTGGCCGACAAACTGCCGCACGATCCCGTAGCCAAACTGGGATATATGCTGTTCAATCGCATGGGAAATATCGCCGATGCGGTTCCCCACGATTGCCTGTTCAATTCCCTTGTAGAGGGCCGCTTCGGTCTCCTGAAGCAGCTTTTTGTTCTCCTCGGAGGTATCGCCTACGATGAAGGTATAAGCGTTGTCTCCGTGGAAGCCGTCGCAGTAAGCACCGACGTCGACGCTGACAATATCGCCGTATTTGAGGCGGGTATTGTCCGGGATCCCGTGGATAACCACGTCATTCACCGAAATGCACGCCGTCGCCGGGAATCCGTAAAGCCCCAGGAAGCTGGGTTTCGCACCGCTGCGGATAATAAAGTCGTACAAGGCTTTATCCAATTCCTTTGTCGTAATGCCCTCACGGATTGTTTCTTCAGCAATGTTTAAAGTCTCAGCGGAGATCCGCATTGCTTTCATCATTGTCTTAAGTTCTGACTGCGTCTTTAAAACGATCATGGAAAATTATGCCTCCACAGCTTTGAGAGTCAGTGCCGAGGTCTCGGCGACTTCCTCCTGACCTTCTACAACGACCAGTTTACCGGTCTTCTTATAATAATCTTTCAGAGGCTCGGTAGACTTATGGTAAACTTCCAGACGTTCCTTGATCGTCTCAGGAGCATCGTCCTTGCGCTGTACGGTTTTGCCGCCGCATCTGTCGCAGATCCCTTCCACCTTGGTGGGTTTGTACTGGACATGATACGAGCTGCCGCACTTTTCGCAGACTCTTCTGCCCGACAGGCGGGCCATGATCTTTTCGTCCGGAACTTCGATATCGACGACACGGTCGATTACGACGCCCATAGCGTCCAGAGCTTCTGCCTGGGGAACCGTTCTGGGGAATCCGTCGAGGATGAAACCGTTCTGACAATCGTCTTCCTTCAGTCTCTCCTTGAGGATATTGATGACAACCTCATCGGGAACCAGCTTGCCGCTGTCCATGTAAGAAGCTGCCTCCAATCCCAGAGCAGTTTTATTGGCTTTCGCTTCTCTGAGAATGTTACCAGTGGAAATCGCGGGGATGTTCAGTGCGTTACAAATGACTTCAGCCTGGGTGCCTTTGCCGGCGCCGGGGGCTCCTAATAAAATCAGTCTCATACTTGCCATTCCTTTCTGAGCAATCCTTACATTACCTGGGATCTATTTACTCCAAGAAGCCTTTGTGATGGCGCATTGTGATCTGCGACTCCAGCGACCGCACCGTTTCCAGCGCGACGCCGACGACGATCAGGATCGACGTACCGCCGAGGGATACGTTTGCCTGGGTCAGGGCCGAAAAGACAATCGGGAATACCGCGATCAGGCCGAGGAAGAGAGCGCCCAGCAGCGTAATCTTCGAGATAACCTTGGAGAAATAATCCACCGTAGGCTTACCTGGCCGGATACCGGGAATTGCGCCATTGTTTTTGCGGATCGAATTTGCAATTTCCATGGGGTTAAACTGGATTGCCGTATAGAAGTAGTTGAACGCAAGGATCAACAGGAAATACAAAACCCCATAGAAGATATTATTGTAATGGAAAAGACTAAAGAACTTTTCCCAGAAGCCGCCCGCCTTCGGAGTCACAAAGGACTCGATCATGCTGGGCAGGGACATAAACGACATTGCGAAGATGATGGGCAGGACGCCGGTCATATTGACCTTAATCGGAATATAGGTCGACTGGCCTCCGTACATCTTCCGTCCGACAACCCGTTTCGCGTAGGATACCGGGATGCGTCTTTCCGAATTCGTCATGAAGACGATGAAAGCGATCATCGCAGCGAATACGATGACAATAATCGGTACCAGGAAATAATACTTCGGTTCTTCCGCGCCGAGCTTCCACCAAGCGACCAATGTCATAAAGGCATCGGGGCCGCGGGAAAGGATGCCGGCGAAAAGGATGATCGAAATACCGTTTCCAACGCCGCGCTCTGAGATCTGGTCACCCATCCAGACAACCAGCATCGTACCGGCTACGAACGAGGCGATAATCACGATCGCGCTGAACACGCCGGAAAAGCCGCTGTAATACTCCAACACACCTTTTTGATTCCGGAGGACGAAGTAGTACATAACCGCCATCGCAACCGCCAATCCAAGCGTCACATAACGGGTAATCTTCTGGATCTTTTTCTGTCCGTCGTTGCCTTCCTTAGCCATTCTTTCGAGGGCCGGGATCGCAACTGTCAGCAGCTGGATAATAATCGACGCGTTGATATACGGCGTAATGGAAAGGCCGAAGATAGACGCATCCGAAAGGGCACCGCCGGTCAGGACATCCAGATAAGAGAAGAAGTCCGAAGAGCCGCTGCCCGTCAGGGAAGCCAGCGCGGTAGGATCCAGAAACGGGACTGTTAAAGCACAGCCCAAGCGAAAAAGGACGATCATAACCAGGGTGAAAATCAATTTAGAGCGAAGCTCTTTTTGTTTGAAGATCTGTATTAAAGATTCAAACATGATTACATCACCTCAGCCTTTCCTCCTGCTGCTTCGATTTTCGCGATTGCGGATTTGGAGAAAGCTGCCGCCTTAACGGTCAGGTTCTTGGTCATTTCGCCGTCGCCCAGAACCTTCACGCCGTCCATAACGTTATTGACCAGGCCAACGTTTACCATAGCTTCGGTATCAACAACTGCGCCGTCCTCAAACTTGCCGCACAGATCGGTCAGGTTGACGATCGCGTAACGGGTTGCGAAGTTGTAGTTGTTAAAGCCTCTCCTCGGCAGACGTCTGTAAAGGGGCATCTGGCCGCCTTCAAATCCGGGACGGACACCGCCGCCGGAACGGGCATTCTGGCCTTTGTGACCTTTGCCTGCCGTCTTGCCGTTGCCGGAGCCTGCGCCTCTGCCAACGCGGAAATGTTCCTTGGTGGAGCCGGGAACCGGTGCTAATTCATGCAGTTTCATTGGTGAGCACCTCCTTGATTATTCTTCGGTAACCTCGACGAGGTGAGAAATTTTGAAGATTTTGCCTTTGGTTGCTGCGTTATCGGGCTGAACCGAAACGTCGCCGGTCTTTCTCAGGCCGAGGGAAGCAGCGATGGCAATCTGGTCTTTCTTCTTACCGGCCAGACCTTTGACAAGTTTCACTTTCAGGTTTGCCATGGTGTGAATCCTCCTTAACCTAAGATTTCAGCGGCGGACTTGCCTCTGATTGCAGCTACGTCAGCGACGTTGCGCAGGGACTTCAGTCCGGCGATGGTAGCCTTCGCTACGTTGCAGGGGTTGTTGGAACGCAGGGACTTGGTTCTGATATCCCTGATGCCAGCAGCCTCTACGATGGCGCGGACTGCGCCGCCGGCGATAACGCCGGTACCTTCGGGGGCGGGTTTCAGCAGAACTCTGCCGGCGCCAAACTCACCGATGATGTCGTGGGGAATAGTTGTGCCCTTTAGAGCAACGGTGAACATATTCTTCTTTGCATCCTCCAGGCCTTTGCGGATTGCGTCCGGAACCTCAGCAGATTTGCCCATGCCAAAGCCGATCTTGCCATTGCCGTCGCCGACAACAACGAGAGCGGAGAATTTCATGACACGGCCGCCTTTTACGGTTTTGGATACACGGTTGATTGCGACAACCTTTTCCTGCAGTTCCTGCTCGGGTTTGTTTTCAAATCTAGCCAATCGAGACCCTCCTCCGTTAGAAATTGAGTCCGCCATCGCGGGCTCCAGCAGCCAGTTCAGCTACTCTTCCGTGGTAAATATAACCGCCGCGGTCGAATACTACGTCGGTGATGCCTTTCTCTGCAGCTTTCGCAGCGATCATCTGACCTACCTTGAAAGCGCCTTCCTTGTTTCCGCCGTTTGCGTCAAAACCTTTTTCGGTGGAAGCAGCGGAAGCGATGGTCACGCCATTGACGTCGTCAATCAGCTGTGCGTAGATGTGCTTCGCGGAGCGGAATACGCTCAGACGAGGGCACTGAGCAGTACCGGAGACTTTGCCGCGTACTCTCTTGTGTCTCTTTAAACGAGCCTTATTGCTATCAGGCTTGTTGATCATTGCTTGTCACTCCTTTATTACTTCTTCTTACCGGTCTTGCCTTCCTTGCGGATAATGGTCTCATAATCATACTTGATGCCCTTGCCCTTATAGGGTTCCGGAGGACGTTTTTCGCGGACTTCTGCCGCAAACTGGCCGACCTGCTGTTTATCAGGACCGGAGATAATGATCTGGTTGGGCTGAGGAACATCGATATGAATACCGGGGACTTCAGCGACATTGACGGGGTGAGAATA
>CAYWRQ010000064.1:0-14174 GCA_964460915.1 uncultured Oscillospiraceae bacterium
TCCTCGCAGCTTTCACAGCCGCCTTCCTCATCCGCAATTTCAAAGTAATCGTCGTCCGGCTCAAAGTCCAGCTCCTGTGCAATTGATTCGGTCTTTCTGCGCACAAGGGCAGCAATGGCAATCGCGGCCGCGGCTACTGCGGCAATGCCGGCAACGAGGGAAATCCAAAAACCTTTTTTCATAATATGCCTTCCTTTCTTGGGGAAAATTTATTATATATCGCCTGTCAGAGACAGGATAACCGATAAACCGGTAATCGGCGCGGTTTCACAGCGCAGGACCCGGGTGCCGAGGGTCGCGGTATATACGCCCTTTTTGGCCAGGAAGTCCGCTTCTTCCGGGGAAAAGCCGCCCTCGCTCCCGACAATCACACCGATCTCCCGGTCCTGCGGCGAGACGATGGCAGAGAGGCGCGCACCGCCCTTTTCATAGAAAAAGATCGTTTTTGCTGGCATCTGCTCTGCGGCTGCGGCAAGGAGCTGCAGCGGGAGGATCTTGGGAATAATCCCACGGCCGCTCTGGCCGGCCGCTTCCTTGGCGATCTTTTGATAGCGCTCAAGTTTTTTCTTCATCGACTTTTCGTCCGGGCGGGAGACGCAGTAAGCGGTCAAAACCGGCCGGATCGCGCTGACGCCCAGCTCGGTTGCCTTTTGGATGATAAATTCCATCTTATCCCCTTTGGGCATCGCCTGGAAAAGGGTGATTTTGACCCGCGGTTCGGTGACACAGGGTCTGCGGGAGAGAATATGGGCCGTCACCTCGCCGCCAACCCCCGTAAGCCGGGCTTCATAATCCGTCCCCTGGCCGTCCGACAGGGTAATTTTCTCTCCTACCTGCATCCGCAGCGAACGGCTGATATGGAGTGCGTCTTCACCGGTCAGGGTTACGGTGTCCCCCGCAACCGGCTGAATAAAAAAACGTGGCATGGCAAGGACCTTTCCGCGCCCGAAAAAGAGCCGTCCCTTTTGCGCGTATCCGCAAAAGCCTATATGGGTATTTTGGCATAGTTTCGGGCCATTCGTATGAATTCTTTCTGAATTTTTTACAAGAAAACTCTAAATTTTACGAGGCGGTGCCGGATGTCCGCCGTCAGCCGATCAGCGGGGCAACCCAGGTATTCCACAGGGCGGATACCGGCATGACCAGCACCATCGCGGGGATCATGCTGCCGATCGGGAAGTTCCGGATTTTCGCGATCCGGAAGCCGGTGGCAAAGACCAGGATGCCGCCGCAGCACATGAAATCGAGCAGCATGGTTTCCGAAATAAACGGCATCAGCAGCTTGGCGCAGGCAAAAAGGACCAGCATAATCGCCAGCTGGGGGATGCAGATAAAGGCGGTCAGATACCCGACGCTCACGGCGAAGACCGCTGCGGTAAAAAAGTCGAGGATGGCTTTGGTGATCAGCAGGGTATGGTCGCCGTTCAGGCCCGACTGCAAAGCGCCGAAGATACCGGTGCCGCTGGCGCAGAAAAGGACCAGCGCGGAGACAAAGTCGGTCAGCATCTGCTCGCTGTCGCCGCTCATGCTCGAATGGAACAGCTTTGCGACCCGCGGCCCGAAATAGCCGCCCATCCGCTGAAAGCATTGCTCCAGCCGGAAGCTTTCGCCGAGGATCGTGCCGAGGATGACGGAAAGGACGACGGCCGGCATCGTCGCCATTTTGACAATATTGGTGATGCCCATCAGCATGGAGCAGCATCCGAACGCAAGGGGGAGGGAGGTACGGATCCGCTCCGGGATTTTTTCTCCCGCGGCGGCGCCGAGTAAGCCGCCGGTTAATATTGCAAAGGCATTGATTAGAATTCCAACGGGCAATTTCGTTCACACTCCTATCATTTGTTATTCATATTATACAGGAAAAAATCGGGTTTGTACAGAGAAAAATAAAAAATAATATTATAAAGGCGGCTGAAAAGGGCGTTTTTGTCCGATGCGGTTGGGTTTTTGGCAAAGCTGCGGGAAAGTTTACAGAATACCGGTTTCATTTGCGGGGGCTGTATGCTATACTAAACCATAAAGAATGAACCAGTAATTGTATCGATCGTTCGATATCGGACGGACAGCGTCAAAATAGGGGGGAGATTGAATTGCAGTTTCAACGGGAAGGATATCCGCACCTGCCTGGCCGTTGGCCCGACCTTGATTGCGACGGCAATACCTATATCAGCGGCTATGGCTTTATCCATCTGGACCCGCAGGACATCGAGCGGCATGAGATCAAAAGAAGCGCGTCCATTGCCGGGGGCGTTATGCTGATGCTGCTTTTGCTGCCGGGGGTGCTGCTGCTCCCGGCCCAGCTGCTGGTTCGTTACCTGGGGATGTTTCTGAATCCGCGCACGCCGGACGAGCTGGTCGTATGGACGGCGGTTTTGGAGGAGCTGCGGACGGGGATCTGGATGACCGGCAGCTACCTCATTCCGATTTTTTTCCTGATCGGCATTGGCGGACGGGATATCCGCCAACGGAACAATACGGCCTTTTCGCCGCAGATCTCCTTTTTGGGGATCCTGTGCGCGCTGGGCGTATCGGGCGCCGTGTCGGTCGGGGCGAACTTTTTAAACGGTATGCTGCAGCGGGCGGGATTTTTGGTCGTGCGGGAGGAGCAGTCTCTGCCCACGGCGCCGGCGGCGGTCTTTTTGTTTTTGCTGCGGGTCTGCGTCACGGTTATCCTGGAAGAGATAATGCTGCGCGGGCTGCTGCTCCGGGTGTTCCGAAAGCACGGGGACGCCTTTGCCCTGATGATGACGGCGATTGTCAGCGGGCTGACTGCGGGCAGCGTGACGGGGGACCTGGCCCAGTTTACGATGGCGCTGGTGTACGGCTATCTGATGCTGCGGACGGGCTCGCTGCTGGTGACGATTACGGGCCATCTTTTCTGTACGCTGTGGCCGGCTGCGGTTAAGCTTTTGGTTCCGGGGACCTTTGGGAATCCGGTGCGGTCGATGGCGGAGCTGGTGCTGATTATCCTGGGGCTGGTTTCCTTTGCGTTTATCTGCAGCCGCGATCCCAACGCCTTTATCCTTTCCCCCCGCAGCTTGGATTACGGAAAACTCAGCGGAAGAAAGGGCAGCGGCCCCAGAAGCTTTTTCCCCTTTCGGAGTAAGCTGGCGATATCGCTGAGCAGCGCGTTTTTTTCGGCTTCGGCCGTTTTATGGCTGCTGCAGGTGGGCCAGAATATGCTGCTTTTATAGGAGCCGGTATGGATATGGAAAAGACAAATACGCAGCAGGCGGCGCTGGACGAGTTTTTTATGCGGGCGGCGCTTGCAGAGGCGGAAAAGGCCGCAGCGCTGGGCGAGACGCCGGTTGGCGCGGTGCTGGTTTGGGACGGGGAGATTATCGCGAAAGCGCACAACCGCCGGGAGACGGACCGGATGGCCGCCGCCCACGCGGAACTGCTGGCCATCAACGAGGCAAACCGCCTGCTGCACGGCTGGCGGCTGCACCGGGCGGCCTTATATGTGACGCTGGAGCCGTGCCCGATGTGTGCCGGCGCAATTATAAACGCGCGGATTCCGCGGGTGGTGTACGGCGCCTCCGACCGGAAGGCGGGCTGCTGCGGCAGCGTCCTTAACCTTTTTGACGCGCCGTTTAACCATCATCCCGAGGTGATCGGCGGCGTGCTGGCGGAGGAGTCCTCGGCCCTCCTTTCGGCGTTTTTTGCCTCCCTGCGGGAGAGAAGGCTCCCGCGGAAACACCGGCGGGATTTTATGCCGGACCCGCCCGTATCAAAATAAATGCGGAAAAGGGAAAGGAAATTTGTGTAAATTTTTTTTTTGTTCACAATTTTTGGCGCGACCTATGGTATAATAGAGATGGAAACAACGATTCATTGTTTCTAATTCAATCCCCCTCCTTTATAATTTACTCCTTTTTATTTTATTTCGAAAGCCTTCTGACTAAGCAGGGGGCCGGGCCTCCTGTTATGAACAGGGGGCTGTTTTTTTGGAAAAATTCTGAAAAATGGGGATAACCCTATGGTAAACCGGGGGTTTTTGTTGTATAATAGTGTCATATTGGGTAGGTGTGTCCCGGAGCGGATACAGGCCCATAGGCTTATCATGAAATAAAGGAGATTATCTCTTTGGAAATTTATCTGGACAACTGCGCGACGACAAAGGTCTGCCCCGAGGCGGCGCAGGCGGCATACAGGGCGATGGTGGAGGACTACGGGAACCCATCCTCGCTGCACCAAAAGGGCCTGGACGCGGAGCATATCCTGACCTCGGCCCGTAAGTCTGCGGCCGCGCTGCTGGGATGCGAGTACGGCTGCATCCATTTTACCGGCGGTGCGACCGATTCCAACAATATCGCGATCCAGGGTGCGCTGGCAGCCCGTCCGCGGGCCGGTAAGACGATTGTCACGACGACGGTGGAGCATCCTTCGGTCGGGGACACGGTTTCCGCCATGGAAAAGCGGGGCTATACGGTCAAAAGGGTTTCTCCCCGTCCGGACGGGCAATTTGACCCATGGGATATCATAGACGCCGTGGACGGCGATACGGTCCTGGTCACCTTTATGATGGTCAATAACGAGCTGGGGACGATCTTGCCCTATGAGAGGGCGGTACCTGCGATCCGGAAGCGTTTCCCGGATGTGCTGATCCATATGGATGGGGTGCAGGGTTTTACCAAGCTGCCGCTGAATCTTTCCAAAACGGATGTGGATCTCTTTTCTTTTTCCGGGCATAAATTGTATGCGCCGAAGGGGGCCGGCGGGCTGTATATCAAAAAGGGTGTCCGCCTGCTGCCGGTGGAATACGGCGGCGGGCAGGAAAAGGGCCTGCGCTCCGGAACCGAGCCGGTGCCGATGATTGCGGGGCTAGGCGCCGCGCTGGACATGATCCGGAAAAACCAGCCCGCGATCCTGAAAAATTACCGGGAGCGGAATGAGCAGCTGCGGGCACTGCTGAAGGAAATCATGGAGGCGGTGATCAACTCCCCTGCAAACGGCTGCCCCCATGTCCTGAATATTTCGGTCCCGGGGATCCCTTCGGAGATTATGCTGCACGCTTTGGAGGAAAAGGGAATCTACGTTTCCTCCGGCTCCGCCTGCTCCAAAGGTGCGCTCAGCGGGACCCTGACGGCGTTTCACCTGCCCGCCGAGCGGGTAAAAAGCGCTTTGCGGATCAGCTTTTCCTATGAGACGACGGCGGAAGAGATCGATTATTTCGCCCGTTCTCTCCGGGAAGTGGTAAACCGCCTGACCCGCGTGGTTAATGCCTGATTTCGATAACTTAGATAGAGAGGGAAACGGATCATGAAGGAAATTATTCTGGCCAAAAACGGCGAGATTGCGCTGAAGGGGCTGAACCGGCGGAAATTTGAAGAGGTGCTGATGCGCAACATCAAATGGCGGCTGCGGGATTTCGGCCCGGTAAAGGTCAGCTGTATGCAGTCCACGATTTATATTGCCCCGGAGGACAATGATTTTTACGACTTTGACGGCGCCATCGCGGCCCTGCGCAGGGTCTTTGGGATCGCGTCCATTTCCAGGGCGGCTGTCGTCGAAAAGAATATGGAGGACATCCTCGCCCATGTCTGCGATTATGTGGAAAACGATTTGTTTGACGCGCGGACGTTTAAAGTCGAGGCAAAGCGGTCGGATAAGAGCTTCCCGCTCAAGTCCCCGGAGATCGCCGCAGAGGTTGGCGGTCAGATCCTCAGCCGGTTCCACCGCCTAAAGGTGGATGTCCACCATCCGGACGTCACGGTCATGGTCGAGATCCGGGACAAGGGCGCGTATATCCACGCCGGTACGATCCCAGGCTCCGGCGGTATGCCGGTTTCCTCCTCCGGCGAAGCGATGATCCTGATTTCGGGCGGCATTGATTCCCCGGTGGCGGCGTATATGATGGCAAAGCGGGGGCTGGCGCTGTCGGCGATCCATTTCCAAAGCCCGCCGTATACCAGCGAGCGCGCGCTGGAAAAGGTGGTCTCCCTCTGTGAGGAGCTGACGCCGTTCACCGGGCGGATCCCGTTTTACTGCGTCCCGTTTACCGAACTGCAGGAGGCGCTCAAAGAGCATTGCCCGGAGGAGCTTTTTACGGTCATGATGCGCCGGATGATGATGCGGATCGCCACCCGCATCGCCGGGGAAAAGGAGCTCAAGGCCTTGGTCACCGGCGAAAGCCTGGCACAGGTCGCCTCCCAGACGCTGGACGCCCTCCATTGCACCGACAATGCGACATCTTTGGTTGTCCTGCGGCCGCTGATCGGGATGGATAAGGGGGAAATTATCAAGGTGTCCCGTGAGATCGGCACCTATGAGACGTCGATTCAGCCGTATGAGGACTGCTGTACCGTTTTCACCCCCAAGCATCCCTGCACCAAGCCGAAGCTGGGGGTTTTGGAAAAGGCGGAGCAGCGGTTTGACTACGGGCCGTTGATTGAAAAGGCAGTCGCGGGCACCGAGTTTAGGATGATCACCGGATGAGTGTCGGAAAGAATTTGGCTATGGAGAATCTGGCAGAAAGGCTGAAAAAGCTGGACACGCTGCTGGCGGAGAAGAAAAAGACGGCGGCCTTTTCGGAGGCGGTCCCGCCGCCGGCCCTGCCCGGCGGCGTATTGGCGGCCGCTGCGGAGGCTGCCGGGGTTTCGAGGCGGATACGGGTCTGCGCGGGGAAAAAGCTGCGCAAGCTCTCGGCCGCAGTGACAAAGAAATACGGGGCCGTTTCAAAGGAGGCCGCGATTGTCGGGGCGCTCCAGGCGAAGGAAGCTTGCGGGACCGACTGGGGCGTTTCGGTCACCGGATGCAGCCTTCTTCCGACGCCGCTCACTGGGGATCCGAAGGCGGACGGCAGTACCGATATCTCCGTCCTTTATATTGCCGTGACCGACGGAAGAAAGGCTGCGGTACAGCAGCTGGAGTGCCCGTCAGATCTTTCGGATGTGGGGCTGAGGAAATCAATGGTGGCCGCGTCGGCCGGAGAAGCGGCCGGGCTTCTGCTGGGGCTGCTGGGGAAGGAGCCGTCGGCGGCTGCGCTGCTGGAAAGCGTGCGCGGGCTTCGCAGATACACCCGTTCCCCGGCGATGGCGCTGATCAGGAGCATTTTGCCCTGGAAGGGCGACCGGCTGGGGGACATCGTCCTGAAAACGGCACTGATTGGGGCCGTGCTGGCCGTTGTAATCACCGCCGGTATGACAGCGACTGAAAGGATTGCGGTCAGTCATACGGTGGAGAATATCCAGACCGCAGTCAGCATCTATACCGAACCGCCAACGGAACAGCAGACTTCCGGCCTTCCGGAAGGGTATGCGGATAAGTTTGCCGCTCTGTACGCGGTCAATGAGGATGTCAAAGGCTGGCTGACGATCCCGGATACCAATATCGACCTCCCGATTATGCAGGCGGAGGATAACGATTACTATCTTTCCCACGATCTGTACGGGGAAAAGGATCCGTACGGCCTGCCGTACATCGACTACCGGGTCCCGATTGAGCCGGACGGCGCCTGGGCCAAAAACACGCTGGTCTATGGGCATAACATGAACGCTGGTTATGTCTTTCATGAGCTGATTGGATACCGGGACGCGGAATTTTATAAGGCTCATCCGTTTTTGACCTTTGATACCGTCTACAATGAGAGCGAATGGGTCATTTTCGCGGCGTTTGAAGCCAATACGGATTTTAACCGGGGGGAGGTCTTCCAGTATTTTAACTATGTGATTTCTCAGGACCCGGAAAAGGCGCAGTGGTATATCGACGAGACAACGGCCCGCAGCTATTTTACGCGGTCGGTCGATGTCAACACCGACGATATCTTCCTGACGCTCCAGACCTGCTCCAACAACGCGACGGACACCAAGCTTTGTATCGTCGCCCGGAAGCTGCGCAGCGGGGAATCGGAGTCGGATTTTGATTTTTCTTCCAGCGAAAACAATAGCGCCCGTGTGAAGCCAAAGCTTTATTGAGCCGGGCATTTTCCAATTGATAGAAAGGGTTGATTGTGCGTGAAATTCTTTTTGCGGAACTATTGGATTCAGGTAATTGCGCTCTGTGCGGCGCTGTTTGTTGGGGCGCAGGCGCTGGGGATGGTCCTTTCGGATGTGGCCGGTACCGGCAGGCTTTCGACTGCCGATCCCAGCAGTATGATCGAGAGCAGCTCGGAGCCGTCCGAAATAGAGTCCGGCCAGGTGTCCTCGGAGCCGAGTTCTTCGTCTCAGCCGGAGGAATCGGATCCGCTTGAGGAGCTTTTTACCTCCACGGATTGGTCCAATACCAGTTCTCCGTTCCAGAGTACATCTGGGGGAACTTCCGGCAATACCGGAAGCTATCGCCCCTCGTCCGGTTCCGGCAGCCAATCCTCCGGCAGTTCCCCGGCATCCTCCGTAGCCGTTTCGGAGCCTGGTTCTTCAACGACTGAGCCTTCCGGAGAAGGCTCTTCTACCGGCGGGCCGGTTTTGGACGGGAACTATGACGAGAATTCCGGCGAGACGGATCCGACCGGCAATGGATCCGGCAGTTCTTCCGGCGGTTCCGGTTCTGTCCCGGCGGTTACCTCTCCCAGCGGCGATGCCCCTGGGGAAAGCGCAGGCAATGACGGGTCGGGAGCCGGTTCCAGCGAAGTGATTATGGCCCCGACCGGCGATCATGTCGGCGAGACGGCGACCAACGACGGGCCTGGCGACTGATTCGGAAGGAAAAATGGAAAAAAGGCCTTGACCTGGAGTGTACTCCATATGCTATACTCAGTATAGCTGGGCGGATCCGAAGATCTGCCTGCGGCTGCACGGCCGTAAACAAAAGGAAAAGGCTTTGGAAATGGATTTGTGCCACGAAGGTACGGGGCTGCCCGGAAGGCGGCCTGGCTTTCGTGGCCTTTTTTTCAGACGGGAAGGAAAGCAAAATGGAATTATCGGAAAAAAAAGCGCGCCTTCAGGCGTATTTTCGAGCGCACCCAAAAGTCCTGCTGGGATTTTCCGGCGGAGTCGACTCGGCATTTTTATTGGCGTCGGCAAAGGAGATGGGGGCGGAGGCGGTCGCTTGCTTTGTAAAGACGCCGTTTCAGCCGCAGTTTGAGCTGGAAGACGCCCGGCGGCTGGCGGACGGGGTTGGAATCAGCCTGCATATCATCCCGGGGAACCCGCTGTCCGATCCGCAGGTTGTCCGCAACGACGCCCGGCGGTGCTATTACTGTAAGCAGATGATCTTTTCGGCTCTGCGGGCCTATGCCGACAGGATCGGGGCCGTACTCATCGACGGCACCAACGCGACCGATCCGGAGGATGACCGGCCGGGTATGCAGGCGCTGCGGGAGCTGTCGGTGGAGTCTCCCCTGCGGCTGTGCGGATGGGGGAAAGCGGACATCCGGGCGGAGTCGCGGCGGATGGGGCTGTTTACCTGGGATAAGCCCAGCTACGCCTGCCTTGCGACCCGGATCCCAACCGGCACCCCGATTGATGCGGAAACGCTTCGGAAGGTAGAGGGGGCGGAGGACGCGCTTTTTGCCCTCGGCTTGCAGGACTTCCGGGTGCGGGTGTTCCATGGGGCGGCTCGGCTTCAGCTGCCGGAAAAGGAATGGCATATCGGCGAGGAGCTGCGCAGGGATATCTGCGAAAGGGTCGGACAATACTTTGATACGGTGCTGCTGGACATGACGCCCAGACAGCCGAGGGAATAATGGAAGGGGCGTGAATCATGACCACACAGGAAATTTTAAGAGCGGTACAGGACGGAAACTTGAGTGTTGAGGCTGCGACCTTGCAGCTTAAGCTGGAGCCTTTTGAAGAATTGGGCTTTGCGAAAATCGACCACCACCGCGCCCTGCGGCAGGGCAGCGCCGAGGTGATTTACGGCGCGTCCAAGACTCCGGAGCAGATCGCGTCGATAGCCGCCGCGATGTCGGCCCATGGGGGCAGCAATATCCTGATTACCCGGATGCACCCGGAGGCGGAGGAAACGGTCCGGGCGGCGAACCCGGATCTCTGGTATGACCCGCTGTCCAAAATCGGGATCGTCAACAAAAGGGAATTCACCGATACGGAGGGCTATATCGTCGTCGCGTCGGGCGGCACCTCCGACCAGCCGGTTTGTGAAGAAGCGGCCCTGACGGCGGAGGCGATGGGCAACAAGGTTGTGCGGCTGTACGACGTCGGGGTCGCGGGGCTGCAGCGGCTGCTGAGCAAGCTGGACGTGCTGATGGGCGCGAACGTGGTCATTGCGGTCGCGGGCATGGAAGGGGCGCTCGCCAGCGTGATCGGCGGCCTGGTCGACTGCCCGGTGATCGGCGTGCCGACCTCGGTGGGGTACGGGGCCAGCTTCGGCGGGGTATCGGCCCTGCTCAGTATGCTCAACAGCTGTGCCAGCGGCGTCAGCGTCGTCAATATCGACAACGGGTTTGGCGCGGGCTTCCTGGCCAGCCGGATCAACCATCGGACCGGGAAACGGGCCGAATCAAATGAAAAGGGGAAATAATCTTGAAAACACTTTATCTGGAATGTAAAATGGGCGCGGCGGGCGATATGCTGATGGCGGCGCTGTCGGAACTGGTCGATGCGGACGCCTTTGTCGAGAAGATGAACAGCCTGCATATTCCCGGCGTAACGGTCGAGCGCCAAGCCGCTGCGACCTGCGGGATTACCGGCACTCATATGCAGGTGCTGATCAACGGGGAGGAGGAGCTGACGGAGGACGTGCATCTGGCACTCCATGCGGCGGGAGAAACCCATCATCATCATGAGCATGAACATGACCACGAACATGAGCATGAACATAACCATGACCATGACCATGAACATAACCATGACCACGAACATCACCATCATCATAGCCACCATCATACCAGCATGGCGGACATCGAGCAGATTGTCTCCCATCTCGATGTGTCGGAAAAGGTGCGGGCGGACGTACTGGCGGTGTACAACCTGATTGCCGAAGCGGAGAGCCATGCGCACGGCTGCCCGGTCAGCGAAATCCATTTCCACGAGGTCGGGAATATGGACGCAGTCGCCGACATTACCGGCGTCTGCCTGCTGATGGAGATGATCGGGGCGGACGAGGTTTTGGCCAGCCCGGTTCATGTCGGCAGCGGGCACGTCCACTGTGCCCACGGCGTCCTTCCGGTTCCGGCCCCGGCTACCGCGTATCTGCTGCGGGGCATCCCCAGCTACGGCGGCGAAATCGAAGGGGAGCTGTGCACCCCGACTGGCGCGGCGCTGCTGCGGCACTTTGTCTCGAGGTTTGTCCCGATGCCGGTTATGGCGACGGAAAAGATCGGCTATGGGATCGGCCGCAAGCAGTTCCCCGTGGCCAACTGTGTGCGGGCGTTTCTGGGCGAGACGGAGGATAAGGGGGATCGGATTGTCGAACTGTCCTGTAATCTCGACGATATGACCGGCGAGGCGCTGGGATACGCGGTGGAGCGGCTGCTGGAAAACGGCGCGCTGGATGTGTTTACCCAGGCGGTCCAGATGAAGAAAAACCGCCCCGGCGTACTGCTGCACTGCCTGTGCAGGCCGGAGGACGCGGAAAAGTTCGCCCGGCTGATTTTCGCCCATACGACGACGATCGGCGTGCGCAAAACCGAACACAGCCGCTATACCCTCTCCCGCCGGGAAGAGACGGTCGAGACGGTTTACGGCCCGGTTCACGCAAAGGTGTCCGAAGGGTACGGCGTGACCCGGAGAAAGCTGGAATACGAGGACTTGGCGGAGATTGCCCGCAGGGAGGGCGTTTCCATCGGTGCAGTCAGAGAGAAAATCGAGAAATAATAAAAACCCCCGCCGCAGGCTCCTTTGAGGGAGTTTGCGGCGGGGGTTTATGTTTTGGGCTTAATAGGTCGTATACGTGCTTACGGAATACTCTGTCATATTGATTATATGATCGATTTGAATATACTGGGCGGCCATTTCATCTACTGTTGAGAAATCCTCCCCAGCGTAAACAGCACCCGATTGGATTTGCTCGGCTAACTTCCCGCGCACAATTTGGCGGCGGTATTCTTCTCTCTGAGAATCGACATATTCCCTCGGCGTCATACCAATCCCGTCAAAAAAGGTACTGATTTGCTCGTGGTTGCTTCCCTCCGTAAACACGCGGTAGTATTCTTCCGCTACGTCGTCAATTTCGGCTTCGGTTGCTGTAAATCTGGCTTGCAGTCCGAGCTGGTACAATGCTTCGGAACGCAAAAGCGTTGAGATGATGTGATCGTAATCGATCTCCTTGCCGTCGGCTTTGTACCGGGCGATTACCATGTCAATCTGTCCGTAGGTAATCGAAATGGTTTCTCCCTGCAGAGCTACGGATGTATCGCTGAGATTTTTTTCCGCCTGACCCACTTTATATGAGAAAATTTCGAGATCAGAACCGGAACGAAAAGCAATAGAAGTTCCAACTGCAAGTGCAGCAATTAATGTTACAGCAACAGATAATATTTTTTTCATGAGCGTAATTTTTCTAGTACAATGGTAATAGTTCGCTCTCTCAGGACGAGGTCGTAGGAGTTATAGAAACATTTTCCAGTCTTGCGTATAAATAATGATTTTTCATCATTATGAAAAACGCTGATGGGCAATAAACGAAATTATCTATTTAATCATATAGATAAGAGTTATAAATACTAAATCCTTTCCAGTCATAAATAGATAAAGCAACATAGACAGTACCATTTTCAAAAGCTTGTACGCCGAGGTCAACACGGTAATCATGTTCATCATTTTCTTCCGACAGAAGCCAGTGATTACCTTCCGTATAAATATTTTCGTCTTCGATTCCTCGGATAACCTCAAAAAGAAAATCGTCATATTTCTTAAAGCGGTTTAGTGGTTGCTCATCCACCCAGTTGGGGGATGGATCTCCGAAATATGTGATGACATCACTGGCAATCGTGATAAGAGCCGGATATGCCGATTCATAGTCTGAAAATATAACGTTATATTTGAAACTATCGAGTTTCCCATTCCAGAAACTAGCAATTACTTCTGCAGGGTAGCCCGATAGAAGATTGTTTTGCTCAGAAAATTTCCAGATTATAAAACCATTTTTTTCGGTAATTTCAGTTGAAGACGAATCCAGTTGCGTATAACGGTCTGTAAACTGTTCTTCGGTTAAGCCCAGTCCATGTTCATATATGTCAGAAAAAGATGGAGATAAACTATCTTTAGAGCAGGAAGATGTGAATAGAAAAAGCCCCACAGATAAAATAAATGCAAATCTTTTTTTCATTTTTTGAATTAATTTCTTCTTTTCTTTAACCATCAATCATTGAGACATCCTGCATACCAGAAGTTCCATCGCTAAATTTAATCAGATAACTCATCCAAGGTCCTTCATTCCATCCGCCATTTGTATAGATGATTCTTAGGTTCGATGTCATATTCCGGCTTTTTGGATACCATTTCGAAGCAACAGGATCGTATTGTGTGTTTTCAATGGTATAACTATATGAGTCGCTGGTTATGGAATTTGTAGTTAAAGAATAAAGTGCGCCAGATGTTATAAAACTAGTATCAATGCTAGTTACTGTTACGTTGGCAGAACTTGATCTTGTATACATAAATGATGAAGACAATGGTCTATATGCAGCTCGATCATATCCATCAATGGTAATATGATCAATTGTATATGTTGCCGAAACTGTGAGAGTTATAGTATTACTTTTATAATTGAACGATAGTGATTTTGTTAAGCGTCCATTTGTAGCATCAATAGGAACATCAGCTGGAGCAGTACCGTTTTGGTCTTCATCATATCCTATAAGAGTATGCACAGTTATGACATCACTGGAATCTTGCTGAACCACTTTTAGTTCGTTTGTAGTAGAGGAACGAACGTTTGAAGAATTTCGAACTAACGAAATTATATCACCTGGTTCTATGTTAATTCCGTTTTCTGCCAAATAGGCTTTTAAATCCTTATCTGCGTAAGAAGCATCCATACTTCCAAGTACCACAGTGTTATTGCTTTCAACAGCATCTACATTTGCTGTGGGAAATAACATTAAACAGAACAAAAGAAGAATGCCTAAAACACTTAGAATACGGAATGCATGCAAACTTTTTTTCATTATGAATCTCCTTTCAAAAGTTGTGTGGAACTATTTCTATAAATATAATATAGCACAAATATGCAACATATACAATACATAAAAATGACAAATATCAAACAAAATATATGTATGACTTTTACAATAAAGCACATGTAATATATGCAAAAAAAGTGAATATTGTACA
>CAYWRQ010000065.1:0-14020 GCA_964460915.1 uncultured Oscillospiraceae bacterium
AAAAATATGAAATTTTATTCCTAATTTAGACTCGAACCATCTACCGCTTAGGAGGGGCTTGTTATATCCATTTAACTACGGAGGCAGATCCACAAATATCGAACCTATTATATACCAATCCGAGGAAAAAATCAAGTTTTTTATTCGTCCGGTTGAAAAAAGACGGAAGAGTTGGTATAATGGACATATATAAAATAAACAGCCTGGGGGACTGACCCATGTTTCAAAAGAAAAAAGAGCTGCAAAAGGCGCCGTTTTTGTACCGCCAGGAAGGGCGGATGCAGCGGAATCCGGCGCTGGTAATTGTGATCAGCTTTGTAGTGGTGATTCTGATCGGAGCGGTGCTGCTGACGATGCCGTTCTGCAGCCGGGAAGGGAAGTTGACGCCGTTTCTATCGGCCCTGTTTACGGCGACGAGCGCGACCTGTGTCACCGGCCTTACGGTTTACGATACCTACACCCATTTTTCCCTTGCGGGGCAGACAGTGATTATCTGCCTGATCCAGATCGGCGGCCTGGGGCTGGTCACGATGACCTCCTTCTTTTATATGCTGGTGCGGCGGAAGTTTGGGCTGCGGACTGCCCAGCTGGCGCAGGAATCGATCAGCGCGGACTCGCGCGGGGAAACGATCCGCCTTCTCAAAATGGTCATGGCCGTGACCTTTGGGACAGAACTGGTCGGATGCCTGCTGATGCTGCCGATCCTGGTGCCGGAATACGGGCGGTACGGGATTTTTATGTCGGTTTTCCTGGCGATTTCCGCCTACTGCAACGCGGGATTCGACCTTTTTGCCAGCCCGCTGCCCGGGGGGAGCTTAAGCTCGGTGCAGGACAACTACCCGCTGATGACGATTATTATGCTGCTGATTATCTGCGGCGGCCTGGGCTTTGTCGTCTGGCAGGATCTGTTTTCGTTTCATAAACGGAAAACGCTCCGGTTCCACACCCGCATCGTCCTGATCGGGACGGCGTTCCTGTTGCTGACCGGCTGCGCGGTCTTTTTGCTGGGCGAGTGGGGGAACCCGGAAACGCTGGGGCCGATGGGGCCGCTGAAAAAGCTGTTCCACGCGTTTTTCCAGTCGGTGACCTGCCGTACGGCGGGCTTTACCGCCTTTGACCAGGGTCGGATGAATACCGGCTCGAAGCTGTTCGCGGTGCTGCTGATGTTCATCGGCGCAGCGCCCGGGTCGACCGGGGGCGGCGTCAAGCTGACAACGGTACTGGTGCTGTTTATGACGGTGGTTTCGGTCGTGCGCGGAGACGGGGACACCCGCATCCTTGGGCGCCGGATTGATAAGTCGTTGATCTACCGCTCGATGTCGGTCTGCTTCCTCGGCGTCTGCATCGTCCTGACGACGGCAGGTGTTCTGGTCACCTGCTCCGGGGCGGATGTCGTCGACGCGCTGTACGAGTCGGTCAGCGCCTTTGCGACGGTCGGGCTGACGGCGGGCGTGACGGGGATTGCGGACGTATGGTCGCTGCTGGCGATGATTCTGACGATGTTTTTAGGCAGGATCGGGCCGGTTGCGTTCGCGATGTCGCTGGCGGCGCGGCCAAAGACGCCGGCATCTCGGCTGCGGAAGGATCCGGAAGGGAAGCTGTGGGTCGCGTAGGGCCGCCGGAATGGGAGGAAGACTGTGAAAAAAATAAAACATATACCCCAAAAAGAAAAAAAGCCGCCCACCCGGGAGATGAAGGGGCTGCAGATGGCGATGGGCGGAGTATTCCTGTTGATTGTGCGGCTGATGGTGACAAACGGGCTGGACAGCCTGTCGCTGCTGGCGGCGGGAATCCTTTTTGCCGCCGGTTTTGTACGGTGGGGAAAGATACCGGGGAGGAAGGGAGCGCTTTTCACCTCCCTGGTGCTGGCGCTGACCGGGGGATTGGAGCTGGTCAGCGCGGCGGCGGAAACGGAGCTGCAAAAAAACGCCGCGGCAGTTGTCCTCACGACAGTCGGCCTTGCGGCGGCCCTCTATACCGCCCTTTGCGTAATCCGGCTTTGTATCTCCTTTTGCGAGGAGAGGCGGGCAAAGGACACCGCCGATATCCTGCGGCAGCGGAAATGGTGGGTAGTGACCGGCTATACGGCCTGCGGCATATGGGCGCTGGTCGACGCGCTGACGGGGCTTTACCCGAACGTCGGCGTGATCATGCGGATTGCGGCGATTCTGGTCGATATTTTCTTCCTGTCGGCTCTTTTCCAGGTGCGGAAGGTGCTGGATACATAAAGAAAACGGACGAAGGTTTTTCCTTTCGTCCGTTTTTTTAATGGAAACGATTGAATTGGCCGATTTTTGCAGAAACATTTAACTGTCAAAATTATACCTTTTGGCAGTATATGGGCTATGGTCAACGAGATAGAGCACTGCCAAAAGATGCAAAATTTGGTAATTGAATGGAGGCATCCTGATTCGAGTTGTGAAGAAAATAGGAGGTTTCAGAAATGAAAGTGAGCCAAAAAGCAAAAAGATTGTTATCGCTCGTCCTTTCCGTTGTCATGGTTCGCCATGGGAATGACGTCATTTGCGGTGGAAGGGGATGACAGTGGGGCTTCTGAGAGTGAGCTTTATGAAGTTATGGTGATAGTCTATCCTTATCATTTTACGACTGCAGAAGTTACCTTGGAAGATAATGATCAAGATAAGGAATATACGTTAAACGTCTCGCACGTTTTCTGCGGCCTTGACGGCAAACCTATTTTGACAGAGCCCGTTTCTGCTGTCCAGTATAAAGCAGGTGAAGAGTTTACTGTAAACGCGCAGACACAGTATCCCGACACTACCTATATCAAAAAGGATATCGATGGGTATACAGAGGGTCATTGGCATCTGGGCATGACCAAGTTAGAAGGCGGCGAACCGGATAGCTTCATTGGGGATTTGAAAGAAAATCGGAATACACCTATCTGGTCCAGGAAAAGATGCTGCACTGTGACGCCGATTTGACTTTCTACTATTACTACGACCCCGCTTCCTATACGGTAACGGTAAATTATCTGGACGCGCAGGGAAATAAAATCGCGGAAAGCTATGTCTCCCAGCCGTACGGCTCCGGCCTGAACTATAACGTGGAGAATCTGAATGCACCCGCAATTTCCGGATATACCTATCTCCGGACAGAGGGTGACCCGCTGTCGGGGGTATTTGACGGAAACAAGGTGATCAACGTTTATTACGCGGTGTCGAATCCGTATGTTCCGCCTGTCTCCTCCGAGCCTACGGATCCCAATGTCCCGTCCGATCCCCATGAACCTCCGACTTCCGTACCTGAACGGGAGCCTTCCAGCACACCCGAAGTGATCGAAGATCCTTCTGTCCCGCTGGCAGAGCCGCCTGTCGATCCCTCCGAGCCTTCTTACGAAGAAATTGAGGATTCGGGCGTCCCGCTGGCTGAAATCCCGGACGAGGAGGTTCTGCTGATCGATTATACCCCGCAGACCAGCGATGAAAGCAATCTGTCCCTTTGGCTGGTCATCCTGGGGGCATCGGCCCTCGGCCTGGTTGTAGCACTGGCCTTTGAAAAGAAGAACCGCTACACGCCGAAGCATTACCGTTAAGCAATCCCCGCACATCCAAAAGCCGCACTCCGGATTTTCAGGGCGCGGCTTTTCCGTTTCCCTGCATATTTTCCCATTCTCCGTCCAGACTAGGCCTACAGGCTTTTACGAAAGGAATGGTTGCATGGAAAAGCATATGCCGGCGCAGCAGGAGTACCAGCAAATGGTCAAGGAAGCGTCGAAAAACTCTCCTTCTTATAAAAACATCCCGATGGCGTTTTTGATCGGCGGGCTTATCTGCGCCCTGGGGGAAGGGCTGCTGCATCTGTACAGCGCCCTCGGCCTCACGACGGACTGGGCGGGGTCGATGGTATCGATTACGCTGATTGCCCTCAGCGCCATGCTGACCGGGCTGGGCGTCTATGATAAAATTGCGAAGGTCGGAGGCGCGGGGACGCTGGTGCCGATCACCGGTTTCGCCAACGCGATGGTTTCGCCGGCCCTCGAGTTTAAAACCGAAGGGCTTGTACTCGGAACCGGCGCAAAGCTGTTTATCATCGCGGGGCCGGTTATTGTGTACGGCATCACCGCCTCCTGGGTGTACGGCATCATCATCTGGTTTTTGGGACAGGGAGGGATGTGACATGGCGAAGCTTTTGGGACGCTCAACCTATCGGATGGAAAACCATCCTACCATCCTGTCCGGATCGGCGGTCGGCGGCGGCATGGAGCATGACGGGCCCCTTGGGAGCTGCTTCGACTATACGGATCATGACGGGATGTTCGGGGAAAAGAGCTGGGAAAAGGCCGAGAATAAGATGCAGCAGCTGGCGCTGAAGCAGGCGCTGAACAAGGCCGGGCTGAAAAAGGAGGACCTGAATGTCCTTTTCGCCGGGGATCTGCTCAACCAGTGCACCGGCTCAAGCTATGCCCTCCGGGAGTTTATGGTGCCGTTTTTAGGTCTTTACGGCGCCTGCTCGACGATGAGCGAGAGCCTGCTGATGGCGTCGGTCTTTGTGGACAGCGGGCTGGCCGACCGAGCGGGCGCGATTACCTCCTCTCATTTTTGCTCAGCGGAGCGCCAGTATCGTTTCCCGCTGGAATATGGCAGCCAGCGCCCCCAGACCGCCCAGTGGACGGCAACGGCGGCGGGCGCGGTCTTGGTCGGCCGGGGGGAGCTGCATCCGGGCGGACGGCGGATCGAGGTCGTACACGCCTGTGCGGGCATCATCGAGGACCCGGGGATCACCGACGCCAACAATATGGGGGCGGCGATGGCCCCGGCGGCAGCTTGTCTGTTGAAGCGGTATTTCGTCGAGTCCGGGACTCAGCCAAAGGACTATGACCGCATTTTTACCGGGGATTTGGGGCAGGTCGGGAGCGATCTGCTGTATCAGCTGCTGGAACGCAGCCACATCAAAATCGACGGCCGCCATTCCGACTGCGGCCTGCTGCTGTATGACCGGGAGCGGCAGGATGTCCATGCGGGCGGTTCCGGCTGCGGCTGTTCGGCTTCTGTGCTGGCGGGGTATATCCTGCCGGCGATGATGAAGGGGGAATACCGGGATGTGATTTTGGCGGCCACGGGTGCTTTGCTGTCGCCGACGATGGTACAGCAGGGGGATACGATCCCCGGAATTTCCCACCTGGTGCATCTGCGCCTGGTTGACGGCGGAAAGGAGGAGCGGGCATGATCTGGGATTTGTGTAAAGCGTTTCTCGTAGGAGGGGCTTTTTGCGCGGTCGGACAGGTTTTGATTGATTACACTAAGCTGACGCCCGCGCGGATTTTGGTGGCCTATGTCGTGGCCGGGGTGATTCTCGGCGGGCTTGGGGTCTATCAGCCGCTGATTGATTTTGCGGGCGCGGGGGCGACGGTGCCGCTGACCGGGTTCGGGGCGATGCTCAGCAGAGGTGTCCGTAATGCGCTGGACGAGAACGGCTTAATCGGGATTTTTGCCGGCGGACTGACCGCTTCCTCGGCGGGGATTACCGCCGCGATTGTCTTCGGACTGATCGTCGCCCTTATTTTCCGCCCGAAGAGCAAATAACCTGTTTTGTTTTGTCCACTTTCCGGAGAGCATGACAGAAAAGTTTCGCCAGGCCTTTTCAAAGGCCGCCGTAACTCCTTATCTTCTAATCACTTAGTTGTTACCCGGTGATTCGGGTGATGCTCTAATTTTATTTGCGCCCGCAGGCGCCCAAAATATAATCCAAAAAACAACCTATATTCAGCTGCCGCCTTACGGTAGAAGATGTAAAAATGTATTTGTCCCCTGTTTCCATAAGGAAACAGGGGACAATTTTTTGATCATGGTTTGGGCGCCTGCGGGCGCAGAGTAAGACATGACCTACGCCTACCACCGGGCAACAGGTTCAAAACGGGAAGAAAGGAGTTACGGTCGCTGTTGAAAAAGCTCCGCAAAACTTTTGTGTCATGCTCTCCATAAGATAACCGATTAATTGCGTTTTGATCTCTCCGTAAGATTTTCGTGCTGTTCCGGGGAGCTGTGCGAGCGAGCAGGAAACCGGTTGACGATGAGCAGGGCCATGTGCGCGCAAATCAGGCCGATCACCGCCCCGCCTAAAACATCGCTCGGGTAATGGACGCCGACATAGAGCCTGGAAAAGGCAATCAACACCCCCAGCGTCACCGCCGGGACACCGTATTTTCCCGGCAGTCTCCGGAGCATCACGACCGCCGCCGCAATCGACGCGGAGGTGTGCCCCGACGGGAAGGACCAGTCCGTCTGCGGCTCGATTAAAATCCGCAGCCCTTCGATGACCTCATAGGGCCGTACCCGGGCTACACTGTTTTTCAGCAGCAGGTTGGTGATGATCAGGCTCAGCCCCAGCGCGGCCGCCATGCAGACCGCGGTCTTCCGGGTCCGCCGCGGGATCATCATCCCCAGTGTAAGGAGGATCCAGATAAACCCGCCGTCCCCGAGCCGGGTCACGAAAATCAAAATCGGGTTCAGCCAGGGAAAGCGGATATTTTCCTGTATCCAGATCAGGATACCGTCATCGATCTGCTGCAAAAAACTGAGCATGATTTACAAATCCAGGACGGTGAGCGTTTTGGGGTAGGAGTTGAGGACCTCGCAGCCGTCCTTGGTGACGATGACCAGATCCTCGATCCGGACGCCGAATTTCCCTTCCAAATAGATTCCCGGTTCAATCGAAAAGCACATTCCTTCCTCGACCGGGGTATCAAACGCCGAGGAAACATCGCCGTATTCGTGGTCTTCCAGGCCAATAAAATGGCCGAGCCGGTGGTAAAACTCTTTCCCGTAGCTGCCCTCCGTAATGACGTCCCGGGCGGCGGCGTCGATATCGCACAGCCGTACCCCCGGGCGGATGATCGCTTCGGCCGCTTCGTTTGCCTTCCGCACCAGCTCATAGACCCTTTCTTCCTCCTCAGAGGGCGGGGCCGTAAAGAAGGTGCGGGTCATATCCGAGCAGTACCCGTCGTAAACCCCGCCGACATCCAGCAGGACGCACATTCCCTTTTCCAGACGGCTGGCGTCGTTTCCGTGGTGCGGGTCGGCGGCATTTTTCCCGAACCCGACGATCGGGGTAAAGCTGACGCCGCTGCATCCATGAGCCGCATAGATCTCGACAAACTTCTCCTCCAGCTCCTTCTCGGTCGCCCCGATGTGCAGGCTCTGGACAAATTCCGCCATGCAGGCGTCATTGACCGCCGAAGAAGCCCGCATTTTTTCCCGTTCTTCCGCATCCTTGACGGCGCGGACCCAGTCGACGCAGCCGGAGCCGTTTACATATCCGCTCGCCGCCCCAAGCTCCATCAGCCGGATCAAAAACCTTGCCGGCCAGGTTTTATCGACCCCGACCGGGGCGTTTTTGTCCAGATGCTCCGCGATAAAAGCGGGGCCGTCGTCGGTGTCGGAGAACCGCACGACCGGGATCCCGCAGTCCGGCGCGGGGAACAGGGAATTGATGAAAAAGCGGTGTCCGCCGTCTGTTTTGAGAAGCAGCGCCAGCATCCGCTCGCCCGGATAGATATGGGCGCCGGTCAGATACCAGATCGAAAGCGGGTCGGTGACCAGCAGCTGGGATAAGCCCTGCGCCTGCATCTTGTCCAGTACCCGCCGTACTCTATTTTCATTCATTTCAAAAGCACTTCCTTTCGCCTTTTATCATACTGCATTTTGGGGAAAAAAGCAAGGAAGACCGGAAAAGCCGCTTTTGCGGATCAAAAAAGCAGCCCCAGCATAAAACCGGAGCTGCCTTTTCATCAAGCAATCAGATATTTTCCTTCAGCCAGTTTACATCGTGCTGTAAGCAGGTCATCCGGTCCATTCCGCCGTAATCGGCTTCTCTTTCAACGACAAAGAGGTCGATGCCGATTTCATGGCAGATCGAGAAGATCTTCTTCCAGTCGACAATGCCGGAACCGGTCGCGCAGTTCCAGCTTGCGCGCTCTTCCATCTTTTTGCGCATTTCCTCGGTGATGATCGGGTGGCCGTTCTCGTCCAGCTTAAAGGGGAACGGATCCTTGGGGCTGCGGGGCTTTTCGGGGCCGATAACGGTGGAATTCTCTTTGACATGGATGGCGACATAGCGGTCAGCGTATTTCTTCAGGAAATCGCCTGCGTCGATACCGGCGGCAGTTGCCCAGCCGCAGTCCAGCTCGAACACAACGTTTTCGGGGTCGGTGTTTTCAATCAGGTGCTCCATCATGTACTTGTCCCCGATCTTGTTGAATTCGGGGGTGTGGTTATGATAGCCGACCTTGATGCCGTATTTGGCCGCTTCCTTGCCCGCTTCGTTTAAGCCCTTCGCACATTCCAGCAGCTCCTCCATGTTGGAGAAGGGGTGAGATGCGACGATGGCGTACTCAACGCCGATCTCCTTGAGGTAGGGGAGGGTCGGGACGATCTGATCCATCTGAAGATGGACCGAACGGCATCCCAGCTTGTTTTCGGAAAGGGTTTTGACCATTTCCTCCGCAGACAGGCCGCCGTAATTGTTGCCGGCGAACTCAACGCCGTCATAGCCCATCTCCGCGATTGCCTTTAAATTTTCGGCCATCGGTTTTTCCTGTCCGGCAGCGCCTAAGGAATAAACCTGCAGATAAATTGTTTCCATGGTGTAATCTACTCCTTTGCATTTGGATTGTCCTGCAAATCGTTGCGGACGTGCACGTAATCGTTTACATACTATAGTATACCACATTTTGGCGCTGCTTTCAAGTAGATTTTAGGTATTTTTCCAAAAGAAACAGCGGTTTTCTTTTCATAAAATGAAAAAAAGGAAGGGCCGTTTCCGCAGCCCTTCCTGTCGTTTATTAGTCGTGGTGAAACTCAATTTCAACATTGCCCATCGAGGACTGGACGGTGCCGTAATAGGGGGCATCGGAATCGCCGCACTGATAGGAATTGCCGCGAATCATTTTGCCGTCTACCTGGATCTCGCCCATATCGTTGGTAATATCGATATAGTGGTCAGAAGAATCGCCCGTGATTTCCATTTCGATGTTGCCCATATCGTTGCTCACGGTAAAATCGCCGACGCTGCCCTCAAATTCGCAGTTCCCCATCGAGACGGAGAGGTACGCGCTGCCAAAGGTGCCGTCGACTTCGAGGTTCCCAAGGTCAGCAAAGGCAGTCAGGTCCTCGCACTCAAGCTTTTCCAGGTCAATTTCGCCGCAGTGGCTGGTGACGTTCATCACGCTTGCCTTTATGTTTTTCAGCGTAATCGTTCCGAAGTCGGTCGAAATATCGGCATCATACATTTCCAGCCCGCCGCAGGAAAAACTGCCCATGGCCAAATAGGCAGACAGATTTTCCAAAAACAGATCGGAGGGGAGGGTAATCTCCACTTTCGGATTGTTGGACGAGTTATTCCATTCAGGGGTATCATAGGTTTCTACGCACAGTGTATCGCTGCTGACGTAACAGGAAACATTCGGGAGCCTTTTAAACGTAACCTTCCCGGCGCCGCTTGCCGTGGTCAGGATTTTGACGTCAGCGCGGTCGATGTTCAGCGAAAGGTTGTCAAAGCTGTCCATGTCCGCCAGATCCCATTCGGTTGTGGGGGCGGCGCTGTCTGAAACGGCAATCTCCGTATGAATCTCCTCATGATCGTAAGGAGGCTGCTCATCCTGCGAAGGACGTGCTTCGGCGGAAGTGGTGTAGGTACCGTGATCGGTCGTATAAAACGCGCCGAAATGATCGTGTTCATCCAATCCGATGTTGAAATAATCCGAGTGATAACCGGTCGCCCCCTGCAAATAGGTGGTCAGGAAAAGGGCAATCCCGATGACCAGGATGACGACGCCGCATAAGATTGAAATCAGGCTCTTTTTCATCTGCCGGCACCGTCCTTTCTTCCGGTTAATCCATGCCAAATTTTTGCGCACCCCCGGCACAGGCCGTGCCAGCAGCAGGCAACGCCCCGTCCCAGGGCAGGAAAGCCCTTGCGGACGCACAGCGCGCCCAAGGGAACCAAAATGAACGCCCCGCCCATGCCCATCAGCCCGATCGACAGGACAAACAGCCCGTTGAGCATATCCCGCGGCAGCATCCAAAGCCCGACCCCCAGGCTGATAACGGTCACCACGATGAGCGCGAGAATCATGATAACGACAGAGAGTAAGATCCCTCCGGCTGCGGCCAAGATCCCGAGCAGCACCATGACGATGGCCACGATAACGGACAGCCAGATGGGCGAACCGATCACCAGCAGGACGATGGCCAGGATCATCCATCCGCTGCTTTTCCGCGGGGATGCGTAAGCATTATAGCCGGTACCCGTTTGCTGTGTATTCCGGTAGGTGTAGTCACGGTAGCTGCGGGAATCCTGCGGGCCGCTTTGGGGCCGGCTCTGTTCCTGATAGGCTTCCCGGCCGCTGCGCCAGACCGCTGTCTTGCCCTCGCCCGACAAAATCCGTTCGGCCACCGCCGCCGGGGAGCCAAGCTCGTCGATGACGGCCTGCTCGTTTTCCGGGCCGGCGTCTTCAAAATATTCCTCATAGAACTGGAGGGCATCCGACCGCTCCTCGGCGGAGAGGACGGCGAGCCGCAAGCGCAGTTCTTCCATAAACTCAAATCTCGTCACTGTGTATCCGTCCTTTCCCCATAATTTTCGTTTGTTTCCGTTTCCGGCGCCGTATCCGGCTGCGGCAGCGACTTCGCCAGCATCAGGCTGTCAATCCTGCTGCGGAAGTCGTTCCATTCTTCCCGGTAGTTTTGATACATCCGGCTGCCTTTGTCGGTCAGCCGGTAGTACCGCCGGTTGCGCCCCATATAAGGCTGGTCGTAGGATTGGACCGCCTCGTCCTTTTGCAGCCGGCGCAGGACCGGATAGAGGGTTGATTCGGAGATGTCGACAACCTGTCTGAGCTGCTGCGTCAGCCGGTATCCGTATGCGTCTCCGCCGGCCAGTACCGCCAGGACGCAGGCATCGAGCAGCGTCGATCCGATCTGAAACGCCATATGCTCCCTTCTTTCCATAAAAATGCGGATATTGTGATTGTGTCTATATTATACGAAATATAATATTGGCTGTCAATAGGGTTAAAGGATTTTTAAGGAAATGATAAGGGAATCCAAAAAAGCGGGGAAAAGCCGCAAAAAATCCAGCCGGAATCCGCTTTTTTCTTTCCCTTTTGCACCGGCTGTGCTATACTACATAAGGAAAGAAGGGTATTTTATGCTGCAAAACGCTGTATTCCTTTCCCGGCCGAACCGGTTTTTGGCGCGGTGCAGGCTGGGAGAGGAGGAGATTATCTGCCATGTCAAAAACACGGGGCGGCTGTGGGAGCTGCTTCAGCCGGGAAGGGAGGTACTAGTGCGTTTCCAGCCGGAGGAGGGCCGGAAAACAAAGTGGACGCTGCTTTTTGTCAAGCAGGGGGATACGCTGGTCAGCATCGATTCCCAGCTGCCGAACGGGATTGCAGCGGAGGGGATTGGGAGCGGGAAAATCCTGCTCCCCGGCTATGAACATCCGGACAGCGTAAAACGGGAGCAGCGGTTTGGTCATTCCCGTTTTGACCTGCTGCTGGAAAAGGACGGCAGGCAAGCGTTTGCGGAGGTGAAGGGGGTAACCCTTGTCCGCGGCGGCTGCGCCCAGTTCCCCGACGCGCCGACCGAGCGGGGGATGAAGCACCTGGAAGAGCTGGCGGCGGCCAAGAGGGCGGGGTATGACGCCTTTATCCTGTTTATTGTGCAGCGGGGTGACGCCGTCCGGTTTGCGCCGAACCCGGACCGTCCGGAATTTGCGGCGGCGCTCTTAAAAGCAAGGCAGGCGGGAATCGGGGCGCACGCGTGGGTATGCAGGGTAGAGCCGGAAAAGGTATGGGCCGAAACGGAAATCCCGATTGGATAGCGCGAAAAGCCAGGATGGAAGTTTTTTCCACCCTGGCTTTTTCTCTGATGATCAAAAGGAGCGGGTTTTCCGCCGGGAGAGCCTGTGTTTACGGTTGATGGAATGTGCAGCCGGAAGGTGCACGACCCCCATTGCCAGCAGCGCCCCGCCGTATATCCCGACAAGGAGCACGCCCCCAATAGCCGCCTGCCAGCCCGGGGCGAAGGTCCAGCCCCGGCTGACCAGCAGCGCCGCCGACCCGGCCACCGCCGCCGCCAGCAGGGGCTTCCCGATCCAATCCCCGAAGCAAAACCGGATGCAGGTCACCTGCGTCAGCCTGGAAATCGAAAGGGAGGCGTTGACAAAGCTCGTAAAGAACAGGACGGTGATATATCCCTGTAACCCGAAAAGGGGGAGCAGGGTGTAGAGCAGCAGGACCGAAAGGCTGGAATCGATGATCGAGTAGCGCAAAACCGAAAGCTGCTCATCCATCCCCTTGAGCAGCGCGTCGGCGACCGTATCCAGGTAGAGGATCGGCGTCAGCGGCGCCATAATCCAGAGCATCTGCCCCGCTTCGGTGTTCCCGTATACGGCGCTGCCCAGCTGGACGCCGAAGCAGATAAACACCGCCGAAACCGGCAGGGCGAACAGAAGGGTGACCCGCAGCACCCGGCAGGTCAGCCGGTCGATTTCTTTCTCTTTCCCGGTTGCCCGCCATTCGGCCACCTCCGGGACCAATAGGCTGGAGAAGGAGGTAATCAGCGCCGCCGGGAAGTTTAAGATCGGCATGACCATGGCCGACATCATCCCGTACTGGGAAAGGGCGAGGGCGGAGTCGGCCCCGTATTCCCGGAAGCCTCTCGGAATCAGGATATTTTCAATCGTGACCAGCGCTTCCTTCAGATAGCTGGACAGCGCCACCGGAACCGCGATGTTCAGCACATTTTTGGCCGTGGCGCCGACCTTTTCCGGCAGAAAGCTCCGTTTATGCTTGTCGCGGAGGTAGAGGGCGAAGGTGTAAAAAAAGGTCAGCGCTTCGCCGCCCACCGAGCCTAAAGCAATCCCGACGCAGCTCCATTCCAGCCCCTTGGGCAGCACAAACTGGAACGCAATGGATACGACCATAATCCGGATCAGCTGTTCCAAAATCTGGCTGGAATTGGTTTTCCACACCTGGCGGATGGCGAAAAAATAGCCCCGCAGGCTGCAGGAAAACGCCATAAAGGGGAGCGCCGCCGCGAGTACCTTCATCGACTTGATCGTCCGCGCGTCCTGCAGGATATGGGCGCCGATGTAAGGCGCGCCGAACCATAAGAAAGCCGACGCGGCCGCGCTGACGATGACGCCGTAGATCATGCAGACCCGCATTGCGTCGTTGGCCTTGGCGTACGACCCTTTTCCGATCTCCTCGGAAACCAGCCTTGTGACGGCCAGGTAGATGCCAGAGGTCGCAATGGTCGACGCGAGGGAATAAACCGAGAAAATCAGCTGGAACAGCCCCATGCCCTCGCTGCCGATCTTCCGGGAAAGCCAGGCTGAAAACCCGATAGCGATCAGCCGCAGGATCACCGACCCGGCGGTCAAAATAAATATGTTGCGGATAAACTGCTTTGCTTTCACATGATCACAACCTTCTTTTCTCTGGGAAAGTATATGCGGGAAAGGCCGGAAGTAGAAGGAGGATCCGCGGCAGCAAAAAAGCCCGGCCGGAGCCGGACTTTTATCTGGGAAATGCTTACTGTTTTTCGGCTTCAATCGCCTGTTCGAGAGCGATTGCCAGCTGATCGGGGCAGGAAGTAGGCTTTGCGCCGCAGCGGATCCCTTTGATGATATTTACCACTTCCTGGGCGGGACGGCCGACGCATAATGCGGCGACGCCCTGTGTATTGCCGGAACATCCGCCTGTAAAGGCAACAGCCTTTACAACACCATTTTCAATTGTAAAGTCGATCTTTCTGGAGCAAACTCCGCGGGGAGTATACGTATAAGACGCCATGAATCATCATCCTTTCATCCAAGGTTTACCATACGCTTGGTATATAAGATTCTTTATATCTATTGTACAATGAAAAGCGCAGAAGGTCAAGAGAAAGATTTAATCTTATGTTCTTTTTATCTGTCAACAGACGACTATTTAATTTTGCTTCTTAAATTTGGTCTTTTGAAGGTAAAAAAAGATGAATCAAAAAAAAAACTT
>CAYWRQ010000066.1:0-13941 GCA_964460915.1 uncultured Oscillospiraceae bacterium
TTTCATATGAATTACCTCCTTGTTTTTTCTGCGTATTGTTCAATAAAATGAAAATTGAGGTATCGGGCATTTCTTATGATAGAACGATTCTGCTTGGAAACCATCACATAAAGGGGAAATGCTTCACGCAGAAGTAATATCTAAATATGTGCCGGATACAGCAACAATCAACATTTCCATAAAAAACGGGGATCATCCCTTGACAGATCCGATTGTAAGGCCCTTAACAAAATATTTTTGTACGAATGGGTAGAGAAAGATAATGGGTCCGGTTGCAATGACGGTCATAGCCATTTTCATGGTTTCCTGCGGTAAATCCATCGTACTTATATCAATCGAGCCGCCGTTAGAAGCAATATTTTTCAGCCCCTGAATCGAAGAAATCATTTCATTGAGAAAGTATTGCAGATTGTACATTTTTGAATCTGTAATATACAGCATACAGAAATACCAGTCATTCCAATATGACAACGCGGCAAACAGCCCTAGAGTAGCAATCAATGGTGTGCAAAGCGGAAGGATCAGCTTAAAAAAGATGTAAATATCATTCGCACCATCCACCTTAGCCGATTCGGTAATCTCATAAGGGACACTTTTCATATAGTTCTTGGCGATGATCATATTCCAAACGGAAAACATCAGCGGAATGATCAGACCCCAATAGGTATTCTTGAGATGATAGTTTTTGGTAAAAATCAGATAAGTAGGAACAAGTCCTCCGCTGAATAAAGTCGTGAAAAAGAAGAATAGCGAGAGTTTATTTCCCCAAGGAAAATCCTTTCTTTGCAGAACATAGCCCGTCATTGTCGCCATTAAAACTGCACAAAATGTACCAATAACTGTAACCCCGACTGTTGTCGCGTAAGCTCGTATAATATCCACAGGCGATTTAAAGCATAGGGAATAGGCAGAGGTTGAAAATTCTGTGACGAACATACTATATCCATTCCGCATTAGCGCCCCTTCATCGGTAAAAGAAGCGACAATAATCAACCAAAACGGGACAATACACATAATTCCAAAAATAACCAGCATAATTCCGCCAATGATATTAAATAGAATCTGATCCTTCTTTACAATTTTTTTTGATTGAGAAATTACCAATCTTCTCGTATTCACCATGGTTTTCCTCCTAACAACAGCGACGATATTAGAATAGCGAATAATCAGGCTCAATCTTTCTAATGATACCGTTTACCGTCATGATCGTAATAAAACAGAGAACCGACTGATATAGACCAGCCGCACTGGACATCCCAATATCATTGTTCTTCGACATTGCACGATAAATAAACAAATCAAGAACATCTCCGACTTCCAAAAGCTGGCCATTGTTTCCGATCAGTTGATAGAATAAACCGAAATCGCCGCGGAAGATTTGACCAACTGCGAGCAGTACCATAATGATCACCGTAGAAAGCAAGTTTGGGATCGTTACATAAATGATGCGCTGCCAGATGTTGGCCCCATCAATCTCAGCCGCTTCATAAATATCTGTATCAATACCGGTTACACTAGCCAAATAGACTACGCTTCCGTATCCAATATCTTTCCATGCCTTAAAAAACACCAGCAAAAATGGCCAGAACTTTGTACTCTCAACAGCATATAGGTTCACTCTTTGCATTCCGAGCGCTTCGATCAGACGATTTAGAAAACCATATTCATAACCAAAAACTGCCTGCACAATCGCCGCAACAACAACCCAAGAAATAAAATATGGAAGGAACATCAATGATTGAAAAGTTTTCTTAAAGATCTTTCCGCTCAACTCATTGATTATAATTGCAAAGGCAACTTCAAAAACATTATCGACCACAATAAATGCAAGGTTATATAGCAACGTATTTCTTGTCAAAGGCCACAGCTTTTTGGAAATAATCAAGAATTTGAAATTGGCAGTCCCACACCATGGACTTCCCCAAATACCTTTTCCGTAGTTATACGATTTAAACGCTACGACAATACCCGACATTGGAACATAATTACATAGAATTACGTAAATCAGCGCGGGCGCCAGCATAATCAGAAGCAGCCTATTTTCTTTCAGCTGCCACAAAAATCTTCTGAAGCCTGTTCGGTGGATTACAGTAACCGGAGTTTTTTTTGTCCACATTATACGTACCATCCTTCTTTTCTGCTTATTTGCTATGACGCAAAGGACCTTTTGTAGAAAATACCAACGTATTTTCACTGTCTCTATTGTACCTTGATTTGAATCGTTTTTTTCTAAAAAAATCTGCTTTTTGTGCTAATTATCTGTTTTTTAATTGAAATAGATACGCTATTTAGTTATAATAATAATGAAGGAAATAAGTTCAAGGTACTTGTAATATTCAAAAAGAAGGTGTAAATATGCCTATTAATTTGCTGATCGTAGATGACGAAATCACCGTGCGCAAACGGATTATAAAACGAATCGACTGGAATTCCCTTTGCATCCAGGATATCCGCGAGGCAGACGATGGAATGGCCGCTTTAGAATTATGCAAAGATTGGATACCGGACATTCTTTTAAGCGATGTTCGGATGCCGCGTATGGACGGAATTGAACTGGCATATAAACTGCGCCAAATAAACCCCGATCTTAAAATCATTTTTATCAGCGGATATGCCGACAAAGAATACCTTCTCAGTGCCATTCAGCTGCAAGCGACAAATTATGTGGAAAAGCCCTTGAATTTAAACCAGCTTTATCAAAATATCAAAAATCTTTGCGAAACAATTCGCAAGGCGCGTCAGGAAACTTCTAACCTTCACGATGCCGCTACCCATGCCAATTTTGCCCTGCGGCACAAGCTTGCGGAATATCTTACTTCATACACCTGTGAAGAGGCGGCCCTTCAAAGCCAGTGTCAGGCCGCTTTCGGCCATGATTTTATATGGCGTTCTTCTGTCTGTATCAATGTCAACTTTTTTGATTATCACACAGATCCCTTAATCCTTGACCAAATCATTGAAAATCTGTACGCCCTGTATTCCAATGACGAGCTGCAGCTTTGTGCAACGATTCATTATACCTCCCTTCTCATATTCCTTTTCTCCTCCGACCGGAACCGGTCGATTGAATATCAGCTGTCATCCTCTATCTGTCCGGAACTTTCCAGACTATTCCAACTGAATATCCGCCAATACTCCATTGGTATCGGTAAAGTCATTCGGAAAAATATCGGTGAATTAAAAGAATGTTATCAGTCCTCCATCATAGCTTCGCAGCAATGCTATTTTTACGAAAACGGATATATAAACTATATACATAACCAAGACGGAAAGCAATTCGACGAAAAAAAGATCAAACCAGAAGAACTCATCTCCAGTTTAAAAAGCGCTTCAGAAGAACAATACAAATTCTTTATCCGAAACCTATTTTCTGAAATCCGTTCGTATGACAATACAATTCCGGATATTATTCGAGAATATCTTACTTCATTTGCCTATGCCCTTCAGGAAACCGCTAACAAAGAGGGAATTGAATTATGGCCCGACCAGATAAAAAGCAGCCAACTGTACGATATAATCAAAGCAATGCCCTTCCTAAACGATGTACAGGAGTTTATCCTTCAGGGTATCCACCAATTATATGAGCAAAACCGTGCGGAAAACTACGATCATCCAACTGTAAACTCCATCGTTCAACTGATTCGAAAGCAATACAGCAACCCGAATCTCAGTGTTGATTTTATCAGCGAAAAACTAAACCTTTCTCCCAGCTATATCAGTCATCTTTTTAAGGATATTACCGGCCTAACGATCCACAACTATATTTATGAATACCGAATGGAGAAAGCTATGCAGCTCGCAAAAAGACCGCAGATTCATGTCAGTGATATTGCCAATATGGTCGGATATCGAAACGGAAATTACTTTTCGTATCTGTTTAAAAAGAAATATGGCGTCTCCCCTACAAACTGTCGGGAATACGATGAATAAAAGTGTATGGACAAACTGGGAAAGGACATTCCCCTATGATAAATAAATTTCTATCTTCTCTTCGGCTGAGGTTATCCTATCTCAAGCTTAGCCATAAATTTCTGCTGATCTGTTTAATGTCAGCACTCATTCCTTTTGTAATTTTCTTAATCATACTCAATACAATTTTTCAGTCGAACGCGCAAAATGATAATCTCAATTCCCTGGAAAGCTCTTTTACGATGACCTATACCACGATTTCAAATCAGATGGAGATGGTCCAGCGCAGTGCCAGTCTTCTGCTTTCAAACCCTCATATTCGAGAGCTGCTCCAAAACCGTCCGTACAACTATAATTTTGACGAGCAATATGCAGAAAAAGTAGACGTCGATAACCTCTTACGGTATATTGAACAGGAAGATTATGTCAGCAGCCTGCAAATATATATTCCCGATACATTTACCTATCTGATCGATGGACGAAACTATATTGGATCCTCTCTGATACAGCCTACTCGATGGTATCAGTATTTACAGGAAAATAACAGCAAAAGCTTATGGATTTCCTCTCCGAACGACGGAGGAGTACTTTTTTACGCAGTTAAGGCGGTCAGTATGGAGAACTACAAGGTTTCCTACAGCACCATAAAAATTGATCTTTCAGCAGATAAGCTCCTTGGCCTACTCTCCAAAGCCGCAACCGTTCAGGACAGCACCTTTCTCATTATGGATACAAATAAAAACGTCATCCTTTCCAGCAGCGACTTTCAAGCCGCCGAGCTTCTTTCCAATTATTCCGTGTCAAATGCTGGAAAATGGGACACACAGTCAACCTCTAATGATACGTATTATATCTATTCCGATCACTTTACCGACAGCAATTTATATTTGGTCACACTCGTCTCCCAAAAGAGCCTCAGCGCTTTCCTTTTTTCGGAGACGTCTTCTTCCTATCTGAGCATTTTGATTGTAAGTAGCATTATTATATTTCTCGTCAGCTTCTGGTTTTCCTCCACCATTACCAGGAGAATAACCGCTGTTGCAACTGCAATGAGCCGTATTCAGGACAAGCAAAATTTGACTACTGTTCCGACTACAAATGTACATGATGAAATTTTCGATCTAACCGTCAGCTACAACATGATGGTCCATGAAATGAAAGGGATGATTGAGAGAGAATACCTTTCCGGCGTTTCTCAAAGAAATGCCGAATTTCGCGCGCTGCGAGCCCAGATCAATCCGCATTTTCTTTACAATACCCTGGAAATTATCAATTACTATGCGGAAGAACAAAACCCCGACATTGTGAACGAGCTCATTACGAACCTAGCCGTTTTCTACAAGATCTCCTTGAGCAGCGGTCAGGACTGCTATCCGTTTTCACAGGAATTGGCCTTGTTGGAAGCGTATATTGCCATCATCAATATCCGTTATCAGAATGCTATTACGCTCGTCACCGATATCTCAACAGAATTTTACGACTGCGAAATCCCCAAAATCACCTTACAGCCGATCGTTGAAAACGCGATTGTACATGGTATTTTGGAAAAACCGGATAAAAAAGGAACGATTAAGCTCAGCGCCGAATATGTCGGCAGAAATATGATCATTTCCGTTACAGATGATGGCATCGGGATGAGCCCGGAAATGGTCTACAACCTGAATCATACTCAAGATATTCCTTACAAAGAGCTTTCCAAAAATCATTACGGTATTTCCAACATCAACCAACGCCTCAAATCTGTTTATGGAAACAGCTCCGGCCTTACTTACTCCAGTGAGCTCGGCAAAGGGACAATTGCCTATTTTACAATTCCCAGGCGGAAATTTCAATAACCAAATTTTGATGAAAAACATCATTTTTTGAAGATCTATTGGGCCTTTTCCCTGTTATACTTACTTTTATTATAATTGATCCAGGAAAGTGAGCGCTGTCTATGGAAACTGCCGTTTTTTACCCGCCTGTGCCAAAATCAGGCGAACTAAATCATCATAGCTATTTATCCGTCTCCAAGGACGGAAGTATCCATACCTTTTATTTTGAGAACGACCGGATCATCTGGAATACACAAACAGATTTAGTGTTGGATGCACCTGCACGCACCCTTAAAACAGGCGCTGCGGCCTTTCTCATTTTACTGGAGAATCATCCGCAAATCGGAGCAGTGGTTTTTCATCCAAACGGAAAACGAGCGGATGCTACCGTCTTTTATCGAGATAAACAGAAAATCCTTATTCTGAAATGCTATTCCTCCAAGTTTACAAAAGAATCCATGGCCGAAAAGATTGAAATTAATTTGGCCGGTCCAGCAATGCAAGCCCATTTCAACCTCACGAAAGATTCGCTAACCGAGTGCAGCCCAAACGGTTCTGCAGCCCTTATTCCTGCTCATTCGATTATGAGGCTGGAGGATACCGATACGCACACCCTATTTCTGTCCTTTTGGCTTAAAAACGGTTATTATTTTCTCTCTATTCCGGAAATGTATTATAACCAGGATCGGTTGGCCCACGGCTTTTGGAACAACGAAATATTCAGCACTCCCGGCTATTATAGAGAATGCCCCGAGACGATCCCCGAGAAAAATGCTACTGAACCGTTGCCTTCTTCAAAGGAAACTCATTCCGATTCTGTAACCCAAGCACCGGAAAAGCTGCAGCAAGCACAAGAAAACATATCGAGCGAACCGGCTGCACAAATCGTACCGGTGTATCATCCAAAACAAAAGGATCAAACCGGCTTCAAAAAAGTAATCCATCGTATCCAGTCATGGCTCCTTCGGAAGCGAAAGAAGTGAACAGCACGTTTTCGAAGAAAAAAGCACGTTTCTGAGAATAATTTCTCCAAAAGATTTGTTATACTAAGATTAACAAGTGGATCTATTCACACTATGTAAGGAGGAATTAATATGCCACAGACCAGAGACGCAAATGAAACCGTTGAAAGCAGAATGTTCAACAACCCCTTTGAAGGAATTTCTCAGTATAGAAATCCTCTCTGCTTTGAACTTGCCGGAAAAACGACTACGATCCTATTTGATGACGGCGGTGCGCTATATATTAAATGGATCAATGGGAGGTATGCTGAATTTAAGGACGAAAAGGGAAACACCCGTATAGATTCTTATCAGTGTACAAAAGCGGAAGACGGCGTTTATCTTGTTTTGATCGACCGGAAGGACTTAATGCCCCGCGAAGGTCTGATTCTCGTAATTGACATGAGCGAAGGGCTTGTTACGGCGAACTTTGCAAAACAGGGTACATATCCGAATTTCCCGGAACTTGTACGTGCAAATATTCGTTTTGGTTACATCCATAAAGACGGTAAAAAACCCCCGGAAAAACGCCATGCATTTACAACCGATCTCATCGGTAAAAAATTCGAGTGGAACTATACGCCTGAATTTAGAATTTGTCATATTTACATGGCGCCTGACCATTATCGTTGGGGACAAACCAAAGAATCCAGGACAAAATATAACATCCCGGTCAATGACAGAAGCCAATCCGCATTCTATATTAAGCTCCGCGACAATCTATATATCTTTTCTTGGATTGAGGATAACGGAGGCGGCGGAACGGAAGGCTTTATCGTTCTGAATAAAGACCGTTTGACCGATACAGGCTGTTTCTTCGGCTGCGCGGGACCGGATAAGCATCAGGAGGCTTACCTATTTTGCGCATATGGTAAAGAAGTAACCGAGCATCTGGATGATGAAGATCCTGAAGACCTTTATGTAAAGCCATAATATTGACAGGAAAGGATGACAAAATATGAAAATTGGTGTTATCGGTGCCGCCGGAAAAGCCGGTGCCCTTATCGCAGAGGAAGCCTACCGCCGTGGCCATCAGGTTACCGCTATTGTCCGCAACGCTTCAAAAGTCTCCAATCAAAATTACACAATTCTTGAAAAGGATATATTTGCGCTGACCCCTGCCGATTTAAAGGATTTCGACGCGGTCGTAAATGCATTTGGTTCCGCACCCGGCCTTGAAGTCCAGCATCAGACGGTCATGCTGACCCTGATGAATATCATGGAAGAACTGCCGGAGGTACGTTTTCTGATTGTCGGCGGTGCGGCAAGCCTGTATACTGATGAAACTATGGAACACACTTTCCTCGAAAGTATTCCCGACGAATGGAAGGCTGTTCCCCTTAATATGGCCAAAGCTTTTAAGGCCCTAAAAGAAAGTAGCCTTTCAAACTGGACTTACTTCAGTCCTGCCTTCACCTTTGATCCCGCAGGTTCAAGGACCGGCAAATATACACTGGGTGACGATATTGCCATCAACAACGAGGATGGTGAAAGCTATATCAGCTATGCTGATTACGCCATTGCTATGGTCGACGAAATCGAAAACAAGAAATACGTCGGCAGGCGCTTTACCGCTGTATCCAAGCATGTTCAGGATCCTGAAAAGGAATCTGTTACCCCTGAATTTGAAGGCATTTCCCAATACAGAGGTCCGATGGTTTATGAGCTCGCCGGCCAGAGTTTCCATTTGATTATGGATCATGGCGAAGATCTGGTCCTACAATTCCTTACCGGTGAGGTCCTCACCTGGTCTGAATGGAGTAAGCCGCTTAAATGGGAAAAATATGATTGCCTGAAAGCGGATGATGACACCTATCTTGTAAACTTTGAAGTGTCCGATGCCTCTCCCCGAACCGGTATGACAATCGTTTTAGACCTCGAGCAGCGGCTTGTCACGATTGTAAAGGCCATGTCCGGGACCAGCCGCAAATTCCCGAACCTCGTGACAAATGAGATCGATTTCGGCGCAATTCAGACTCCGGGTTACGACCTGCCGAAAAAGCGTCATGGATACACAGCTGACCTGAGCGGCAAACGCATTTTCTGGAATTACGGCTCCTTAGCATTAACACACGTTTATGCAAATCCCCATTATATCCGTATTGGCGATGTAGATGGCCAGTCCTTTAACTATGATGAACGCTGCCACTACATCAAGATCAAAGAAAATATTTATCTGCTAAGCTTCCTCGAAGATAGTTTGACTTATAGTGGACACACAGGAAATAGTATGGTGATCTTGGCTAATGTTGCCCGTCTGCATGACGTTGGCCGTTCCTTTGGTCTGGGAAGGACCGGTGCCCCGGAAAACTATATGTTTGCTGCAATCGGCACATGGAACACAGACCAGGATGGTGTAGAAAACCGTCCGAGCGTATTCAGAGTGTAATTTCTCTCCGTTATGTGAAAGAGGCAGTAAATCTCATAGGATTTACTACTTCTTTCACAAAAAAAGAAGGACTGTATCAATGATGAAAAGAATGATTCGACGTTGGAAAAGTCTGACAGAAGAAGAGGTACAGAATCTAATTGATTCAAGCACACCCGAAAAATATGCAAATGGCGGACTTGCTGGGGGAGAATATATGCTCCCTTTTGCTGAATCTATCATAGGACAATCTTTTACCCTCTCCTTCGAGGATTTCCCTGAACAAGAATACACATTTCATGAACTTCATTCTCTTACTTGGTCTGATGGAATCCATGTGCACACCGAATTTTATCAGGCACATGAATTGGAAAGCGGCCTGTATTTCATTCAGCATATGATCCAAGGCTCCAGGCCCGGTACGGCTAGGACGATCGTATTGGATACCAATACCGGGCTTGTCACACTTTGTCAAGCGCACTTCGGAAATGGGGTTGAAGCAAGAGAAGTAGCACGCACCTTTTATTTTGGAACGGTTGCCGGATATGAAAGTTATCCGGAAGAAAAACATCACTTTACCTCTGACCTAGTCGGCAAAGCGATTTACTGGACATATCATGAAGGGATGCCTGCTCTGAAGCATATTTATTCTTCTGAATATTATTATTCTTACGTAATGCGCTTTGGCGATCGTTGCTGGATGGCTTCCAACCCCGCTGACTTTGTAAAAATAAACGATCATGTTTATATCTTCTCCTTCCTGGAAGAACGTCAGGCAGGTACACAGGGCTTTTTCCTCATCAATATGCATACCCTCCACGATTGCGGCAGCTTCCTCGGTATCAATTCTGATAACCAATTCGAATGTTATACCGTCGGCGCAAAAGGAAAATTGACAACGATGTATACCTATTTGGAAGAGGACGCAGCCGAGAACACAGACTAAGAAGCGGCTTAAACCATAAATTGAATCAAATTCCATCAAAACAAAACCTGGGGCAAAGAAAAATCCTTTGCCCCAGGTTTTTCAGCTCCATCAGCCAAGACGGTTATTCGTTTTGATAGTTGATGCAGGACAAGCCCACCTGAACCCGGGTATTTCTTCTCGGCAAAACGTGTTTGTATTCAGGCAGATCCTCTAAAGATGTCACCAGATCAGGATGCCCGTCTACAACGTGCTGGGCCGCCGTAATAAAATCATCGATATATTCCTTGCAGATTGGGCAGCCGTTGTGGCTGGGAAGAATGAGGTCATACGCATCTCCCAGAGCGCGCAGCCGTTTCATGTTTTTCAAAAAGGCCGCTACACTGTCCAGATTTCTCAGGTTTGCCTGGCCGGAATCAAACTCGTCCCCAGCGAAAAGCAGCCTGCGCTTGTGGTCGATAAAGCTGAGCGAGCTGTCGCTGTGGGCAGGCGTATAAACTACCTCTACCTGCCGTCCGCCCAGGTCAAAAACGTATCCGTCCCCTACGGCGATCATCTCATAGTCCGGGTACGGGAGGTTTGAAAACCACGCTTCATCCGGTACACGGAAGGGGTTTTTCGCAATCGCCTTTGCATTTTCATGCATATGGACCTGCGGGAACCACGGGTTTCCGCCCGTATGGTCGTAATGTCCATGGGTGTTGACCACGCAAAGCTCCCGATCCCCTTTCAGTTCTGCAATTAGGTTCGGAAACTCCCCGCGCCCAAAAGCAGTGTCAATCAGCAGAGCCTTTGTCTCGCCCAACAAAAGGAAGGTATACAGTCCTTCTCCATACTGGATCACAATGGTATCCGGATACAGTTTCCAATAACGGTACGGTTCATCATCCGGAAGTCTAACAATATGATACTTTTCCATAACACACCTAAATCCTTTCCGGCAGGTTTTCCTGCCATTTACATTTATCTCTCTCCAATCGCCTTACGCGGCTGCTGTACCTGTCCAGCCACCTGTGTCCGGCGCTTTTCCGCCTTCTCCATCCACTTTTTCCCGTTCCAGCGGCGCAGAAGGATTAAGCCTCTTGTCGCCTCGTCTAGGGCAAAGGCAACCCAAACGCCGTTTAGTCCAAATCCCAGTACAATTCCAAAGATATAAGACAGCCCTACCGAGACAATCCAGTTGCTGGCCTGGTTGACCACCAGCTGATAGACCACATCCCCCGTAGCCTGTAGCGCGCCCGAAAGGGTATTGTTCAGTGCCCTGCCGGTTTCGACAAACAGGTCGATGACGATTACCGTCGACGCAATTTCCAAAATAAAGCTGTCCGTAGTAAAGATGCCGATCAGCGCCTTGCGGGCCAAAATGACCAGAAGGGAACAGGTAATATTGCTGATCAGCGCAATCCGCGTGACCCGTTTGCGGAGGGCCATCGCTTCATCGTATCTGCCGGCGCCGATGCGGTAGCCGATCAGGATCGTATTGGCCTGCCCACAGGCCTGTCCGATCAAGCAGATATAATGGACGACGTTGGTGATATAGACCTTTGCCGCCACCATCGGCTCCCCGGTCAATGCGATGATCGCCGTTGTGACCAGCTGCCCGGAGCCGTACGCGATATTATTGATCCCACCCGGGATCCCGATCTCCAAAGACAGCTTCAGATCTTTCCACGGGAACGGACGGAGCAGGGAAGGTCTGATCCGTATCTTGGCCCGGCGGTACATAAACTGCAGCGCCAGACCAAGCCCGACTACCTGGCTGATTACATTTGCCGCAGCCACCCCGGTTACAGGCTCTACCCCCAGCGGGATTGGCTGGAAGACGACTAATGCGCACCCAATCAGATTCACCCCGTTGATGCACAAATTTACGCACAGCGGGACCTTTGTCCTTCCCATCGAGCGGCAGACGCTGGACACCACCAGCTGCAAACACTGGATCACCATCGATCCGCCGACAATCCGCATATAGACAGACGCCATATACAGGCAATCCTCACCGACCTTCATGATCGATAAAAACGGCCTGGAAAAGCAAAGGAACAGCATCCCAAAAACCAGGCCCATCAGCGTGTTGGCCGCAATCGCCACATTGGCCAGGCGTTCCACCCGTTCCTGATTGCGCATCCCGATCGCCTGATTGATGCATACGATACTGCCTGTGGCCACTGCGGTCGCAATCATCTGCAGGATACTAATATACTGGGTTGAGATGCTGACCGCACTGACCATGTTGTCGGATATCCGGCTGAGGAAGGCAACGTTCACCATACTGACGGTGGTGCGCAGGACCATTTCCAGCAGCATCGCCGGGGCAAGATGACGCAGCCCCAGCTCATCCGGTTTCAGCCCTTTGGTTGAAAAAGACGATAAAATACTTTTTCCTTTCATAATCACCCTCTTTTCCGAACAAACAAAAGGCTTATTCTGCCTGAATCGAGAGGCACACCGGCTCCAGCCCCGGTGCAGAGATTTCTATGCAGACATTTCCGGCCTCACGCGGCGCCTGGACAATGGCATATGCCATTCCGTGAAAACTCTCCCGGACGCCGCTGCGGTACAGATCCTTGCAGGCAGGATTGCCGTTATCCATCCCCAGCAGCTTACCGCCCGCAGCCTTTACCGAAATCGCCAGGTCATGGTCGGGTACCAGCTGTCCTTCCGCGTCCCGCAGGGAAATCTCCAGCTGAACCACATCCAGCCCGTCCGCGGACAACGACTGCCGGTCTGCCATAACCGCCAGGGAAGCCGGTGCACCCGCCCGGCGCAAGGTCTGACGGGCAATCTCTTTCCCGCTCTGATCGCGCCCGATGACCGTAAGCTCCTGTCCCTCATAGGGTACGTCCCAGCTCAGGTGCAGATCGTTTGTCGTAATCGGCGCAATCGGCCGGTCAAAATGGGAGTAAAACTGCGTCATCCCCTGGGCCGGGAATTCATAGCACTTTGTCCCATAACTCTTGCCGTCTATCAGCAGTTCGGCCGAATAGCAGTTGGTGTATACCACGACCGGATAGATTTTCCCCTGCTCCAGCCCCAAGTTCAAATGCGGGCAGACATACAATACGGGGCGGTCCTTTACCCACTGAGACTGGTAAAAATAGAACCCGTCCTTTTCATAGCCGCAGGTATCGATTACGCCGAACGACGAGCCTTTGCTCGGCCAGAAGCATTCGCCCAGATAATCAATGCCGGTCCACATAAAGCTGCCCAGTACATAGGAATGGCTGCGGATAAACTTCCACAGCTTTTCCGCTTTCAGCATCCTGCCGTTATAGGCGCCCCGTCTTCCGCGTCCTTCCTCGGGATTGAGCCGGTAATCGCCGCGAATGCCGCCTACCGACCCGTCCTCCGAGCCCATCAGCAGCCAGTCGGGATGCTCCCTTTTTTCCTCGTCATAGAAAGTCTCTGTCCGTTCACGCCAGCGGTCGGTATAGTTTACGCCCACGATGTCCAGCTGCTCCAAAAATTCCGTATAGGCCATCTGCGGTTCGGCCTTGACCTGGTCGCAGGCCTGGGTAGTCGGGCGGGAGGGGTCCAGGCTGTGGCAAAGCCCGACCAATTCCTTCGCAATGTTCCAGCCCTCCGGAATCACCTGTTCCCGGACCTCATTGCCTACAGACCACATTATAATGGAAGGATGGTTCCGGTCACGGAGCACCATGGCCGTCATATCCTGCTGCCAGCAGGCTGTAAACCATTCGGAATATCCCCGGCTCTCATGCGTATTGGAGCCGAACTCCTTCCCCTTCATGTTTTCCCATTCGTCAAAGGCCTCGTCCATTACCACAAAGCCCATCCGGTCCGCCAAATCAAGCAGCGCCGGGTCCGGCGGGTTATGGCTGCATCGAAGAGCATTGACGCCCATTTCCTTTAAGGCAACACCGCACAAATGCCTGTTTGATAACAAAAGGGAATCCCGACCGG
>CAYWRQ010000067.1:0-13790 GCA_964460915.1 uncultured Oscillospiraceae bacterium
ACGACGATTACTTTGAAATTGCGGATGAGGAAGGCGGCTGTGAAAGCTGCGAGGAGTGCTGCTATTCCGGCGATTCCCAGGAAGAGGCTGCCGAGGAGGCAGCGGAGGAAGAAATCTCCACCTCCGTCGAAGAGGAGCCGATCGAAATCCCGGAAGCGGAAGAGGAAACGAAAGAGGAAGCGGAAACCGAATAAGTCCCCCTTCCCGGTCCCTATGCGGAAAGGATGGGGATAAAGGCCCCTGCGGCCCTGCTTTCACACATAAATCCGATATCATCCAGCGTACAGCTGCGGCGGCGTACAACCGGCGGCTGTACGCTGTACAGCCAAAAATCCCGCAGCTTATTTTTCGGCTGCGGGATTTTAATCTGTACGCTTATGCGTTAAAAACGTGTTTGTCCAGCCGGTCCATGGCCTCGATCACCTGGCTGTGCGGGACCGCAAGGTTCATCCGAATCGCGTAAGAACGGTGGAAGGGCCGTCCGTCCTGCCAAACGACGCCGACCGCGACGCCGGCTTTCAGCAGATCGTCCATTCCCATACCATGCTCCTTGCACCATGCTTCGCAATCCAGGTAAAGCATATAGGTGCCTTCGGGCTTAGCGAGACTCACGCCCTTAAAATGAGCTGTAATATAGTCATAGGCATAGTTGACATTGTCGGAAAGGACTGCGCAAAGCTCATCGACCCATTGCGCGCCCTCCGGCTTATACGCGCCGATCAGGGCGTGCATACTCAGGACGTTCATCGAATTGTAATGGGTGCTGCGGGACTGGGCGTTGACACGGTCACGGAGGTAGGAATTGTAAATAATATGGTAGGAACCGATCAGACCGGCCAGATTAAAGGTCTTGGAGGGGGCGTAAATGGCAATGGTGCGCATCTTTGCGTCTTCGCTGACCGACTGGGTCGGGACATGGTGGTTCCCGTTCAGGATCAGATCGCTCCAGATCTCGTCGGAAATAACGATGCAGTCGTTTGCCTTATAAACCGCCATGGCCTTTTCGATCTCTTCTTTTTCCCATACACGGCCCGTGGGGTTGTGCGGGTTGCAGAAAATCGCAAGGTGGATATGGTTTTCCTTGATCTTGCGGTCCATATCCTCGTAATCCATCCGCCATACGCCGTTTTCATCCAATACCAAATCCGAATGGACGATCCGGCGGCCGGAGTTATTCAACGTGCCCGTAAAGCCGATGTAGGTGGGAGAATGAAGCAGTACAACTTCGCTGGGGGCCGTAAACGCCATAACGGCAGAAGCTACACAGCCCAAAACGCCGTTTTCGTATCCGATTTCATCGGCAGTCAGGCCTTCCACCCCGTGGCGCTCTTTCTGCCAATTGATAATGGAATCGTAATAAGCGCTTGTAGGCATGAAATAGCCGAAAGCAGGATGTTTCACACGCTCAATAATCGCATCCTGAATCGTGGGAACCGTTGCGAAATTCATATCGGCTACCCACATCGGGATCTTGGTATAGCCCTCTTGAATCTCGGCTCCGGGAATCGGAATGTTGTCGACCGCAATGGAATCCTTACCGGCGCGGTCCATAATCGTGGTAAAATCATACTTCATTTTACAGTACCCCTTTCAAATTCAGGCAGCGGAAACGACAGCTTCTGCGTTTCTTCCCCTGATTCTTCCTTTCTATCTTATCACACTGGGAAAAGCTTTGCAACGGGTTTTTCCGAGAAATACACATTATGAAATTTGGCCATGTAAATTATTGCAACAATACTGGACAAATTCGCAGAAATGCAGGATTATACCACATATTTTGCAATTTAAAAATTATAAAGTTTCAAAACGCATATATCCTTTCCATCCAATCTAGCTGGAATACGGACAATTTCCCGTTCAAAATTTGTTGGCCTCCATAAAAACGAAAAGCAAAATCCTGCAAGCCTCCTGCAAATCATCATTTTTGTCCGGTTTTCCCGGCTTTTTCTGACCGCTTTCTCTTTTCCAGCGGCGAACCGGGACGTCCAAGAGCATCGGAAAATCAAAACATTTTGCAAATTAGGGTTGACAAAGCCGGATTTTGCTGGTATAATAAATAACGTTGCAGCGATAAGCTGTTTCAAGGATAGCCTGGAGAAGTCGCCTAGCTTGGTTTATGGCGCACGACTGGAACTCGTGTATGGGTTAATAGCTCATCGAGGGTTCGAATCCCTCCTTCTCCGCCAAAGTGAAAATCCCGCGAGGACCGTGTTTATCGGGCTTCACGGGATTTTTTCTTTTGCCAAATTTTGGAAAGTGCAGCCAATGTGCTACTAGGTGCACCGGCGTGAAAAATTCCATCCCGCTGGGCAGCGGGATGGAATTCACCAACGAAATGATCTTTTCTCTGCCTGGGACAGTTTAAATCCGGAGCAAGGCTGTTCTTTTTTTAAGATCACTTCTTATAATCGAAATCCGGGATCTGCAGCCAGCGATGGCGCATAAAATGCGCGGCAAGTTTCGGCTTGCGGTCGCGGGTAAAGAGGCCCTTCTTGTTGCCTTGTACCCGGACGACGCCCTGGGAGGTCGCAAAGTCCGCAAAGTTCCAGACCTGCTCGCCCGCAATCTCGGGGTACGCATCGAAGACCCGGGTGTTCATCTCATAGTAATCGCACTGATACTCCTCGGTGAACATAACCGGCGTCGCGTCGTGGAAACCGGCGACTGTATCCGCACCGAACTCGGTGAAGACAATCGGTTTTCCAATCGACACCCACTTATCCAGCTCGCCGCGCAGGCCCCTTTCCGCCGATTCAAGGTCGCCGCCCTGTTCATACCAGCCGTAATAGCGGTTCAAACAGATGACATCCGCGTATTCAACCCATCTTTCCTTTTCAAAGACCCCGCCCAGGCAGTCGACCAGCGTGCAGGGACGTTTCTGCGGGTCAAGTTCTTTTGCCAGCGCAAACAGCGGCTTAAAATACCCGTACGCGCCCTCACCGGTCGAATCCGGCTCGTTGGCGATGCTCCACATTACGACGCAGGCCATATTTTTGTCTCTGCTGATCAGGTCGCGGATGACGTCCCGATGGTGCTCCGCCGTATGCATCCCTTTTTCCGGATCGAAGGTCGGGTTTTTGATGCCTCCGAAGAAGCCGCCGCCCATCTGCAGGTTTAAGCCGACTGCCGGAGTCTCGTCGATTACCACGATGCCTTCCCGGTCGCAAAGCCGCATCATCTCTTCGGAATAGGGGTAGTGGCTGGTGCGGAAGGAGTTCGCGCCCTGCCATTTGAGGAGGGCGAGATCCTTGACGTTCATCGCCTCGTTGATGCCGCGGCCGTTGGGATAAGTGTCCTCGTGCTTGCCGTAGCCCTTGAAATAGAAGGGGCGCTCGTTGATCAGGAACTTTACGCCTTCCACCCGGACCGTGCGGACACCGTAGGGAAGGGTGTATTCATCGCTGCCGAAGGTGGCCTTGATGTTATACAGGTACGCGTTCATCGGCTGCCAGAGGTTCACCTTTTCGATATGCAGGACACCCTTTGCGCCCTCTGTGCAGGCAACGCACTTTCCTTCCTCATCGCAGACCTCTACCTTGCAGGCCCCTTCGCCGACCGTCTCAATCTCATAATGGAGATCGGCGCTCATCTGTTCAAAATTGACCTCGGCCGTTACGGTCAAATCCCGGATATAGGCCTTCGGGGTGGTGTACAGCTTGACCGGGCGGTTGATGCCCGCGTAGTTGAAGAAGTCAAAGTTGGTCGCGTTGACCTTTCTTCCGGTGGGCGTGACCTTCTGCTCCCCGACCGGGAGGGTAGAGTGGTCGATCAGGTTGCTGACCGCGATGGTCAAAAGGTTCTCGCCCACATGGGCAGCCTCGGTGATATCAGCCTCAAAGGGAAGGAACCCGCCCTTATGAAAAGCAATCAGCACACCGTTTAGGTATACCTTTGCATGATGGGTAACCGCGCCGCACCGAAGGACCAGCCGCTCGGACAAAAGCGGAGCCGCGATCTGCACCGGGCGCTGATAATAAACCGTCCCGCGGTAATCCCGCAGCTTTTCGCAGACCTTGATATCGTTATAGGACGCAGGCACCGGCATCGTCATCGGGTCATGGAGCGGCGCGTCAAACCAGCGCTCCGTTTCCCCCTGGCCTTCCGTCTCCTCGGTTTTAAACGCCCAGATACCGCCGAGGTCCACCAGCATACGGGAAGCCGTCATAATAGGATATAACATAAAAATCACCTTTCAATCTGATTATTTTGGCTAATTTTATTCTAACACAAAAAGGCAAAATCGAGTAGAACTTTTTTATCCCTTTTCAGGATTTTTTTGTTCCTTCCTATTTTTCCCCTCATATTCCCCGCCGGACTGGGCCTTTGCGCGGAATTCTCCCGGCGTCATGCCGATTTCCTTCCGGAACAGCCGGATAAAATAGCTGACGTCCAAAATCCCGACCTGCTCCGCCACCTGCGCAATCGTCAGTGAATCCCGCAAAAGCAGCCCCTTCGCCCGATCGATCCGCTTTTCCCGGATCCATTTAGACAGGGTGTCCCCCGTCTCCTCTTTAAAGCGGGCGGAAAGGTAGCTGTCGCTGACACCGGCCCGCTCGGCCAGGCTGTGAAGGGAAAACTCCCCGTCCATATGCAGGAAGATATCGTTCATGACCTGCTGGATCAGCGGCGAATAGCCCTTCACGGAATGGGTCCGGACCAGATCGCAGTACGCCTGCACCATTTTCCGCTGCAGCAGCGCCGTTTCCTGCATTGTCACGCAGGCCTCGATCCCGTCGGAAAACTGCCGGGAAATCTCGTCTATGTAGGCCGGATGGACGCCGGCCCGTTCTAAGTCCTTGCGGCAGAGGGTATTGAGGATAATCGCCTGATTCTGGCTGCCCCGCAGGGAATCAAACCTTCCGGGCAGCTGATACCGGGTCATCTGCTGGAGCACATGGCCCACCCGCTCCGGATCCCCGGTCAGAATCGCGTCCAGCAGGGTGTTTTCCGCCTGATACCGCTGCCGGATCATCGAAGCGGCCATCGACTGCTCATACTGCTGATCCCTGGTCGGCATACTCTGCTGCCGAAGATTCTCCTCCGAAAGCTGCACCAAGGAAAGCAGCCGGTATTCCTGCTTATCCGTGCACCTAGCGACCGGGGCTGCCAGCCTGCGGAACAGCAGGATAAAGGCCTCTTCATCCCGTACGGCCGGCACCGTATTGCGGTACTCGTATAAAGAATGGGCGCGTTCGCTCTGCCAGCCAAGGTTATCGGCCAGCTCCCTCGTCCGTTCTTCAGAATTCGGTCTCTCCAGATACGGCCCTACGGTCATAAACGCGGCCTGCGGATACTCTTCATCAGACACCCGCAAGAGCAGATACCGGCAGCCGAAGCTGTCGTTTAGCTTCATAAGTTCTCCTGCCCGCAGCCTTTTGCACAACGATTCCAAATAGCCGCGCTCGTCATATCCGTCCAGGCACCAAGCCCGTATCCCTCCGTCGAAGCTGCCCTCTTCCCCATCCTGCCCCCAGGAAAGGCTGTAATCCGGCCGGTACAGATGAAACCCAATATTATAACTGCCCGCGATGATCGCCAGCGTCCGCATCACACTCTGCTGCATTCTGCGCACCTCTCTTTGGTTTATTATACCGCGATTTTCGTTTATCTGCAAGAAAATCCTATCGGGTCGTAAAATTGTTCTATGCAAATCATTCTGAATGTGGTATAGTAAAAGAGAATTCAATAGAAATACCGAAAGGTGGCCGATTCATATGAAAATGTCATTCCGTTGGTACGGGCCGGATGACCCGGTCTCCCTCCAAAATATCCGCCAGATCCCGAATATGCAGGCGATTGTCACCGCCGTCTACGATGTGCCGGTCGGCGAGGTCTGGAGCCGGGAGAGCATTGCAGCGTTAAAACGTCAGACCGAGGAGGCGGGGCTGGCCTTCGAGGTCATCGAGAGCATCCCTGTCCACGAGGATATCAAGCTGGGCAAAGCTACCCGCGACGCCCTCATCGAAAACTACTGCGAAAATATCCGCCGGGTCGCCGAAGCGGGGATAAAATGCGTCTGCTATAACTTTATGCCGGTCTTTGACTGGACCCGCACCGACCTCGCCCATAAGCTGTGCGACGGTTCGACGACGCTCAGCTACGACGAGCGGCAGGTGGAAAAGGTCAACCCTCTCCTCTCTGATTCCGATCTGACGCTGCCCGGATGGGACGCCAGCTATACGCGGGACGAGCTGAAAAACGTCGTCGCCGAGTACCAGCAGCTGACCGAGGAGGATCTGTGGGACAACCTTTCCTATTTCCTGAAAAAGGTGATCCCGGTGGCGGCCCAGTGCGGCGTCAACATGGCCATCCATCCGGACGACCCCTGCTGGAGCATCTTCGGCCTGCCCAGGATCATCACCTGTGAAGAGAACCTCGACCGTATGCTCTCGATCGTCGACGATCCCCACAACGGCCTGACCCTCTGCACCGGTTCGCTGGGGTGCAGCGCGAAAAACGATATCCCCGCCCTTGCCGCCAAATATGCCGCGCAGGGCCGCATTCACTTTGCCCATCTGCGCAACGTCGCCCTTACGGATACCGGGTTTGAAGAAAGAGGGCATCTTTCCTGCGGCGGGAGCCTCGACATGGAGGCGATTGTCCGCGCACTGGTTGAAAACGGGTTTGACGGGTATGTCCGCCCCGACCACGGGCGGATGATCTGGGGCGAAACCGGCAGGGCCGGGTACGGGCTTTATGACCGCGCCCTCGGGGCGGCCTACCTCAACGGCCTGTTTGAAGCGGTCGAAAAACAGGTCAAACGCGGATAAATGTCTGTATCTATCACCGAAAGGAACTGATTCTTATGAAAAATCCGATCAATACCGATCTTTCCGGCAAAGTCGCCGTCGTAACCGGCGCGGGCGGCGTACTGTGCTCGATGTTTTCAAAATCCCTGGCGGCGGCCGGCGCGAAGGTCGCCCTGCTGGATATCAATGAGGAGAGCGTGAAAAAAGCGGCGGCGGAAATCCGTGCCGAAGGGTACGAGGCGGAAGGGTACCGCTGTGACGTACTTGACCGCGCGTCACTCGAGGCGGTGCACGCGGCCGTGCTGGAAAAATATGGTCCCTGTGACATACTGTTAAACGGCGCGGGCGGCAACAACGCCCGGGCCAACACCGATCTGGAGCAGTTTAACCCGGGCGATCTCGACCGCGAGGTCAAAACCTTTTTTGATCTGGAGCAGCCCGGCGTCGAGTGGGTATTTAAGCTCAACTTCATCGGCACCCTCCTCCCGACCCAGGTTTTCGCAAAAGATATGGTCACCCGGGAGGGCTGCAATATCCTCAATATCTCGTCGATGAACGCCTATACCCCCCTCACCAAGATCCCCGCCTACTCCGGCGCCAAAGCCGCGATCAGCAACTTCACCCAGTGGCTGGCGGTGCATTTCGCCCCCGCCGGCATCCGGGTCAACGCCCTTGCCCCCGGCTTCTTTGTCACCAACCAGAACCGCGACCTCCTGTTCAACCCGGACGGCTCCCCCTCGGCCCGCGCAGGGAAAATCCTCGCGGCGACCCCGATGGGCCGGTTCGGCGAGGCGGAGGAGCTGACCGGCACGATGCTGTTCCTGCTGAATAATGACGCCGCCAGCTTTATTACCGGCGTTGTCATCCCGATCGACGGCGGCTTCTCCGCTTACTCGGGCGTATAATCGATCATAAAAAACGGCCGCTGTACCTTTAACAGGAAACAGCGGCCGTTTTACCATCCTATTTACAGATATCTTCTGACCTTCTCTTTATACTCCGCATACGGCTGGCCAAACATCTTTTGCAGGTGCTTTTCCTCCTCTAAAATCTGAAAATGCATCATCACAATCGAAAGGGCGCCCCAAACAGCCATCCAGACGTTTCCGACCGCCAATACACAGCCGATATAGATCAGGTCGAACCCCGCAAAGGCCGGGTTGCGGCTGAAGCGGTAGATACCGTCTGTCACCAGCTCGGTTTTCTGGTTCTCATCGATCCCGGCGCGCCAGGAGTTTTTCAGCGTCGTAAAGGCGGCGATAAAGAGGATATCGCCCGCTCCTACCAGCATCACCCCGATGACGCGCAAAGCTATAGGCATCGGCAGTATCCCCATCCTCTCCCGGAAAAAGCAGGAGCAAAACTGCGCCGCGCAGGCCAGATAGGTCGAAACCGCCAGCAGGATCCCGATTTTTTGTGCCTTCCTGCTTTTCTTTCCTCTGATCATCACGCGCGTCGTAATCCCCTGCCGCTTTTGGGCAAGCATTTTAGCCAGATATGCGAGGTAAAAAATACACAGCAGCAAAAAGGTGAGCATCGATATCGTGTCCCGCATTTTAGTCCTCCCGCAGCGTCTTGGTAAAACAGATAATCCGCCCGGCTTCGATAAACCCGATACCCATATGAAACCGGAAACTGTCCAGGTTATCGATTTCGCAGTCACTGGCAAATTCGGTGCAGCCCATTTCCGCCGCCCAGCCTTCGCAGGCCGCGCAGAGCTGCCGCGCGATCCCCTTCCGCCGGTAATCCGGCTCCACATAAATGCCCTCCAGGTATCCGACAGGGCTGGAATCCGTCCCTTCCACATAGTCGTGCCGCAGGCCGCACTGGGCGGCGGCGGCCGGTTTGCCATCCGCAAGTCCCAAAAAGACGGCGCTCTCCTTTGCCCTCATCAGCTGGGCAAGCTCCTCTTTTAACTGACCCGTCTCATGGCTGGGCCAAAGCTTTAGAAATAGCTGTGTGACTGTATCCAAATCCTTTTCCGCCGCTTTTTTGATTGTCAGCATGATATCCTCCCGATCTGTCCCTGCCATAAAGCAGCCGATATTTTAGAAAATATTCATTTACATATGATCCACCCATATGCTACAATAATATTATGACAGCACCATTTTATCATAAACCCAGGAGGGACGCAAGATGAAACGGAAAAGCTTATCCCGCATACTGGCCGGTACCCTTGCCGCTGTGCAGCTGTTCGCCCTTTCCGGATGTCAAAATACAGCCAATCCGGCAGATACGGCGGCAGATTTTAGACCGGTAAAAATTTCCGCGGAGCCGTTATCCTCCGGTACAAAAAAGATAAACCCTGACACGGTGGAGGAAGCTATCTGGCAGTCCGGCGAGCTTACGGTCAATGACTTTTCCATTCGCCTGCTGCAGCAAAATTTATCCCAAAACATCCTGCTCTCCCCGTTTTCTGCATTATACGCGCTCACGATGACGTTAAACGGCGCGGATGGAAATACCCTCCGGCAGATGGAGGAGGTCCTCGGGGAGGAGCAGCTGTTAAACGGCTATCTGCCCGCTGTTTCCAGCTCAGCAGGCGACCAGCTCCACATGGCGAACTCGATCTGGTACCGGGACACAGAGGGCCTGCGTGTAAAGGAGGATTTTCTCAAAGAGTCAAAGGCATTTTATGATACAGCCCTTTACAAGGCCCCTTTTGATCAAAAAACCCTGGATGACATCAATCATTGGGTCTACAATGAAACCGACGGAATGATTGAGAACATTTTGGACGATATTTCAGACGATGCCATGATGTATCTGATCAACGCCCTTTCTTTTGACGCAAAATGGAAAAAAGAATACAAAGCACGGGATATCAAAAGCCGGAGCTTTACCTTGGAAAATGGGACGAAACAGAATGTCCAGCTGATGTATTCGGACGAAACGGACTATCTTTCCTGTGAAAATGCCGAAGGTTTTCTCCGGGATTATGAAGGGGGCCGCTATGCTTTTGCCGCGCTTCTGCCGGAAGAGGGACTAAAGATGGAGGAGTTTATTGCCTCTCTGGACGGGGAAAAGCTCACCGATATCCTAAATACCCCATTACGGGCTTCCGTCCATGCGGCGATCCCAAAATTTACCGCGCAGTACAATGTAAACCTTATTCCCGCCCTAACCCAGATGGGAATAACCGACGCTTTTTCACCGGAATCCGCTGATTTTTCCCGTATGGGGGACTGTGCCGGAGGGCCGCTTTACATCTATCTTGTCAAACAGAAAACGTATATAGAGCTTGAAGAAAAAGGGACTAAGGCCGCAGCAGCTACCATGGTCGGAGTAGCCAGCAGCATCGCAGATGACACATCTGCTCTCACGAAAAAAGAGATCATCCTCGACCGGCCGTTCCTCTATATGATCATAGATACCCGTTACAACATCCCAGTCTTTATCGGCACGATGATGGGCCCACAGCAGTAAAGCACCCCGCTTTCCCCTCACCGCCCCGCGGCAGCAGATAGCTGATATCATCGCTTTGGAAAGAGGTGATCGTCCTGAGCAGGGCCGTCAGCGCCGGGGTGATAAACTTGTTTTTATGCACGACCAGGGAAAACTTCCGATGGAATATACAGTTCTCGCAGCTCCCGCAGCTTTGGAACCGGACGACGCAGATTTTCCCTTCCTTGACCTCCCGCTCGATCAGCCGCAGGGAAATGACGCTGAGGCCAAGGTTTTGCATGACCGCGTTTTTGATCGCCTCAGAGTTGGAAGAAACCCATGCAATGTTTAACGGGACCCCCTCCGCCTGCATAAACCGGACGAACCGCTCCCTTGTGCCGGAGCCTTCCTCCCGGAGGATAAACCGCTCGTTTGCCAGTTCCCCGATGCTGATTTCCTTTCGATTCGCAAAGGGGTGCTGGCAGCTGCAGGCCAGGCAGAGGTAATCGTCCACCGCCGGCGTCACCAGCAGGTCCCGGCTTTTGATCTCCCCTTCTACCAGCGCCGCGTCCAGCTCTCCGCAGAGCAGCTTCTCTTCAATCGTCGCCGTATTGTCGACAAACACCCGCAGCTGGGCATCGGCATATTCCCGCTGGAAACTGGCCGCGATCCGCCCGGCAAGGCTCGTCCCAACGGTAACCGTCGCGCCAACCCAGAGGGTCGGCGTCTTGGCCGACTCGATCATCGTTCTCTCCAGCTGGTCAAAAGAAGCCACCACCTGCTTTGCCATCTCCAGAAGCTGTTTCCCCGCGTCGGTGATGTACAGCCGCTGGTTTAACCGCTCAAACAGCCGCACCCCGTAGTGGCTCTCTAAATCCGCGATCGACTGGGAAACGGTCGGCTGCGAAATATAAAATTTGGCGGCGGCCTTACTCATCTTTCCGGTTTCCGCGACCTCAATAAATAATTTTAAATGCCGGATGGTCATATTGGTTTCACTCCTCGCTGAAAAAAATTGTTCAGATTTTTATAATATCATGAATGGTTGTGGAATGGATATTCGCCCTTTTATCGTCATTTTATATAAAACTACTCAGAATACTTTATAGAAACTTGCATATCATAAGTTTTGCCTATGGCTCTCATTTCATAATACTATTTTTCTTTCAAAAAAACAAGTGCTATAATAAAGAAGAAAATGGAGGGGCAGCAGGCGATTAAAAAACGGAGGGTTTTCTTTATGTGCACAGCAGTCAATATGCACGATGAAAACCTGAACGGAGCCTGTCTTGTCCGCTATCCGCTGATACAGGGCCAGCAGATCCGGCAGCAAAACGGATGTGCACGGAAATAGTCCATTCATAAGCAGAGAAAGGAAGATCGACAATGAAAGTTTTAGTCATCGGCGGCGTTGCGGCCGGCACCAAGGTTGCGGCCAAGCTCAAACGGGAAGACCGCAGCATTGAGGTCACGATTATCACCAAGGACCGCGATATCTCCTATGCGGGATGTGGCCTGCCCTACTACGTGGGCGACGTGATCCACGAAAAAGAGGAACTGATCGTCAACACGCCCGAAAAGTTTACCTCCCTGACCGGCGCCGCCGTCAAAACCGGCATCGAAGCGACCGGTGTCGATTTTGCGGCCAAGACTGTCTCCGCCAAGAACCTCTTTACCGGCGAGGACGAAACCTATACCTATGACCGGCTGGTCATTGCCACCGGCGCTTCCCCCGTCCGTCCTCCGATCGACGGGCTTGACGCAATCGGTGTCTCCTTTATGCGGACGCCTGACGACGCGATCAGCCTTCGTTCGGACATTGAAGCGGGCAGGATCAAACGCGCTGCCGTAATCGGCGGCGGCTTTATCGGCCTGGAGGTAGCGGAAAACCTCGCGGCGCAGGGGGTACGCGTCAACGTCCTGGAAATGACGCCCCATGTCCTGCCGATGTATGATGACGAGATCGCCGCCTATATCGAAAATAATTTTGCCGACCAGGGCATCAACATCATGACCTCCACCAAGCTGGTCGCGATCCTCAAGGATGACGAGGGCAAGGTCGCAAAGATCCAGACCGAAAAACGCGCCATCAAGACCGACGCGGTCATTATGGCCGTCGGCATCCGACCGAACACCGGATTCCTGGACGGTTCCGGCATTGAAATGCTTAAGGGGACGATCCTCGTCAACGATAAGATGGAAACCAATATTCCCGATGTCTATGCCGCCGGCGACTGCTGCGAGGTGACAAACCTCCAGACCGGCAAGCCCGCCTGGTCCGCGATGGGCTCTACCGCCAATATTGCCGGACGCATTGCCGCCCAGAACATCGCGGGCAAAAAGGAAATTGCGTATCAGGGTGTCCTCGGCACCGCCGTCATCAAGATGCCCGGTCTGAACGCGGGCCGCACCGGCCTGTCCGAAAAGGACGCAAGGGCCGCCGGGATCGATTCTGTTTCGGTTATGACCGTCCTGGACGACAAGGCCCACTATTACCCCGGCTCCAACCTCTTCATCACCAAGATGATCGCCGAAAAAGGGACGATGAAGCTTTTGGGCCTGCAGGTGCTGGGCAAAGGCGCCGTCGATAAGATGGTGGATATCGCCGTCACCGCCATTACCCTGGGCGGCACCCTCCCGGCCCTGTCGACGATGGATTTGGCCTATGCACCGCCCTTCTCGACCGCGATCCATCCGTTTGCCGCCACGGCCAGTATCCTGATGAATAAGATGAACGGCGAGTTTAACACCTTTACCCCCGCCGAGTTTGCCGCAGGTGCAGCCGAAGGGTACCGGATTGTCGACTGCTCGATGAATCCGAACCCGCTGCTGAACGGCGCGCCCTATCTGGACTACACTGCCTTTGAGGAGGCCCCCGAAGGGTACGGCAAGGACGAAAAGCTGCTGCTGGTCTGCAACAAGGGCAAGCGCGCTTACCTGACCCAGAACAAGCTCAAACAGATGGGCTTCACCGGTACAATGGTCCTCGAAGCCGGGACTACCTTTACCACTGAGTTCTAATTCCCGGTGGTACGTACATTGTCAATCTGCGGCCTGCGGTGAACAGGCCGCGCAAAATAACATAAATTGGAGGATACTTCTATGTCTTGCACACTTACCGCTGACCAGATTAAAGCTGTAAAGGCCGATGGTTTTCTCAACCATGTCGGCACCGACAACTTTAACGCCCGCATCATCACCGTAAACGGCAGAATCACCGCCGAACAGAACGCCTGCATCGCAGAAGCTGCTAAGAAATTCGGCAACGGCTATATTGAGTTTACTTCCCGCCTGACCGTCGAGGTCGCCGGTGTCCCTTATGACAAGATCGACGAGTTCAAGGAGTTTATTGCCCAGGCCGGCCTGATTACCGGCGGGACAGGCTCCCAGGTGCGCCCGGTCGTATCCTGCAAGGGCACCCACTGCCAGTACGGCCTGATCGATACCTTTGCCCTGTCCGAAAAGATCCATGAGCGCTTCTACCTGGGCTACCACGGCGTCAAGCTGCCCCACAAGTTCAAGATCGCCGTGGGCGGCTGCCCCAACAACTGCGTCAAGCCCGACCTGAACGACCTGGGCGTGATCGGCCAGCGCGTGCCGCACCTCGATCTGGACAAGTGCCGCGGATGCAGAAAGTGTCAGGTGGAGGCGGCC
>CAYWRQ010000068.1:0-13634 GCA_964460915.1 uncultured Oscillospiraceae bacterium
CTCTGAGTAAAGAGGATGGGCAAAAGGGCGATGGTACCAACCCCGCTATTTTGACACTCGATAGACGTACTTGTCGAGTTTAAATCCAGATGTATCGGTGAAGCCTAAAAACCTTTACAATTTTTATTAGATTATGCTATAATGATTACTGAGGTGACTGTTATGGCAGAAATTTTAGATCCAGGCATTTATATTATCCGAAACAAGATAGATGGAAAAGTATATATCGGCCAAAGTATATATCTTCGCAGAAGGATAACCGACCACAGACGCAAACTGCAGCAAGGGTGTCACCCAAACACCTATTTGCAGCACGCCGTAGACAGATATGGGATTCAAAATTTTGAGTTTCGTATTGTAGAGCGGTGCTCATATAATGAAATTGATGAACGAGAACGCTATTGGATTCATAAATTCAAATCCGATCTTCGAGAATACGGATATAATCGAGAAGATGGCGGGCATAACGGCAGGAAATACAGTCCTGATCGTGTAGAATCGTTGTGTGGAAAAGGAAATCCTATGTTTGGGAAACATCAGACCGAAGAAACGAAGGAAATAATTCGCAGCGTAAATCGAGGCCGAAATTCGATTCTAACGGTAAAGGATGTTTCTGAAATAAAAACGAAGTACTTAACCGGGATGACACAAAATGATTTGGCTGTCGCTTATGGCGTTCATATTTCCACAATCAATAAAATTGTTCGTCTGAAAAATTGGGCTTGGGTTGAGCCACAACTTAACGATGCGATATTTACTTTTTTGGATAATTACTGGACAAAAGTTGATGATGAAATTTTCCGTCTTGCAAAAACCGATATGACCGAAGAAGAAATTGCAAAAGAGGTCGGGTGCGGTCTTAGTCATGTAAATAAACTACTGGTTGGAAGACAAAAAGAAAAACGTTCTTTACAACAGAATCTGATTAAAAGTGTGATTGCAGATTTTAATGCCGGAATATCGAAGAAAGAAATTATGGAAAAATACGGAATTTCCCAAACTTCTTATGTACGATATACAACGGAAGCATTTAATGCACGGAAATCACAAATGATTGAGGATGTTTACAGACTGAGAACCGCAGGATTAACGGTAAAAGAAATTGCAAAAAGATTGGAGTTGCATCGCACAACTGTAACAGAATACTGGAAAACGGCAGTAAAGGTTCATGGTAATACCGAGGGCTAAACGAGCAATTTAGTCTGTAACGCATAGAGGATGAGCGATAAGCGAGCAATAATTCCTCCACGAGCTCTGGACAGCGTGAGCTGAAAATATATGCTGACCTTACGGGAAACCGTAAGAAGCAGAGGATAAAAAGCCTTTGCGATAACAAATTGGAGTACCACCAGCATCAAACCACCGAGTTTTATGACCTGGGGCTGGGGAGCAACACCAAAGAACCGCTGCTGATGATTATCACGACAGCGGGCGTTGACCTGAATGTCCCCTGCTACACGCAGGAATATCAGCTTTGCAGCAACATCCTAAACCCCAATGTGGATATCGAAAACGATGTGTATTTTGTAGATATCTGCGAGATAGACGAGGGCGACGATCCGGGGGATGAAAAGAACTGGGCAAAGGCAAACCCGATCCGGTCTTCTTACCCGGAAGGCCTGAAAAAAATTCGCGAGGCCTATGAGGTCGCTGTCTCGGTACCGGAAAAAATGCCGGCTTTCCTGACCAAGGTTTTAAATCGCTGGGTTCAGGCAAAAGAAAACGGCTATATGGACATGAGCAAATGGAAGGCCTGCGAGATGGACATATTCCCGGAGCAATGGAACGGGGCAGAATGTTATATCGGGTTCGATATGTCCGCCAAAATTGACCTCACGTCCATTACCGTGATGGTTCCGGTTCTGGAAGGGAAAAACGTTGTTTATTATATCCATTCACACAGTTTTGTACCCAATCGGGGAAAGCTGATGGAGCGGAAAGCACGGGACAAAGCGCCCTTCGACGTATGGGAACAGCAAGGATACATTACCTGTACCGATACGGAAATCGTAGACCAAGGCGCGGTTATGGCCTATGTGCTGAAATACGTGGAAGAACACGGGCTGAAAATCGTCAGTCTTTGCTTTGACCCGGCCAACGCCAGCAAACTGATGATGGATTTAGACAAAGAGGGCTATGATGTAGAAGAGGTTTACCAGTCGGTCAAGTCTTTAAACGAGGCAACCCAGGGGTTCCGCGAACAGGTTTATTGTGGATGTGTCCGATACGAGAAAAACCCGGTCTTGAATTTCGCGATGGCGAACGCGGTTGTAAGACAGTCCGAGGGCCTGATTAAAATCGACAAGGACAAGGCCAGACAGCGGATCGACCCGGTCGACGCGACACTGTGCGCCTTTAAGCTGGCGATGTATCACGACTTCGGCCTGCAGGACTTTGATGTGCAGAAATGGTTAGAAGAGGATTGGTAACAGAGAGGGTGACAATATGAGCAGACAAAGACAGGCAACGAGTACATTAAGCGGCCACTGGACGCAGAAACAGCTTGCAGACAAGCGCAGGGCGGAACAGTCGGTCAGCGGCGGATATGACACGCTGTTAAAATCACCGCCAGAGCTGTTTGGGAAAAGCATATGGGCAAGCTGTGATTGGCCGGAAGCGGAACAGAAGGCATACAAGAGCGACCTGAAAAAGGCCTGGAATTTCTGCGTGCATACGCTGATTGAGCGGAAAATTGCCGACAACGCCGACCGGCTGAATCTGATCAACTACTGCCGGGCATGGGCGGATGTACAGCGGCTGTACCGGGACGGCATTAAGGATATGGTATATGCCGCGTCCAAAGAATACGTGGCTTCTATCAGTCAGGCAGACGCAAACTATCGGAAATACGCGCAGCTTTGCGGGATATCCTTAGACGGGCGGCTGAAGGTTGGAGCCGAAAGGATTCAGCGGGAGGACGCGGAAATTGAAAGCAAATTTGGCAGCATCTAGGAGGCGGGAAAGTGGACTTTATTCTGAAAGAAGAGGAAAGTGGCGTTGAACTGCTTTTCCCGGTCACACCGTCCAGCTATGAAGATTATACGTTGATGAACGCGCAAAAGGTAAACGCGTACGCCGTCGGCGATGTCAATCTGATCGGCAACGCGGGGACGGGCACAACGTCCCTTACAGCGTTCTTTCCGACCGAAAAGCGCAGCTATACCAACAGCAGCGCCTATACGGGCAACCCGCTGGGCGCCAGGGAGCTGCTGGACGGGTGGTGCAGCGGGAAAAAGCTTTGCCGGTTGATTATCGATACCGACGTAAACAAAAAATGCTTCATTTCGTCGCTCCGGTGGTATAAGGGCGGAAAGGATATGAGCAACGATCTTTACTGCGATCTGACTTTGGCCTATTATACCGACCTGGAAGCGGTCGAGGTCAACACCGATACAGGCAACAACGGACGGGCGGATGATGCGGAAACAGAAGACACCAGTACCAAGGACTATATTATCCAAAAAGGGGATACACTTTGGGATATCTGCAAGGCAGAATATGGAGACGCAACCCTTTGTTATCAGCTGGCAGAATACAATGGAATCAGCAACGCCAATCTGATTTATACGGGAAATACCTTGCAAATACCGGACAAATCAAGTCTTACGGGGCTAACCTATACCGGGACAACTTCCACTGTATCCGCGCCGAGCGTCTCGAAAAGCAGTACAACCGGGAAAATAGCAGTCGTTTGGGGCGGGGGCGGTGGAGCCAATACCGCAAACTACTAAGGGGGACAAAAGATGCGTACGGAAATATATAAGGCGCTGTGTGCCCTTCTGAGCGGTTCTGAACCGGATGCTGAGATTTATATCGGGGAAATGCCGCAACAGTTTACAAGGCCGTCCTTCCTGATTGAAGAAATCGGGAGCCGGTATGATCCGGATTACACGGCGCAGAGCGGGGAAAACACGATGTATTTAACGATTACCTGCTTTGGCACCCTTTCCGGCGGATACCGGACGGAGGATCATTTGGAACTGCTGGCCATGCAGCAAAAGGTGATTGGCCTGTTTCAGGATGGGCGGCTTGCGGCGGGAGGGCGCAGCGTGCGCTGCAGCGCTTCCAGCGGCGGTGAAGTCGAGGGGGAGGCTTATGTCGAGCTGACGGCGGTATGGGTCTCAGACGCGCGTGTAAGAGACGAAAGCGGTATTCCGTTGATGATGGAGCTCCATCACCGGAATGTATAAAGGAGGTTAGCCTGTGGGATGGGCTGAGGGCGTGGCCGGATTGATGCGGGACGCGGGACAAAAAGAAAATACTTCCCCGCTCTACTTCGGCACAGTGGAAAGCGCCGACCCGGTCAAGATCAAGCTGAAAGACGGAGAAATAGAAGTCAGTGAATCGATGGAAAACCTCAAAATCAGTAAGCTGCTTCTGAAAGACCAGACCTATCAGGCGCGGGGCAGCTGGAACTTTGAGCCGGTCAGCGACGATACACGGGTAGACGAAATTGACGGCTGGTGGAAGTCGCTAAAAAACTACATTCAGGCCGGGGATACGGCAATTTTGCTTACAAACGATGGGCAAACATTTTATTTAGTGGCGGTGGTATAAATGGCAAACAGCTTTTCTTACGGCGGCGGGGGCGCGGTCACGCTCGACGGGCTGGATCAGCTGATCAATAAGCTGGAAGCGGCGGAACAAGGGAGCCGCCTGGAACCGGTTCTAAACGAGCTGGGCGAACAGATGAAAGCCCAGATGGACAGCTATATTGGAAACCATAAGACGCTCCAGGACGCGCAGCAGGTCATTGTAAAAATCCGGGATACCGGCGGCGGATATGTTGCAATCAAGCCAAAACTGACCGGATACAAGCTTGCAGGCAAGAGCAAGTACAAAGGAAAAGCCTTAAAGGCCTGGGATTTGACCCGGTTTACCAACGACGGGCACGCTATCCGCAAGCCAAAAGTAGCATCGAAAAATTACAGGCCGCGGATAAAAGTACCCTATGTATCTGGAAAAGGGTATTACGATAAAACCCGGAAATGGGCAGAATCAGCCGCCATAACGGCGATGAATAAACTGGCGGATGAAATGGCGGGTGATTTAGTATGAGCATATTTCCGAGTGTGTCTACCTATGGGTACACAAAAGCGACAACGCTTCCGCTTTGTAAGGACTGGAAATGGGATTATGATAAGGACGTCCCGGTCTTTAAAAAAGGGGAGCCGGTTACCGTGACAGGAAAAGAGGCGGTCAAGGTCTGGTGTTGGAACGCACTCAAAACAGTGCGCGCCCGATACCGGATTTTTTCGCGCGATTATGGGAGTGACCTGGAAAAGCTAATCGGGAAAAACTACCTGGAAACCACCAAAAAGGCGGAAGCAAAACGATATGTAAAAGAATGCCTGCTGGTATCACGCTATATTACAGCGGTTTATAATATCCTGGTGAGTTTTGAAGAGGATGATTTGCATATCGACTGTACAGTAAACACTGTGTACGGAAATTTTAACGTAAGGACGTGAACAAAATGGGCAAGAAAAAGCGGCAAAAAGTGCGCAACCCTACCGCGGAAGCAAGCTTCTTTACCCTGGATCAATGGTCGGACGTTTTCGGAACCGATCAAAAGAGCGTATCAACCAGGCAAGCGCTGAATTCGTCGACCTATTACGCTTGTATGCAGATTCGGTGTAATTCGATTGCCAAAATGCCGATGGATATTGTAAAACGGGATGACGACGGCGGGACAAGAGTTGACCGGGAGCACCCGGCCAGGGAGCTATTAAGACGGCGGCCAAACCTGTTTATGAGCATCTCAGACCTGTTGTGGGCGACAGAGTTCCAGCGGTTGGATACCGGCAACGCTTACTGGGTCATTACCTATCGGAACGGGCGGGCGGACGCGATTTATCTGCTGGATTCCAGGCGGGTGACCATCTGGGTTGCGGAGGGGATTCCGGATCAACCAAGAAGCATCTATTACCAGTACGATGACCCGCAAAAAGGCACGATTTACTACATGGCGGATGAAATTTGCCACTTCAAGAACTTTTCTCTGGACGGGATTCAGGGGCGGTCAATCCGAAGCTACATCGCGTCCACGATTCTGAACGAAAACGCGGCAACAGAGGTTATGAGCGGCAAATATGAAAGCGGACTGCAGGATCCAATCATTGTTCAGTATGTCGGCGACAACGATAAAGCACAGGACAAGGCGATTAAAGACAAGTTCGCTAAGCTGGGCGGCGCACAGAACGCCGGGCGGGTGATTCCAATCCCGACGATGTTCAACGTCTCGCAGCTGGAAACCAAGCTGGTAAACAGCCAGTTCTTTGAACTGCAGGGACTGGGGAGCAAGCGCATTGCAAACGCCTTTGGGGTAAAGTCTTTTCAGCTGAACGATATGTCCAGCGGTACCTTCCAGAACATTGAACAGCAAAATAGGGCGTATTATTCTGAGACGATGCAGAACGTTTTAAACGTCTACGAACAGGAACTGGATTTTGTCCTGTTTTCGGAAAAAGAGAAAAAAAGCGGGTACAGCGTGCGGTTTGATACGTCCACACTGCTACGGCTGGACATTGAAGGGCGGTATAAGACCTATTCGGAGGGCATCGCATCCGGATTTTTGCTCAGAAGCGAGGCACGCGAACAGGAAGGACTGCCGTTCCTGCCGGATACCGACTTCCTGACTGTGCAAAACGGCGCCATATTGCCGCTGAGCCAGGTTGGAATCCAGTATACAGGCGGTGTTCCGCCCGCAGGGGGAGGTGAAAAAGATGAATAATTTCAGATTCAAGGCGCAGGAAGACGGCGTGCATCTCTACTTTTACGGGGACATTGTCGGCAATGAAAGCGAAAAATGGAGCCGGGAAGACACGGCGCCTGCCGAAATCCGGGACGCGCTGAAGCAGGAAGGCAAAGTCACGTTGCACATTAATTCCGGCGGCGGGGATGTGTTTGCGGCGGTCGCGATCTGCAATATGCTGAAAGACCGGGAAACGGTCTGCTATATTGACGGGCTGGCGGCATCGGCGGCAAGTCTTATCGCGCTCAGCTGTAAGCGAGTTCTTATACCGGAAAACAGCATGATCATGATTCACAAGGCACGGGTACTGACCGACGGCAACGCGGACGATCTCCTAGAAATGGCGGCGGTTTTGGAAAAAATCGACGGTCAGATGCTGGATGTTTACGCATCGCACGGAACCGGCCGGGATGTGCTTGCCGACATGATGGCGAAAGAAACCTGGCTGACCGCGGAAGAATCGGCGGGGTATTTCGACAACGTGGAAAGAGTGGAGCCGCTGAAAGCGGTTGCAAAGGTCAAGCTGCCGAAGAACGCGCCGGAAAGCATCCAGGCGTTGATGGCATCGCCGGACAACGAAGCGGAAGAGCTGCGAATGCGGCTGGCGCTGTACAACTACTAAAGAATAAAGAGGGGGAAAATTATGAGTGCGGTTATTAGCAGCAAGGTGTTTTCGGGCACCTGGGCGACGCTTTGGGTGGACGATGAAGAAGTTGCGGCTTTGAAATCGTATCAGCTGAAGATCGTCTATAACAAATCGGACGTTCTGCAATGCGGGACGATGTTCCAGGACAAGAAGGTTACGAGCGTAAGCGGAACCGGCAGTATCACGGTTGTCAAATGCGATTCGTTTTTCATTGACAAGTTCGCGGGCAAGATTATCGACGGGCACGATTACCGGGTCAGCATGACCATCAAACTGGATGATCCGGACGCGGATGGCATTGAGATGATCAGTATTGACAACGCGTCCTTCGACGAGCTGACGCTGGCGGATGTGACGGCGGGGAATGTCGTAGAGCACACCTTCCCGTTTACTTTCGCAAGTGAGCCGATCTTCCATCAGACAATTGCATAAAGGGGGTTAGAGTATGGGATTGCCAAGCATTAACATCAGCTTCAAATCGACCGCAATTACCGCGATCCAGCGCGGCGAAAAGGGCATCGTTCTTCTTCTGATGCGGGATACGGACGCGGCGGTCTATGAAATGACCGATGTAACCGATATTCCGGAAACCCTGGCTGCGGACAACAGCGGATACATCCAGCGGGCGTTTACCGGGTATCAGACCGCGCCGAAAAAGGTCATTGCCGTTGTGGGCACAAGCGACGCGACAATCACCGACCTGCTGAATACAGCGGAAAAGTACGAATTTGATTACCTTTGTGCGCCGCCGGACGTTACCGCCGAAGATGTGGAGACCGTTTCCAGCTGGATCAAGTCGATGCGGGAAAACGAGCACCGCAAATACAAGGCGGTTCTGCCCAATTGCGCGGCGGATTACGAAGGCGTTATCAACTTTACGACAACCGGCATCCAGACTGCGAGCGAAAGCTTTACGACCGCTCAATTCTGCAGCCGCATTGCCGGATTGATCACTGGAACGCCAATGACCATTTCCTGCACCTATGCGCCGCTGGCTGAGGTTGTGGATATTGACAGGCTGACCAAAGAACAGGCCGACGATGCGATTGACAAAGGACAGTTTATCCTGATTCACGACGGCGAAAAGGTCAAGGTCGGGCGCGGGGTGAACAGCTTTGTCACTACCACGCAGGACAAGTCGAACTCGTTTAAGAAGGTCAAAATTATTGAATGTCTGGATATGATTAATCTGGATATCCGGCAGACCGCCGAGGACAGCTATATTGGCAAATACGCCAACAGCTATGACAACAAGATTTTGCTTGTAACGGCGATTTCGGGGTATTTTGATCAGCTGGAAATGGACGGACTGCTGGAAAAGGGCACATCTACCATCAACATTGACACCGAACAACAGCGGATTTACCTCAAGTCGAAAGGCACCGATGTAACCGACATGACCGATCTCCAGATCGACATGGCCGGTACGGATGACCAGGTTTTCCTGATTTCCAGCATCCAGCCGCTGGACGCGATCGAGGATATTACACTGCGGGTATTTATCTAATACGAAAGGGGACTTATTACCATGAAAAAACAGGACGAACTGAGAGCACAGCTTATTACGATGAAGGCGGACACAACCGCCTTGCTGGATGAGAAAAAGCTGGATGAAGCAAAAGCTAAGATGGCTGAAATGGACAGCGTAAAGGCGCAGATTGACCTTTTGGACAAGCTGGACAACGATTTCGCAGTACAGGCATCCGCCGGTGCGGGCGTCAAGCCGGTAAAAAGCGAACCGGACGGCGTAGCAAAATTCGCTGCCGCCGCCAGAACCGGGTTTAAGGCCTTACACAGCGAGGGGGTTGACACGGACGGCGGCTATGTCGTTCCGGAGGATATTTCCACCCGCATTCAGAAATACAAGGAAGCAAAATTCTCCTTGCGCAGTCTGGTTACATCTGTGCCTGTTTCTACCAATAAAGGCGCACGCACCTTTAAGACCAAATCCACGCAGACCGGTTTTGAAAAGGTCGTGGAAGGCGGCAAGATCAGCGCGAAAAATACGCCGACCTTTGAGCGCGTTGCCTATGAAATCGACAAGTACGCTGGCGCTTTCCCGGTAACTGCTGAGGTTTTGGCGGATACCGATGCGAACCTGACCGGTACATTGGTTGAGTGGATCGGCGACGAGGGCATTGCGACCGAAAACAAGGTGATTCTGGATCTGATTGCGACCAAGACCGCGACCGCTCTGACCGGTATCGACGATATCAAGCAGGCAATCAACGTCACTTTGGGCAGCGCTTACGCCGGGAATGTCCGTATTGTCACCAATGATGACGGCCTGCAGTATCTGGATACCCTGAAGGACGCGAACAACCGCTATCTGCTTTCGCCTGATCCCAGGGAGCCAATGCAGATGCGGCTGTCAGTCGGTGCCCGCTCCATTCCGATCACGATTGTGCCCAATAAGGTGCTTGCGACCGAGAGCGGCATCCCGTTCATTATCGGCGATCTGCAGGAGGCCATCGTCCTTTGGGATCGTCAGCAGCTTTCGATCCGGATGTCGGATACCGCGACGATTGGCGACCTGAACGCCTTCGAGGATGATCTGACCCTGTACAGGGCAATTCTGAGAATGGACTGCACCTTCAAGGATTCGGACGCTGTCGTTTATGGCACCCTGACAGCGGGAAACTGATAGCGTATAGCGCAAGAGCAGCTGTGGAGGAAACATCTTCCGCAGCTGCTGATTATACCGCCGATGATCTCAGCCAGCTAACGATTGCACAAATCAAGGCGCTGGCTGAGGATTGCGGCTATACGATTACCAAAACGAAAAAGGCGGATATCATTGAAGAATTTTTGAACCAGCAGGAGGGCGGATAAATGACTATACAGGATATTGCCACCTATCTCCGACTGGATGAAGACGATGGTAGCTTGCAGATGTGCTACAACACGGCCTGCGAATACATCAAAAACGCGGTCGGTATCGCGCCGGACAGCGTAGAAGACGCGGAAATGGATATGCTGCTTTGTCAGCTAACCAGCGAATTTTACGAAAACCGCAGCTATCTCTCAGAACAGGCGCCGCGCCCTGGATGGGCAAATTACGGAATGCTTTTGCATCTGCAGGGCAAATATGACACGGAGGCTGAGTAATGGCGGAAAAGAAAAACATTTTGGACTGGCTTTTTTCTACGGAAAACAACCCTGCCGAAACCAAAGAAATCAAAATCACCCGTCTGTCAAAGGCATACGGGCAGGACGTCATATTTAAAATCAAAGGTCTGGGATTTAATGAAATATGCCATTACCGGGAAATGCAGGATGACGCCAAACGCCAGCTGGGTATTGTCCTGGCGGGGCTGATGGAGCCGAATTTCAAGGACAAGGACGCGTACCGGGCAGCGGGGTTCAAGTCGGCAGAAGAAGCGATTCGAGCGAAGCTTTTGCCGGGCGAAATTTCGATGCTGGCGAGTGAAATTGCGAAGCTGACCGGGTATGGCGTGACAGTCGGCGAGGAAATCGAAAAAAACTCAGAGAGCGCGACGGCCTGACCTGGACGATGTTCCGGGCATTTCAGATGCACGGGATTGACCCGGAAGAATTTTACCGGAAATCCCCTGCAGACCGGGAGGTTATCCGCGCTTTTTTAAACGTGGAGCTCAAAATGATGCGAAAGGAGTGGGAGAATGAGTGAAAAAATCGCGGTAACCGTGGACGGGATTGACATTACGCAGTTTGTCCAGTCCATTACCTGGTCTGGGGACTATGAGGATTGTTCGCGGGAGCTGTCTGTATTGGTCACGCAGTCCCACGCCGACCCGCATTTAAAAGAGCTGTGTACCGAGGTCGGCAGCTCAGTCACCTTTTCGATTGACGGCGAAACGGTTTTTTCCGGCTTTGTCGTAACCGAAGAACGCGCCACCGACGATACGGCGGTCACAATTGAATGCTATGACCGGGGATTTTACCTCAATCAGAACTACCTGGTAAAGCAATATAAGGACATGACCGCCGCGGGGATTACATCGGACGTCTGCGGGGAGCTGGGTGTATCGGTCGGCGATATGGCCAGCGATGGAACCAGCCTTTCCCGGAACTTCCTGCGCGGGGTAACCGGCTATAAGATTATCCAAACCGCCTGGAACATGACCGGGAAACAGGTTTGCATCCGCTTTGAGGGCGAAAACCTTGTTGTAAAGGAACTGAAGCAGGACGCTGAAACCGTGGTAATCAAAAAAGCGTCAAACCTTATATCCGCCAGCGCGCGCAACACGATCAAAAACGCGGTCACGCGGGTTGCACTTTACGACAGCGAGGGAAACTTCCTTTCCAATGTGGACGGGGACGTAAGCACATACGGCGTTTTGCAGAAGGTGATGATCCAGTCGGACAACGAAGACAAGGCCGCAGAAGCGCAGGCTGAAATCGACGACAACGGCTATAAGCAAACTATGACCGTTACCAGCCTCGGAGACACACGGCTGATAACAGGGAATACGGTTATTGTACAAGAACCATATACCGGCATCGTCGGCTTGTTCTGGATCATTGAAGACAAGCACACGTTCAAGGGCGGCGTATGGTCGACAAAGCTGCTTCTGAGCTTTGACAAGCTTACAGCGGATACGATGGCCGGTACGGAGGTGACATAAATTGTACGAGAATATAACGCCGGAAACGCTCAAGGCGGAAATGCTGGAAAACATTGACTATTGGTCAAAGAACGAGGGCACAATGGTTTCTACCCTTTTGGCCGCGCCCGCCTACGCGATCTGGCAATGGTACATGAACCTGGAAGCGGTTCAGTACATCATCTTCCCGGACGAAAATTCCGGCATCTGGATTGACAAATCCGCGAATCAGTACGGGATCGAACGGAAAGCCGGAGCGGCAGCGAGCTGTATCATGACGCTGACCGGGACGGCGGGGACGGTTGTACCGGCTGGAAAGGTCTTTCAAACGCCGAATGGCGTCCGGTTCACAACTGACGCGGCTGTGACCCTTCCAGGCAGCGTAAGCGCGACCTGTACGGAAATCGGCGTAAAGGGAAACATCGAAGAAAACGAGCTGACGATTCAAGGGTCAACCACAAAAGGGCTGACCGGCTGGAGCAACACCGAAGCGGTGGGCGGCATTGACGATGAAACCGATTTGTCCCTTGTGACCCGGTATTATGACCATTTGCGCAAACCGGCGACTTCTGGAAACGTTTACCACTATGAACAGTGGGCGGCATCAGTCGCGGGTGTTGGAGAGGTCAAGGTTTTCCCGCTCTGGAACGGCCCTGGTACGGTGAAGGTCGTGATTACCAGTTCAGATATCGGCGTCCCGGATGGAACGATTGTACAGGCTTGCGCGGACTATATCGAGACAGTGCGCCCGATCGGCGCGGACGTAACGGTAGAAGCGGCAAGGGGCGTTGATATAACCGTCTCAGCGACGATTGTACGGGATGCGGATCGGTCGGTGGAAGATATCGCGGCTGAATTTGAAACGGCGCTAAACAGCTATTTTGGGGCGCTGGCGTTCCAAAACGGCGAAATTGTTTACACGGAGGTCGGCGCGATTTTGCAAAATATTGAAGGGGTTTACGATTACAGCGGCCTAACCATTGGCGGCGGAACGGAAAACATTCCGATTGACGATATCGAAATTCCAATTGTGGAGAGTGTGGTGTTGACCGGTGAAGCTGATTGATTTGATCCCGTACCGGCTGCAAAGTACCTATGTGATGGACTATGAAAACGCGGTGCAGGTGTCGCTGGATGATTTGGAAGCAGCGTACGACCAAATGACCCGCAACCTTCATATCGATACCGCATCAGAATGGTTGTCGCTTTGGGAAAAGGCATACGGAATTACGGTTGACGGCGCGAAGGACGAAAGCTTCCGCCGGGCAAAGGTCAAGGCTAAGATGCAGGGCACTGGTACAACGACGCTGGAGGTTATGCGGCAGGTATCCGCCCCTTATAGCGACGAATCCCCGGATGTCATTGAAGATAACCCTGCTTATACTTTTTATATTTACTTATACCGCAATCAAGGCAGCAAGCCGCAGGATTTAGCCGGATTGATGGGCGTAATTGAAGAAATCAAACCGGCGCATTTGGGCTATGGAATTGTCATACAAACAGATATGGGAGCCACGGATATCCGTTTCACCCCTGCCTTCTGTACCAGCTCGAAGATCCAGCTGCCGGAGCTGCGGCCGCCATGGGACGGGACATTTACGGCGGAAATATCCGCTATGCGCAACGGCGCGTATTCAACGCTTACATT
>CAYWRQ010000069.1:0-13554 GCA_964460915.1 uncultured Oscillospiraceae bacterium
CCTGTATAAATAATCATTTTGGGCGCTGTATCTAAGGCTGCAAATTCCGATTTATTTGGAACTTGCAGCCTTATTTTAATCTGGAAATCTTTCGAAAAGCGGGATATAATAAGAACAGCGGATGGTTATACCGGAGAAAATCCGGAGCATCATACGATTAAATTGCGAAATAGGGACGCACAAATAGGATTTTTATGGTATAATGATGATAATAGCAGTATTTTAAGGAGTATTGTACTTATGAAAATATATAGGCGCCTTTTGGCCTCTTATCTGGCGGTCTGCCTGGTACCGCTCTTGCTTTCCATGTTTACGATTGTCAAATTGGAACGCAGCGTACAGGAATCGATTATCCAGGATCGGGAGCAGGCCATTCGGACAACCCAGTATGATGTCGACAAAAACCTCAATGACGCGGCCAGTGCCGTTGGGATCATGGTAGAAGAAACGCTGATCGCGGATTTGGGCGAGAAGTATTCTTTGACCGAGCAGGACGTTTTTGACCTTTGCAAGGTGGTGGACGTTTTGTCGGTACCGGTGCGGCAGCAAACCGCCTTTTACAGCAGCTTTTGCTATCTTTTCCGCAGCAACTATCTGGCGTCCAACGCCCGGACCTATCATCCGCAGGTGCTGGATATCTATGTAAACAGTTTGGGGGTTGATCAGGAGGAGTTCTTTTCGATTCTGGACAACAACCATATATCCGGGGCGGTCTGTACCATCTATAAAAAGGATGGCACAGGCTATATTATGGTGCTCCAAAATGTGTATGACAGCTGGTATAAGGAGAAACTTTGCTGCGTAGGGATTCTGATACGGGCGGACGCGTCACTGCTCTCCTGGAGCGGGGAGGACTCGGAGGTCTTTTTGATCGACGAGCAGGGAAGGCTTTTGTACGGCGGGGAAAATGCCCAGACGGTCTGTGAGCAGGCAGAGCGGGAGACGGTTTCCAACCAGCCGATTGTCCTGGACGGGGAAAAGTACCTGTACTCGATCTATCCTTTCAGCCAAAGCAATATCCAGTACGGCTTTTTGACGATGGAAAAGGCGTACTATGAAAGCGTGCGCACGATGCGGTGGAATATGGCAATGGAAATCATTGTCTGCTTTGCGGTCGGCATCCTGACGGCGGTCTTTTTGAGCAGGAGGACCTGGTCGCCGTTTGAAGGGGTACTGCTGTTTATGAACAAGACCTCGTCCGGCGGGGGCGGGGAGAAGGAATCGGAGTTCCCGTCGATGAAGAGCTTTGCCGACGCGCTGAAAGGGTTTGCAGAGGAAAAGGAGACGCTGGAAAACCGGCTGCAGCAATCGAGGGAACGGGCGCGCAGCGGGTATATTGCCCGGTATCTGCTGGGCATCGACGACGACTCGTCGATTTTGTCGCAGTATATTGAAGAGGGACAACCCTACCGGCTGCTGCTGTTTTTGATGATCAAGCCGGAGGAATCGGATTTCTTTGCGGGGGTTTCCTCCAATAAATATACGGAGACGATGGAAACCTTTTATTTTGCCGTCCGCAACATCCTGGAAGAGGTATTTTTGGGGAAACGCGGCGGCGTCAGCCTGGAAATCGAAAACAGCATGGTGATTTTGGTGCAGGACCCGCCCGATGAAGAGGAGATCCGCCAGGCGGTCGCGATGACCGAACAGGCGCTGCGGGTACCGATTGCCTGCTATGTGGGCGACGTCTGTATGCAGATTGCGGATGCGCCCAACGCCTGGGAATGGGTACAGCGGGCCTACCGCAACGACACCTTCTGGCAGAACGGCCAGCAGCCGGGCGTCCGCTTTGTCAGCGACGTATTGCAGAATACCAATTATAAATCGTACGGGGATTTCCTGGACCGCCAGAAAAAGCTGGCCGGCTTTTTGTCCGGCAAGAATCACGGGAAAGCCCGGAAATGCCTGGAGAATATCCTGGAAGAGGACCTTTCCGACCAGAACCTTCCGTTTGAGATGGTCCGGTACCGGTATTGGGGGGTTGCGGAGCTGATCCTTTCGTATATGCCGGAGGACAAATACGGGGAAATTTCAAAGGAAATCCCGCACCATGGCACCGTCGGGCAGATGAAACAGGAACTGCTGGATTTGTTTGAGCAGATCCAACTGGAATCGGGGCCGGAGGTGGCGGACGATAAGAACTACCAGTGGGCGCAGGAGGTGCAGCTGTATATCCACGAAAATTACCGGGACCCGGCGCTGAACGCCAGTATGATTGCGGACCACCTGCATATCAGCCTGTCCAGTCTAAGCCGCCGGTATAAAAACACCGTTGGCCGTGGGGTGCTCGATGAGCTGCACATGGTACGGCTGGAGGCAGCCAAGAAGCTGCTGGAAAATGGCGTCAGCGTCCGCGAGACGGCGGAGCAGACCGGGTATATTGAATCCAGGGCAATGATCCGCGCCTTTAAGCGGTATGAGGGTGTGACCCCGGGTCAATATGCGGACCGGAAATAAGACAATCGAAAAGGGAATGGATCTTGACGGAAATCCGCCGGGTCCATTCCTTTTTTTTGCACTTTTTCCGCTGCAAAAAAGTGCAATTGGTCATAAATCGGCCAAAAAGAGGACATTTTTCTAAAAATATGGCTTCTTTTTACAGGAACAATTTTTGGTTATTTATATTTTGTTCATGCCAAGATATAATTTAGTCATAATTCATGTGGCTTTTCTTCCGGCATAGCAGACGGAACGGAGTATCGTGTAGACACGAAAGGAAGGTTATGATGAGCAAGACTGCTGCGGCATCATCCGGTGCACAGGTTAAGACGTACCGTAAATATTCTTGGCACAACATCAAAAGGGACTTTAAGCAAAACTGGCCCCTGCTCCTTATGGTCGCCCCTGCGATCGCCTATTATATCATTTTCCATTATCTCCCGATGGGCGGCCTGCTGATGGCCTTTGAAAACTATAAGCCGAAGCTGGGTCTGCTTGGCTCCCAATTCGTAGGCCTGAAAAACTTCCAGGACTTTTTTGGCTCGGTTTACTGTTGGCGTGTCATCCGCAATACCCTGATCCTAAGCCTTTTGCAGATCGGAATTGAGTTCACCTTTACAATTGTGTTCGCGATCCTTTTAAACGAGATCGGCAGCGCAAAATATAAGAGAACAGTCCAGACCGTTTCCTATATGCCGTATTTCATTTCAATGGTCGTTGTCGCCGGTATTATTTTGGACTTCTGCGCGTCCGACGGCGCGATTACCTCGATTGTCGGCGCTATCACGGGCAATTATGACAACCTGCTGAGCAATCCTTCCAACTGGCGGCCGATTTACGTCATATCCGACCTATGGAAGACGGTCGGCTTCAACTCGATTATCTATGTGGCCGCGCTTGCGGGTATCGATAAAACGCTGTATGAAGCGGCGGAAATCGACGGCGCCAACCGTTTCCAGAGAATTTTGCACGTAACCATCCCCGGCATTACCGATACGATTATGATCATGCTGATCATGCGGATCGGGCAGATGCTTTCGGTCGGCTATGAGAAGACAATCCTGCTGTACAACCCCCAGGTGTATGAAACCGCCGATATCCTTTCCAGCTTCGTCTACCGCAAGGGCTTGCAGGACGCAAACTACGGTTATTCGACGGCGGTATCGCTGTTCAACTCGGTTATCAATTTCGTCTTGCTGCTGTTCGCCAACGCCCTCAGCCAGAAGTACACCGAGTCCGGCCTGTTCTAATTTTGCGTGAAAGGATGGTTATGAACGATGGCAACGGTGAAAAACAAATCTTTCGGCAGCCAGCTGTTTAATGTGATCAACTATCTGTTCTTCGCGTTTATTATGGTGGTATGTCTGCTGCCGGTATGGCACGTGCTCTGCGCTTCCTTCTCCAACGCCAGCTGGGTTTTAAACCAGAGCGGCATTATCTGGAGGATTGAAGGCTTTAACTTCCAGGGGTACCGTCTGGTATTCTCCAACTCCAGCATCTGGAGCGGGTACCTGAATACGATCCTGTATGTATTCGGCAATACTGCTTTGGGTATGTTTTTGACGGTCATGGCGGCGTATGCCCTGTCCCGCAAGGATTTCTTGTGGGCGAACCCTTTGATGTTCATCATTTCCTTTACGATGATGTTTTCGGGCGGTATTATCCCGACCTACATCCTCGTTACCCAGACCCTCGGGCTGTTCGACAACCGCTGGGCGCTGATCCTGCCGACCTGCATGAGCGCGTTTTACCTGATCCTGGTCCGCACGGCTCTGCAGAACGTCCCGGAAAGCCTGGAGGAATCGGCAATGCTGGACGGCGCGGGCCGGTTCAGAATCCTTTTCTCGATTATGCTGCCGCTGATTAAGGCGACCCTTGCAACCGTTATCCTGTACTATGTAATCGGGAACTGGAACGCATGGTTCAACGCAATGATCTATCTTCGCACCCGGACCAAATACCCGCTGCAGCTGATCCTAAAGGAAATCCTGATTACGGCGTCCGATACGGCGTCGGTGGATACAACGATCATCCAGGATTCCGGCGATTCCGCCGATGCGGCTCTGTATAAACAGCTGATTAAATACTGTACGATCGTGGTTTCGACGGTGCCGATGTTCATCTTCTACCCGTTTATCCAGAAGTACTTTGAATCCGGCGTTATGATCGGCGCGATCAAAGGTTAATTTCGGTAAAAAGCAAAGTGTCCTCACCGGTTTGTGAAGGCAAATTACTTTGTTTTAGTATATTAGTATACAAGGAGGAAAATTCAATGAGAAATTCTAAAAAAGCTCTTGCCCTGCTGCTTGCCGCTATGATGGCTGCTTCTATGGCCAGCTGTGGGAATAAGAGCACTGCCGAATCTTCTGCCCCTTCCAGTGAACCCGCTTCTTCCTCTTCTGTGGAATCCTCTTCTGAGGAAGCTTCCAGCAGCGAAGAAGCCAGCGCCCCCGAGGAGAGCGGGGAAGCCGCCGGTGTGCAGCTGCCCCTGACGGACGAGCCTGTCACCCTTACCTACTGGGTAACCTTCCCCAGCAGCGGCGTTGATATGAAAGACCTGAACGAAAACGAATTCTACGCGGAAATGGAAAACCGTACCGGTGTCCATCTGGACTTCCAGCTGGTTTCCTCTGCCGAGCGTACGACCAACTTCAACCTGATGATCGCTTCCAACAACCTGACCGACCTGATCTATACCGGCGCCAGCCTTTATGCTGAAGGCGTTGACGCTGCGATTGATGACGGCTACTTCCTGGACCTGACCGATAAGGTTGAGGAATATATGCCTAATTATAACGCAATCCGCCTGTCCGACGAAAACTACAGACTGCTGAGCACGACCGACTCCGGCAGACTGGGCGCTGTTTATGAGCTGAGACAGTCCAAACAGGGCCCCTGGCTGGGTATGTGGATGCGCCAGGACTGGCTGACCAAGATCGGCATGGAAGTTCCTGAAACCTTTGACGAGTGGCATGATGTCCTGACCGCGTTTAAAGATCAGTGCGGCGCTACGGCTCCTTTGATCCTGAACTGGTCCGGCAGTGACGGAGAAATCGGTATGATGTCTGCCGGTTACGGCGTTTACAACAAGTGGCAGCTGGACGAAACCGGCAATGTCAACTTTGGCCCTTATATGGCTGGCTGGAAAGACTATGTCATTACGATGCATCAGTGGTACACCGAGGGCCTGATCGACCCCGACTTTATGGCTACCGACCAGAGAATGCCCGATATGACCACCGTTATCACGGGTAAGACCGGCGCGTTTACTTCGCTGTACACCTACCCTGCAATGTATGTATCCTCTTCCGAGGATCCCGATATGGATCTGGTTCCGGTTAATCCTCCTGTTGTCAACAGCGGCGACAAGCTCCATATCCGTCTGCGCGACTCCTACACCTCCGGCAATACCGCGATTTCGGCTGACTGCGAGAACTGGGAGATTGCCCTGAGATGGCTGGATTACCTCTATACCGAAGAGGGCGCCCGTCTTGCAAACTACGGTATTGAAGGCGATACCTATACGATGGTTGACGGTAAGCCGAGATATACCGACAAGGTTCTGAACAACCCCGATGGCGTTACGATGGCACAGGCAATGGATCTGTACCTCTGCCCGTCCGCCGGTGTTGCCAACTGGTCTGACTGGACCCGTGAGCTGCAGGCTCTTCCTGAGAAGGACCTGATCTGCTACGACGTCTGGAGCGAAGCCGATATGGAATACACGCTGCCGACCATCTCCCTGACCCAGGACGAGTCTGTTGAACGTGCGGGTATGTACGCCGATATCAGCACCTATGTCAAGGAAACGACCGCTCAGTTCATCTCCGGCGCGCTGGATATCGAGTCCAACTGGGATACCTACGTCTCCAACCTGGAGTCTATGGGTGTTGAACGCTGCATCGAGATCACGCAGGCTGCTTACGATCGCTACCTCGCAAGATAATTGTCTTTCGTGTAATGGAAAAGGGTACCCTGGACTTTGGGGTACCTTTTTTCGTTTTCCGGCGGATTTTGTGTCACACCTCTGGCTTTTTCCGCCTGGATATGGTAAGATGGGGATGCGCATTTTGGATACATTTCATTTTGCAGTCTATGGAGACAAGAAAGGAACGGTTTTATGTTATCAGAGAAGATGGACCGCAGCCGGGTAAAGGGCTTTCTGCATGCCGATGGGCGGCGGGTATTAAACGGGGAGAATGAGGAGATACTGCTGAACGGCTGGGGATTTGGCAACTGGCTGCTCCCCGAAGGATATATGTGGATGTGCGGGGAAGGGCACCGCTTTGAGCGCCCGCGGCGGATCGAGCAGGTGGTCCGGGAACTGGCTGGCACGGAGTTTTCCCAGAAGTTCTGGAAAGAGTTTCGAGAAAACTTTATTACCCGGGAGGACATCGCGCATCTTGCGGAGCTGGGTTATAACTCGGTCCGTATCCCGTTTACCTGGCGGGTGCTCTTACAGGACGAGCCGGGGATGCAGTGGAACGAGGAAGGGTTTGCGCTTTTGGACCGCTGCATCGACTGGTGCGAGGAGTTTGGCATCTATGTGTTCCTGGATATGCATGGCGCGCCCGGCGGGCAGACTGGCGCCAATATCGACGACTGCATCGACGACGTCCCCAGGCTTTTCATCGATCAGGACAGCTGGGATAAAGCGATGGCGATTTGGGAAAAGCTGAGCACGCGTTATGCGGATCGTTGGATTGTAGGCGGCTATGACCTGCTCAACGAACCGATCCATCCGGCGGGACCGGGCATGGTAAACTATGATTACCTGGTGCCAAGGCTCGCACAGTTTTATGATGAGGCGATTGCCCGGATCCGCAAACATGATCAAAAGCATATGTTCTCGATTGAAGGGCATCACTGGTCGACGGACCCCGCTATTTTTTATAAGCGGTTTGATGATAACATGGTGATTCACTTTCATCGGTATGGGTGCCTGCCGGATATCAGCTGCTATCAGGAGTTCATGGACGTTTCGAAACGCCTGGATCAGCCGTTGTGGCTGGGCGAAACGGGGGAAAATATTCCCGAATGGTTTACGGCTATGTATCCGCTGGCAGTCTCCTTAGGGTTCGGATACTGTCTCTGGACCTGGAAGCGTATGGAAAGCGACCGCTCTCCGCTTTCGGTCAAGCGGCCGGAGGGCTGGGACGAGATTATTGCCTATACTGTCGGCGGCCCCAGACCCAGCTATGAGCGGGCACAGCAGATTCTCTGCGAGTATCTGGATAATATCCGCTTTGCAAACTGCCGTAAAAACCAGTATGTGACCGATGCGGTTTACCGCCGTCCGCCTTTCTCGATCTGTGGCATAGACTTCGACCAGTTCCCCGGCAAAGGCCAGTCCTTCAGCGGACTGCGCAAAGAGGATAACTGGATGCAGTATCGGATGGGAACCGGTATGGGCATTCTCCGCGGACGTGAACAGGAGAAGAGAGTCGACTTTGACAGCGGCTGGGACTCCAATACCCTGGAGCTTACGGCGAATGAATTTGCCTGCTATACGGTCACGGAAACAGGTGAAACCGATGCGGCCGTGCTGGAACTGGTCTGCCGCGAGGATGCGGAGATCGCCGTATGCCAGGACGGCGCGGAACTGGGCGTATGCAAGGTGTCTGCCGGTGAAGCCGTCCAGAGTACGGCCCCGGTACAGCTGCATGCGAGCGGGCGCTCATCTGTGGGAATATTTGTCAGATCCGGCAGGATAGAGCTGGACCGCTTGACATTTATTCGGCGGGCATGAAGGAAAAAAATACGATTGTACGCGGTTTTTGAAGGCAAGGACGCAGATCCTTTAGAGAGAACCCTGCAAATTGCGCACCTCCTGTTGTAGCTTGGGGACTACGGCAGGAGGTGTTGTTATGTTCGGCGTGTGTGAATCATGCTGGGGATGGCTGCCGTTTCAACCGGACTTGGAAAGAAGTATCCATCACCGAAAAACGCCCTTGACAAAAGGAAATAATCAGGTATAATAAAATTAACGTTTTAAAATACTTGATTTAAAACGAATATTTCAAGAAAGGGAAAATGCCATATGCCGCCAAAGCCAAAATTTACGAGAGAAGAGATTACCGCCGCCGCCCTGAGGATCATCAGCAGGCGTGGAACCGGCGCCCTGACCGCCCAGGCGCTGGGCCGGGAGCTTGGCAGCTCGGCCCGCCCGATCTTTACCGTATTTAAGAGCATGGAAGAAGTGCGGCAGGAGGCGTATAGGGCGGCGATGCGCCAGTTTGAAAGCTTTGCCGAAAAGGCTGTGCACTACACGCCGGCGTTCAAACAGTTTGGGATGCAGGCGATCCTCTTTGCTTTAGAGGAACCGCACCTGTATCAGCTTTTGTTTATGCAGGGGGACGGCAGCCCCCATAGTTTCCAGGAAGTGTTTGCCGTTCTTGGGGAGCCGGCCAGGATGTGTATGGACATCCTGCAAAAGGAATACGGCCTGTCGGAAGCGGATGCAATGGGGTTGTTCCACCACGTGTGGATCTACACCTACGGAATTGCCGGTCTTTGCGCCACCGGAATGTGCCGTTTTTCCGAAGAGGAGATCATTGACCTGCTGGGGCAGGACTTTATGGCCATGCTGGCGCGGGTCAAAAGCGGCAGCCTGAATCAGCCCACCTCCCACCCGGTGCCGAAGTCCTGACCGTATTTCGGCATAAGGCGTGCAGCGAACCGCCTGTCCGGCACAGCTGCGGAAAGGAAGAGAAAGCCATGGAAATTATGGAATATTTTACATCCGGAAATCAGAAGCATTGGCTTGACCGGATTACCGAATCTGACTGGGGCGCCGGAAGCTATCTGGCGCTGCTTCTGCGTGAAAACAGGTTCAAAGAAGCGGTGGGGGAGACGGCCCTTGTTTTACTGCTTACGGACGGGGATCGATTGGTATCCTTCTGTACACTCGCACCCTTGGACGACATCCAGCCGACGGAGCTTTCTCCCTGGGTGGGATTTGTATATACCTTCCCGTCGTATCGCGGAAACCGGTACGCAGGAAAGCTGCTGGATTACGCGGAGTGTCTTGCCACCGTTATGGAAAAAGAAGCGGTCTATATCTCCACCGGTCACACCGGCCTTTATGAAAAGTATGGATACACTTTTTATCGGATGGACAAGGATATAGACGGCGAAGCATCCAGGGTATACCGCAAGATCCTGAATATCCATGGCCCGGAGAGGGATCAGAGGATGGAAAAAGGCAGCAGATATAAAGCCGGAATGATTGCTGCCGCCCGGCAAAATCCGATCCGGTAGCCTATTGCGGTTTTTCCTGCAACCACTGCTTTTTGGGCCAGTGGTGCGGAGGATGTAAGTCCAGCTTTCCCTGCTGTTCCTTCGGCACGCTGTATGAGAAGGGCAGATGCCCAAACGTGATCTGCGCAAAGGAGAGGGGCCTGGAAGGATGCTATGATTGCGATGCCCTGGAAACCTGCAAGACGGGATTCTACGCCGATGGCAATGATGGCGCAAATGCCTGCAAGGCCCAGGCGATCTTTGTAAAAAGGCACGGGAAAGAACAGTTCCTCACGGTTCATGATCAATTGCATCAGAAGTACGATTTTCAAAAAACCCAGGAGATTCTGGGGGAAAGCCTGGAGAGCGGGCTTACTATTTTGGAGACGTATTCCAGTGCAGTGCAGGGAGAGAAAGGAAAGTGATCGGTATGGCGGAAAAGTGGCTCCTCTGCCCCTCCTGCGGGAGTAAGACAAGGGTGAAGCTGCGGCAGGATACGGAGCTGAAAAACTTTCCCCTGTTTTGTCCAAAGTGCAAACGGGAAAGCTTGATTGAAGCAAAGAATTTACAGGTTACGGTTGTTCAAGGGCTGAAAGTGAAAAAGCCTGGCTGACAAGCTCAAATCTACGTTTCATCAAGGAAGCTTAATCATCTCCCATGCCCAGGCTGCTATGAACAAGGGGCAAATATAAAGAAACAGGAGGAAGTGAAAGCCAAATGGAGGAAAAACTTTATCGTGCACTCGGTCAGCTTACGGATGACAAAGCACAATGGAAACAAAAGATCCCCTATGTAGCTTCTTTGCTTGAAAATCAATCTTCTAAAATCACAGCGAAAGCAATGTGGCTTTTGGGAGAGATGGGCTTGATGTATCCGCAGGAAATCGCGCCCTATATAGAAAGCATCGCTTCCTTTCTTGCTTCGGAAAATGATTTATTCAGAGAACGCTCCGCCAATGCTCTAGGGCGAATCGGCAGGGCAGATTATAGCCTTGTCGCCCCCTATTTGAAGGAATTGTTTATATTGGCAAGAGATGAAAACCCGAATGTGCGGTTAAGCTTTATTTGGGCTTCAGAAAATATTGCGGTCAATACACCGGCGGTATATGAGGGGTATTTGCCGGTATTTGCACAACTGCTTAACGACGAGAACGAAAGAGTCCGCATAGAAGCCCCGGAGATGTTTCGGGTGTTGGGAAAGCGAAAACCGGAGTTTGTACGGCCGTACTTAGAAAAACTGGAATATATCGCAGCACACGATGAAGTGCGTGTCGTTCGGATTCACGCCCAAGGGGCAATAAAAGCAGCATTATCTACAGTTATCAAAGAGCCAGACGCGTAGACGCAGAGCTTATGATCCCGGAAGGGGACTTGCTCTGCGTTTCTTTTTACCCGTGGAAGGAGAAGAAAGGCGCCTAGACAAAGGAGTTTACCGCTATGCATGAGAAATTAAGGGAATTGTTGACCGATAACATCTTGCGGGTGTGGAATGATGTGAATTTTGAAGTGGATTCACTGTATGACATGGATACATTATGGAGCAAAGGCTTTGGGGCCTGGGAAATTGCATACAAATACCGCAGAGGCGGAAAACGCTCTGCACATTTTATGCGAAAAAGGATACAGCGAATATTTTGATCATCTTTGGCAAAGCCGAAAGGGAAAAATTTGCGGAGATTAAAGATACGGTTTCCCAATCGACACAAAGTATCTATCAAGCATCGCCACCGTTCCATGATGGCAAATGGTTATGGATACCGCTTGATGAAAAGACCGTAAAAGAAGATATCATTACTTTGCTGAAAATCAAAAGAAAACCAAATCGAAAATAATCCTGTGGTGGTCCAGAATGGGCCGGACGCTTTAGGCGCTGGGCCGGTCAACAGGAAAATGGAACATATATCAAATCAGGAGATGAGCGTATTATGAAGCTTTCCAGACTGGGAATATTCGGAGTGATCAGTTTGCTTTCCTATGCCGCAATGGTTCTTTTTTCTCCCTTGGCTTATCCGGGCTATGATTGGCTGAGCATGGCGGTCAGCGACCTGTCGGCGGTGGGCGCGCCGTCCGCAGCTCTGGCAAGCCGGTTGAATGCTCTGTTTGCTCCCTGCGGCATCGTCTCTATTATGGCGGTCTGCGTATCAATGGAACGTACAGCGGAAAAGGGACTGCGTCTTGGAATTTATTTTTTCTGCGTGATGGAATGGGTGTGCACCGTGGGATATGAAATGTTTCCATGGGTATCGGAAGCAGAGGAGGGTAATTTCCAAAATAGTATGCATCTGCTTGTGACGGCCCTGGTTGTTGTCTTTTCGATTGCTTCCCTGCTGCTGACCGCATTTGGGGCAAGGAAAGGGGATCATCATGGATTGTCGGTGTGGGCGGTTTTCTGTCTGGCGCTGATGCTGCTGGGGGCTGTCGGGACCGGCGCCTTGCCGAAAGCGGTGTTCGGATTGTTTGAACGCTTCAGCACATTTTCAGCCGTGATATTCAATGCGGTGTTGGGTGTCTATCTTTTTACGGGACGATTTGACAGGAAAAAGATGGAGCGGAAAGATAAAACCTTATAAGAAGAGCCGGATCTACGATGCCGGGCGGTTAAATCGGTATTCTAAGATTGGAAAGGGATAAAATGGACTTATTGATAATCAACACCTTAGAGGAACATAATCCGATGGTGCAGGAAATTACAGATTACCTAATTGGAAAAGCGCGTGCATATCGAATTTTCCATACCGAAAACATGAAAATAGTTCCTTGTATGGGCTGTAATGCCTGTTGGCTGAAAACACCGGGTATCTGTGTATGCAAAGATGATTATGAGCAGATATTGAAAGCGTATCTGCAATACGATGCAGCAATCATGATTTGCGATACCGCCTTAGGCTTTGTCCGATATACAGCAAAGAATATTGTTGACAGGATGCTGCCGCTTGCCACGATGTATACGCATATTGTGGATGGGCAGATGCGTCATGTCCCGCGGTATGATAAACAGTACCGGTTTGGCCTTATATATACCGGTGCCGCAGACGCTTTATACATGAACCAATGGTTAGAACGAGCCGCGTTGAATTTCAATGGCGTAAGCATAGGAGCTTTCCCCGCTGAAAGATATAGGGAGGTATCATTACGCATTTAACCATAATCAGCGGTGCCGCACGTCCAAAGGCAAAAAGCAATACTGCAAAAATTATAGAGGCGTTTTGCAGGGGCTTTCAAAGCGATGGCCATACAGCAGAGGTCTGGTATCTTTCCGATCGGCGACAGTGGGATATGGCGAGAAACGCTTTTATGAAAAATACGGACATCTTGTTTGCCCTGCCGCTTTATGTTGAAAGCGTACCCGGAATGATGCTGGAATTTTTAGAGAGCCTGCCGGCAAAGGAGCAGGCGGGAACGCGGTTATCCTTTATCGTACAGGGCGGGTTTCCGGAGGCATCCCAAAGCCGTTGCTGCGAAAATCTCCTAAAAACGCTGCCGGGTAAATTGGGCTGTTCGTATGGAGGGACTTTCATTCGAGGGGATATGTTTGGTGTTGGGCTTCTCGGAAATAAACTGGGGGCAAAAATGACGGCTCCTTTTATAGATGTTGGTCGTTCCTTCGGGCAGTATGGGTATTTTGAACAGAGTATCATTTCCGGATATTCAAGCCCTGAGTATCTTTCCAAAAGGCAGATACAGCAATCTGAAAAAATAGGAAAACATATTCAGAAATGGTTTATGAATATGATCGCAAAGCGGCTTGGGTGTACAGGTAAGCTGGATGCTAAACCCTACATAGCATACATTCAAAACAGGAGGTAGATAACGATGAAAGAATTGATTGCCATTTGCGGGCTGGACTGCGAAACCTGCGACGCCCGTATCGCGACCC
>CAYWRQ010000070.1:0-13453 GCA_964460915.1 uncultured Oscillospiraceae bacterium
GGCTGGCGGCGGATTCGACCGGCTGGATGGATACCCAGAAGTGGGCCGGAGAGGATACTCTCTCCCGGTTGGAGGAGATCGCGGCCGATGTGCAAGGAAAGTCAGACGCCTTTGTCGTCATCGGTGTCGGTGGCTCCAACAACGCTGCGCGGTCGGTGGTCGAGGCGCTGAAGACAAAGGGCGGAACCGAGATTGTCTGGGCCGGCAATACCCTCTCTCCCGCTGCGATGAACCGGATGCTTTCGATGCTGGAGGGAAAGGATTTCTGTATCGACTGTATCGCCAAAAACTTCGAGACGCTGGAACCGGGCGCGTCCTTCCGGGTGCTGCGGCAGCTGCTCTTTTCCCGTTACGGGGAAAAAGAGGCTGCAAAGAGGATTATTGCGACCGGTACCATAGGCAGCAGTCTGGAAAAGCTCTGCGAGGACCACGGCTATACCTTTATCCCGTTCCCGACCGATATCGGCGGACGGTATACCGCCATGAGCAATGTCGGCCTGCTGCCGATGGCGGTGGCGGGGCTGGATATCCGCGCACTGGTCGGCGGCGCAAAGCGGATGCGGGAACAACTTTACGGGACGCCTGCCGGGGAGAATCTTGCCCTGCGGTATGCGGCGATCCGGAATCTCCTGTATCGGGACGGTTACGCCATAGAGATGCTTTCCTCCTTTGAGCCGCAGCTGAAGTGGTTTTATAAATGGTGGATCCAGCTGTTTGCCGAAAGCGAGGGCAAGGACGGGAAGGGCCTTTTCCCGGTCGCGTCCGAATATTCGGAGGAGCTTCACTCGGTCGGGCAGTTTGTGCAGGACGGAAGCCCGATTTTATTTGAAACCTTCCTGGATGTAGAGGAGCAGCAGTCGAGCCTGGTTTTGCAGCCGGATAGTGTGCGGGATTATTTTGATTATTTCAACGGGAAGGACTTCTGGGAGGTTAATAAGGCCTCCTTCCGCGCGACCCGGACGGCCCACGCGGAAAGGCTCCCCTGCCTGACGCTCACAATCCCCCGCATCGACATGGAAAGCTTTGGAGAACCGTTTTATTTTTATCAGTTTATGTGCACCCTTTCCGGCCGTATTTTAGGGGTCAATCCCTTTGACCAACCGGGGGTGGAGGCGTATAAGAACTGGATGTTTCAGGCGCTTGGGAAAAGATAGGAAAGGAGAAGCAAAATGGAAATATATAGGACGTATCCCGCCCGGTCAAGGAACGGGTGGAAGACCTGCTTTCCCGAATGACGCTCGAGGAAAAGGCCGCCCAGCTTTGCGGAAATCTTCCGGTTTCGTTTATGGAGGACGGAAAAGTGGATATGGACGCGCTGCGGGAGCAGTTTCCGGACGGCCATGGCCGGTTTACCCAGTATTCGCTGGTGGGAATTGCCGATCCGGCTGTGATTGCCGGGGTGACCAACCAAGTCCAGCGATATTTCGTCGAAGAAACCCGTCTTGGAATCCCGGTTGCCCTTCAAACGGAAAACCTTTGCGGTTATCCGGCGGCGGGCGGGACGATTTTTCCGGCAATGATCAATATGGCTTCTACCTGGGATCCGGAGCTGATGGAAAAGGTCGCGGATATCATCGGGGAAGAGTCCAAAGCGGTCGGCGCCAACTCAGCCATGAGCCCGGTAATCGATGTCTCCCGTAATCCCCGCTGGGGCCGCACCTATGAAACCTTCGGGGAGGACCCGTACCTGATCAGCCAAATGGGGATCCATTATATCCGCGGGATGCAGCGCCATGGAATCGGCTGTATCGCAAAGCACTTCCTTGGATATGCCGAGACGCAGGCGGAACTCAACTGCGCCGCTGAACGGATTGGGGACCGGGAGCTGTACGAAACCTTCGCGACCCCCTTTGAAGCGGCGGATAAAGAGGCGCACGTCAGTGGTATGATGGCGTCCTATTCGGAGTTTGACGGTATTCCGGTCGTGGCGAATAAGAAGATCGCCCGTACCCTGCTGCGGGATACGATGGGGTTTGAGGGAATGCTGATTTCCGACGGCGGCGGGGTTGCGCGGCTTTATTCGACCAACAAGGTTGTCCGTTCGTATGAAGAAGCCGGGCTGTATGCCAAAAAGGGCGGCTGTGATACGGAAATCCCGGTCGGCGGTGCCTATAAAGAACTGCCCCGGTTTGTACGGGAGGGAAAATTGGAGGAAGCTCTATTGGACGAGTCGGTCCGGAGGATTCTGACAATTAAGTTTAAGTGCGGGCTTTTTGAAAATCCGTATGTTGATGTTGAAAAGGTCAAAGAGTCGATGACCAACCCTTCTAAACAGTCCCTTTCGGAAAAGGCGGCGGAGAAGTCCCTGACCCTTTTGAAGAATAACGGCGTTCTTCCGCTGCGGGGCAAACCCACCCTCGCGGTGATCGGACCGCACGCCGGCAGCTTGCGCTACCCGATCAGTGGGTATACCTATCCGGCCTATCTGGAAATGATCGACGCGTCCCGCGATACGGAGCAGTCAGCGGATATTTCGATCGGCGGTATGAAAGACGAGAGCGCGAAAGAAGAGTCCGCTCCCGGATACGCCGTGCAGAAGAAAAAGAAATCCGGCGGGGCGTTTGCCACGATGGTCGACCTATTTAATGATGAACAGAAGGCTAAAATCTGCGACATGAAAGCCGCCCTCCGGGCTATTGGCACAACCTCTTTGAAAGAGGAGCTTGAAAAGGAGTATACAGTTCATTACGCGCAGGGCTGTACAATCAAGGACGCCGGCCGGCAGGGCTTCGACGAAGCGGTCCGCGCGGCAGAACAGGCAGACATTGTCGTGATGGCACTTGGGGGAAACTGCGGCTGGGTCAATGTGACCGGCGGCGAGGGAAAAGACCGCTGCCATCTAGACCTCCCCGGGGAGCAGCAGGCCCTGCTGGAAAGGATCGCGGCGGTCGGAAAGCCGGTTGTTTTGGTGGTATACGGCCCGGGCTGCTTTGCGATTCCCTGGGCAGATGAACACTGCGTGGCGGTTGTCCAGGCCTGGATGCCGGGACCCTACGCCGGCAAAGCGATTGCGGGCTTATTAAAAACGGCGCCGTCAATCCCGGCGGCAAGCTGCCGGTCACGATCCCGCGCACGATTGGCCAGGTCCCGATCTTTTATAACCATAAGGTTGGTTCCGGATATGAGGATGTGTACGGCGGAAATATGATTTTCTCCGGCGGGTATGTAGACGGCCCGTCCAAGCCGCTGTATCCGTTTGGCTATGGGCTTTCCTATACAAGCTTTGCACTGTCCGATTTCACCGTGCCGGAAGATGAAACGCCTGCCGACGGCGGCACAATCCGTGTGTCGGTAACCGTCTGCAACACAGGCGAGCGGGCAGGCGATGAGGTTGTACAGCTTTATACCCATTTTAAGGACGCGTATGTCACCCGTCCCTGGAAACAGCTTGCGGCCTTTAAACGGGTTACGCTGCAGCCCGGTGAACGGAAACGTGTCACCTTCGCGGTTTCGACTGCCCAGCTGGGCTATTATAATGAGGAGATGGACTTTGTGGCAGAACCGGGCGCGATGGATCTAATGGTCGGGACTTCTTCGGCGGATATCGCCTTTACCCGGGAGATACGGCTGACCGGAAAAACGGCCTGTCTGATGGGCCGGCGCCGGTATACCGCACAGGCGGTGGAAGAAAAGCTCCCCTCATAATAGAGCGTTTTAGCACCGGCCGTTTGAAATGTTGGTAAAGAGTCAGGATTCCATTTTGTACGGGAAATGGGATCCTGATTTTGTATTTTCTCCAATATACTATTTTCATGACAGATCAGTCTGATTATAGTGCGTAGGGATTTACATTCGGCTCATTTTATCCTGAGCAGCTGGCAGCCTGCGGATGTTGTCTTTTCTGTCACCGCCCAAGCCCTCCGTATTAAAACTTAATTTTTCTACATCTGCGGGCAGATAGAGGATATACTGCTTATAAAAGGGCAAAAAAAATAACCGTCGAAAAAATCGACGGTCCAAAAACAGGGAAAGTGAAAGGTAATGAAGGAAGTTGCACATTTATAATAGCATAATGACTGGAATAATGCAAGTAAATTTAAGCTTGTTTGTAACAAATCACAAAATTATTCGTTTAATTTATGAAAAGACACAATAGAATCGGACCGATTTGGGAAAAAAGAGCTTCAAAACAGCCGAAATGGGTGCCGGACAGTTGTTTGCGGGGCATAAATATGTTATACTAAAAACAGCTCGCTTTGGGAATAGACTGTCCGGAAGCTGAGTATTTTATCAAATATAGGCGTTTATGCCATAGACAAGGCCTTGCAAATCCATAAGATGATATTTTAAACCAAAAGAGATAGGAGTGACGGTAATGGTTATCACCCATGCCAAAATTTATACAATGGAAGGCGCGCCGGTTGAAGACGGCTACCTGCGTTTTGATGAAGGAAAAATCACCGCGGTCGGCGGGATGGGGGAATACCGCCCCGAGAGCGGTGAGGAGGTTATCGACGCGGCGGGGAAAAATCTGTTCCCCGGATTTATCGACGCGCACTGTCATATCGGTATGTGGGAAGACGGGCTTGGCTTCGAGGGAGACGACGGCAACGAATCCTCCGATCCGAGTACGCCGTATCTGCGGGCCATCGACGCAGTCAACGCGATGGACCGCTGCTTTACCGAAGCGGCGCGAGCGGGCGTCACGACCGTTCTGACCGGTCCGGGCAGCGCCAACCCGATCGGTGGGCAGTGGACCGCGATGAAGACCCTCGGCAGACGGGTGGACGATATGGTCATGATCGAAAACATCGGGATGAAATTTGCCCTCGGCGAAAATCCCAAAACCGTCTATCATGAAAAGAGTACGACCCCCCAGACCCGTATGGCGACCGCTTCCATCATCCGGGAAGCGCTGCTCGCGGCAAAGCGTTATATCGAGGACCGGCAGAAGGCTGCGGAAGACGAGGATTTTGACGAGCCGGATTACGATAAACGCTGCGAAGCGCTGGTGCCTGTCCTGAAACGGGAGAAAAAAGCCTTTTTCCATTGCCACCGGGCGGACGATATTTTTACGGCGATCCGCATCGGCAAAGAGTTTGATTTGGACTATGTCATTGTCCACTGCACCGAAGGGCATTTGATAGCGGATATCCTGCAAAAAGAGGGGATTAAGGCCATCTGCGGCCCCTTCCTGACCGACCGTTCTAAGCCGGAGCTGAAGAATCAGACCCCTGCGGGGATTGGCATCCTGCGGGCGGCGGGCGTCCCCTGTGCGATCTGTACCGACCATCCGGTTATCCCGATCCAGTTTCTGCCGCTCTGCGCCGGGGTGGCCGTGGGAGCGGGCCTGGACTGGGAGGGCGCGCTGCGTTCCATTACGATTGACGCGGCGAATATCGCCGGAATCGGGGACAGGGTCGGCTCCCTGGCTCCCGGCAAGGACGCGGATCTGGTTTTGGCCGATGGCGACCCGCTGATCCCCTATGTCCACCCGGAAAAGGTGTTTATCGGCGGAAAAGAGGTGTAGTAACAGCGCAGGCTCTAATTAGACAGGGGGTTGGCTAGAATGGAACATCAAGATAAAAATACAGTTATCCGCAAATCGGTAAAATCCGGGATTACCTTCGGGAGCGCCCTGGCTATGGTTATCAGCTATACAACCTGGAAGTCAGTCGGCTGGGCCATTGTTCACGGACTACTCAGCTGGGCCTATGTCCTTTATTTTGTACTGCGGTACTAAGAAATCTATACAGCAAAGCAGGGGCAAAGTCGAAAAACCTCGACTCTGCCCCTGCTTTATGTCCGCGTTTTATTTTTTCCCGCCGGTCAGCTTGTTCAGCGCTGCAATCGCCGCCGCAATGACAGCCATCACAACAAATACACCCAGCATCCCCTGCCCCAGGATGGACAGGCTTTCCAAGAATAGAGCTACGTTCATACTTCCAGGTCCTTTCTTTCCTTAACGGGCAATCAGGTTTAAGATCATACCGCCGGCAATGACGCTGGCGATCTGGCCGCCGACATTTACACCGGCCGCCTGCATCAGCAGGTAGTTTTCCTTATCTTCCTTCAGGGCCATCTTACTGATGACACGGCTGCTCATCGGGAAGGCGGAGATGCCGCAGGCGCCGATCATCGGGTTGATCTTTTTGCCCTCCGGCAGGAAAAGGTTGATGATTTTTGCGAAAACGACGCCGCCGAAGGTATCAAAAACGAAGGCAAGCAGGCCCAGGGCCAGGATCAGCAGGGTCTGCGGGTTTAGGAACTGCTCAGCCTGCATCTGGCTGGCAATGGTCAGGCCGAGGAAGATCGTGATTAGGTTTGCAAGGACGTTCTGGGCGGTCTGAGAGAGAGAGTCCAGCACACCGCATTCCCGCAAAAGGTTGCCGAACATCAGGAAACCGACCAGCGCCACCGAACGGGGGACAACCAGACCCGCGATCAGCGTTACCATAATGGGAAAGAGGATTTTGGTCTGTTTGGAGACGGTAGAGGCCGAATACTTCATGTGGATGGTGCGTTCTTTTTTGGTCGTAATCGCCTTGATGACAGGGGGCTGGATGATCGGGACCAGGGCCATATAGCTGTATGCCGCCACCATGATGGCACCGGTATATTGGCTGTTGAAATACTGGCTGACAAAGATGGCCGTTGGGCCGTCGGCTGCGCCGATTACACCGATGGAAGCCGCGTCCTGCAGGCTGAACCCGAACAGGCACGCTAGGCTCATGACCGCGAACACGCCCAGCTGCGCCGCCGCCCCGAAGATCAGGAGATAAGGGCTTTGCAGGAGCGGCCCGAAATCAATCATCGCGCCGATGCCGATAAACAGCAGCAGCGGGAAGATTTCGTTGGCAATGCCGGCGTTATAAAGGACGTCCAGCACGCCGATTTCTTCCAGCCCGTCATGGATTTGGGTGATGGCGCCGCTATTGGGCAGGTTTACGAGAATTGCCCCGAACCCCATCGGGAGCAAAAGGCTTGGCTCCATATCCTTCCGGATGGCCAGGTAGATCAATACGCCTCCTATGATCCACATGAGCACCATCCTGATGTCGAGCTGAAGCAGGTTTCCGAAAATTGCTTGCATGAATATACCTTCCCTTCTGGAATAATCATTTGGACAGGCAAGCAAAAAAGGCAAGACCTGTCCGCACGAAAAGACGTGCAGAAAAGTCTTGCCTTTTAAAGCGGCTGCGGGGTCCTTGACCCGTCCTGACGCATACCGCCAGCGGGAAACACTGTACAGATGCTCTCCCACCGGCTACTCCCTTTTCAATGGTATTATTATACCATAGGAGGAATCCTCCTGTCAAACCTTTCCGGTGAAAAAAGTTTACATTCTTTTTTCGCCAAAATGTGCTATAATAATACAAAAAAGAAAGGGGCATGGCTACGATCAGGAAAATCCGCGCTTTTATTCAGCAAAAGCCTTATAGCCTTATATTATTGTATTTCCTTTTCTACTTAACCGGTTTTTTTGTATTGGAACGGGTTGTTTCAGAACCGGTTTATATTATTCACTGCCGGCTGGACGATATGATTCCGTTTTGCGAGTGGTTTTTACTCCCATACATATCTTGGTTTATTCTGCTGATCGGCGCGCCGCTTTATTTTTTGCTGACCGATAAACGGGATTTTATAAAGCTCTGCGGAATGATGTTCAACGGCATGACCATCTGCCTGCTTTGCTATCTGCTGTTCCCGAATGGGCTGCAGCTGCGGCCGGAGGTGACGGGAGACAATCTCCTTTGCCGGATTGCGGGGCTTCTTTATGCGGTTGATACCCCGACCAATGTATGCCCCTCGATCCATGTTGCGTCTACAACGGCGGTCTGCCTGACGGCCTTCCGGGCTAGACAGTTCCGAGGCCGTGCAGGCATAAAGGCAGCCGTATCCCTTTGGGCACTGCTCATCATCCTTTCAACGGTGTTTCTGAAACAGCACTCGGTAATCGATGTGTTGTGCGGGATTCTTTTAAGCCTGCTGCTTTACTGGATTGCTTATTCGCCCTGGATGGAAAGGCACTCCCCTTTCCGGGAAAAAGAATAGGAAATATGTTTCCCCGCCTACTTTCTTGATGGAAAATGGACGGGGAAATTTTTCTTTATCTTTTATTTTTCCGGATGCGTACCGTGACATTGTCCAGATAGTAATCCGTGACGCCCTCAAACCCGGAATCGGTGCCGATAACGAGATAAACGCATCCATCCTCGCCGGCGGCAGCGGTTACGGTGGTTTTAAAGGACTTGAAGGCATAGCCGTCCGGGTGCGGATCCGCTGTCCCGGCAATATCACCGAGGACGTCCATATCCTTGCCGCCCTCCGACTGATTGCCTTTGTCAATGTTCAGACGGAAGCTTCCGTCCTCCTGGAGAACCGACTCCGGCCGGACGGAGGCAATACCGCATTTTACAAAGACCGATTCGCCGGGAGCGCCGCCAATCCCGACCAAGCCGCCCGCCACATTTGCAGCGAGCTTAAAGGAAATTGTAAAGCGGTATTCCTCTCCGGGTGTGAAACCCTCCAGCTTTTTGACATACCCCATGAACATATCGGCGCTGTAGTTTGCCAAGGAGATATACAGCCCGCTGCCTGCCCGCCGAATGGGAACCGCCTTGTGCTCCGCATGGAACGCGTAAAAGGAATCGGCGTTTTCCTGCTGGGTATAGTCGGCAAAAATCGGCGTAAAACCGGCATCGTCCGTATTGAAGGTAAAGCGTTGGCTGGCCCTGAGTCTGGTTCCGCCGGAGAGAATTAGAGCCGTCATAAGTATAGAAGCAATTTGTCTTTTCATATTCGTATCCTTCCTTTCATCCTGCTTCTATCTTTAGATGCGGAAGGAACGGCGTTTTGTTGGCAAATGATCCGAAAATATGAAAAAAACGACTCAAATTACAAGGAACACCGTCAAAGCGGCTACCCAGATGTACAGCCATACGGGCGCCGCCGGCTCGGGCGGAAGGCTTTCAATACCGACGGCGTTTCCGGCACTCTTTCGGAGGAAAGCCCCAATAGCTGATAGAGAAGGCCGCCGCAGCTGATGAAAACGAAAACCGAGAGGGTGCTCAGAATATGGCGGAGATGTTTAATGGACGTATTGTAAATTCATTGAACGGTTCCCGGCGGCAGGGAAAGGATTTCGGCAATTTCCCTGTGGGTCATGCCGCCGAGTACCTTCATCGTGACGATCTTTTGCTGCTTTTCATCCAACCGGCCGATTACAGAATAAAAATAGTCCATGTCTACCAAATCATGGATATCCGGGTCCTGTTGTGCAAAATCCGGGAGATGATCCAGCGGAACAACGGGTTTTTCCTTGCGCAGCAGCATAAGTGCTTCGTTTTTCGTCACCTTGTATAACCAGGTCATTTCGTGATCCTTCGGCAGCAGAGCAGCATCCATTGTATAGAGCTTGATCATTACGTTTTGGACCACATCGTAACAGGTATCCTCGTTTTTTACGACCGAAAAGGCGATCCCGTATAGAGTACGGAAATAATCGCGGTACAGCATCTCAAATCCTGCGGGATCCCCTGCCCGGATGCGGATGAAAACATCCTTTATTTTTTCCATCAAGCCTGCTCCTCAACGTTATTTTACACAGCAAACCACGGCACCGGGGAAATCCGTGCCAACCCCGCTTTTAGCCCAGCGGGAGATATTTACTCCCGGAACTGGTACTGATACAGCCCCGCATAGATTCCGTTCTTGGCAAGCAGCTCCGCGTGCGTTCCCCGTTCCTGTACGCCTTCCTCGGTCAGGACAATGATCTCGTCGGCGTTTTTGATCGTCGAGAGACGGTGGGCGACGATAATCGATGTACGGCCCTTGGCCAGTTCCTCCAAAGCCGATTGGATCAGCATCTCCGTAGCGTTGTCCAGCGCGGAGGTCGCCTCGTCCAAAATGAGGATAGAGGGGTTTTTGAGGAATACGCGGGCGATTGAGACGCGCTGCTTCTGTCCACCGGAGAGTTTTACGCCCCGTTCGCCGATATAGGTATAGTATTTTTCCGGAAGGGTCATAATATAGTCGTGGATGTTTGCTTTTTTCGCGGCTTCGATGACCTCTTCGTCGGTGGCGTCCAGCTTGCCGTAGGCGATATTGTCCCGGATGGTGCCGGTAAACAGGAAGACATCCTGTGCGACCATTCCGATATTTTCCCGCAGCGAAAGCCGCGAAAGATCCCGGATATCTTTTCCGTCGATCTTGATGCTGCCGTCGCTGATCTCATAGAAACGGGGGATCAGGTGGCACAGGGTCGTCTTGCCGGAACCGGACGGGCCGACCAGAGCGACCGTCTTGCCCTTGTCGATATGCATCGACAGATGGTTGATGATGGTATGCTGCTGGTCGTCGTCAGACCCTTCGTAGGAAAAGCTGACGTTCTCAAAGTCGATGTTGCCTTGTACATTTTCCAGCTTTTCCGGATCCGACTTTTCTTCTTCAACCGGTTCGTTCATAATGGCTTGTACCCGCTTAAAGCCGGTCATGCCGTTTTGTAGCTGCTCAAAGATGTTGACCAGCTTTTTGATCGGGTTTAAGAACATATTGATATATAGGATGTAAGCTGCAAATTCGCCGACATCGATTTTCCCATAGAAGAAAAACAGACCGCCGAAAAACAGCACCATCAAATAGAGCAGGTCGGTAAACATCCCCATGCCGGAGAAGAAGATGCCCATCACCCGGTAGCTGTCGTCTCTGGCTTGGATATAACGGGAATTGTTTTCATCGAATTTTTCCATTTCATGGGCGGCGGAGACATAGCTGCGGGAGATCCGGATGCCGGCAATCGAATTTTCAATTGTCGCGTTGACTTCCGCAATTTCCTCGCGGCTCCGGGTAAAGGCCTTGTTCATATGCTTGCGGAGCAGGACGGCGAAAACGACAATCAGCGGTACCATCGCAAACAGGATGACGGTCAGGAGAATGTTGATCTGTGCCATCATGATGAAGGCGCCGATCAGCGTAATAAACGAAAGGAACAGGTCCTCCGGGCCGTGGTGGGACAGCTCGGCGATCTCGAAGGTATCGTTGACCAGCCGGGAAAGGATGCTGCCGGTCTTGTTCTCGTCGAAATACTTAAAGGGCAGCTTCTGGAGCCGCGCAAAGGCTTCCCGTCTCATGTCCGACTGAATGCCGACGCCGACCATATGCCCCTGGTACTGCATGAAGTAGCTCAGCAGCATTTTGACGATATAAATCAGCAGCAGCGCCCCCGACCAGGTCAGCAGCATCTGCAGGTTTTTGTTGGGCACATAGTTGTTGATGATATTCTGGGCGATGCGGGGGTAGAACAGGTCGGCACAGGCGACAATAAACGCTGCGATCATATCCAGAATGAACAGCTTCATATGCGGCTTGTAATAGCGCGCAAATCGTTTTAGCATATTTTCTTCCTCCTCTTTCCATATTCAGAGTCTTCATACATAAGCAAAACGGATTATACCATATTTATCCTGAAATGTAAAAGGTACTTTTCTACAAAAAATGTAAAAAGCCGCTGTTTTGGATCTATCCGCGGTGGAATCGTTTGAAAAGGGAATTTTCATGAATATACGGGTAAAAAGAAAGCAGCCTCGGAGAGGCCGCTCGTTGACTGCAGACCTTCGGGACTGCTCTTTTTTTCGTTATTTTTCCAGGTTTTTGGGGGAATGCTTTTTGATGGAAGCGTCATTGGTCACAATCGAGGTACCGCCTGCCCAATCCTGGATTAGGGTTTCAAATTCTTCCCATTTTTCGTTCTGCAGAATGGTATCGCGATAAGTTTCAAAGCCTTCATCATCATTGGCCAGCTTGGCCCAGACATAGATGGTACCCTCGCCGTCGTTATATTTTCCGTAATCGCCGGCGTCCGCGCCAAACAGCGCTGTTACCAGGCCTTCGGGGTAATAGGTGCTGTCCGCGAGCAGATAAAAGGATGTATCGGCCGTCTCCTCATCCTGGGTAGTCTCAGAGGAGGTTTCCTCCTCGCCTTCCTCTTTTTGAGCGGCGGCATAGTCGGATTTGACCGTTTCGAAATCGGCGCCGTCTTTCAGCTCCTCGACCATCTTTTCCGCTTCTTCCACCTTCGCATCCAGCTCGTCGCCGGTGAGGGCGTTGCCTTCGTCGTCGGAGGCGTCTACCTGGATAAGGTTCGCGTGGGCGTACTGCTCGTCAAAGAGCGCCCGCAGATCCTGGACCGGTACCTCCCGTTCGCCGCCTTCCCCGTACAGGGTCAAAAACAGCTGGGACTGTTTAAAGGAGTTGGTCACAATATTGCGGTAAGAGCTTTCCGCACAGCCCTGCGGTTCATAGCTCTGGGAGACGTAGCTCCAATAGTAGTTGACATAACTGTCGATATATGCCTGCCGGTCTGCGTCGAAGGAAAGGCCGTATTCGTCGTATTTCTTTTCGACTGCGAGGTATTGGCGGCTCAATTGGTCCGTACGGCTGATAACCCAGTCAAGGGCGTCCGTCGACGCGATCTGCTGGCCGTAAAGCGGGGCGGAGGTATCAATCCCTTCCGAAGCAAAGCCTTCATTATAGGCGGAAATAGACAGGCCTATATACATACCGGAGGTCACTTCATAAGCGCCGTCGTCGGTGCGGTAGGTCCAAGAAGTATCCGCATTGCTGCAGGAGGTCAGCGCCGCCGTAATTGTCAGTGCAGCTGCTGCGGCAGTAAATCTCTGGAAACGTTTCAAATAAGTCATCCTTTCTATTGTACCTTTTCAGGGGATATCGAAAATGGGGTTGGAAAAATGGGCCTGCAGCGGCCGCATACATCCGTATCTATAGCATTATACACGATTTTCCGCCTTTTGTCTAGTAATCCGCCAAAAATTCACCGTGTTTTTACAGATGGCTTTCCATCCTGCCGCCGGTTGTAGAGGAACATCGCGATCGCCGTGCCGCAGATCAGGAGGTATCCGATGACGCTGAGGCCGTCGGGTACCTGGTTAAAGAGGATAAAGCCCAAAAGGGCCGAAAAAATGACCTGGGAATAGTCGTAAACGGAAATCTCCTTGGCGGGGGCAAAGCAGTAGGCGTTGGTGACGGCAAACTGACCGCCTGCCGCCGCAAGGCCGGCGCCCAAAAGGAAAAGCAGCTGGACGGGCGTCATCGGATGGAAATCGGCGATCAGGAAGGGCAGCACGATCAAACAGGAAAAGGCGGAGAAAAAGAGGACGATCAGCGTTTTGTTGGTACCCTTTTGCCCAAGAACCCGCACCATCGTGTAGGCGGCCCCTGCGCCGATACCGCCCAGCAGGCCGATCATCGACGGAAAGAGATCCATATTGGAGAGGGTGGGTCTGATAATAAAGAGACTTCCGATAAAGGCGGTTATGACCGAAAGGGCCTGCACGGGCGTGATCTTTTCTTTTAGAACAAAGTAAGAGCAGAGAATGGCGAAAAAGGGCGACATTTTATTGAGCATCGAAGCGTCCGACAGGACCAGATGGTCGACGGCGTAAAAATTGCAGAGGATGCCGATTGTGCCGAAGATGGAGCGGAGCAGCAGATA
>CAYWRQ010000071.1:0-13394 GCA_964460915.1 uncultured Oscillospiraceae bacterium
GCCAGTAGGCTTCTTTTGAACTCACTCGCCTAGCGAGTGGTTTTCGTTATACAATCAAAGGCGGGGTGTGATCCCCGCCCTTTGTTATTTAGACTGTTAACCGACGGCAGACAACAATGGTCTTTGCAGACATAATAGGTGGTTTGTCCATTTACCAGCCGGTATTCCTCCGTCGGTTCCGCCAAAATGGCAATAACGGTGTCCAGCGAAACCGCCAACGGCAGCTCCCGCAAATCCGCCATGTCTTTTACCACGGCCGTGATTTTCTCCGGAGGGTCAAAGAAATCCGACAGAGCGCAAAGGAAAAAGCTGCCCCCGGACGGATAGCGCCGGACTGCGGCAGACATAAAGGAAAGCTGACGCTCTGCCTCCTCCCGATACGCCCCTGTCAGCAGGTTCAGCCGCACCAGATTATACGTCATCAGCGAATTTCCGCAGGGAATCGCGCCGTCATAGGTTTCCTTCGGCCGGGCAATCAGCTGTTCATTTTCCGCCCCGTACAGATAAAAGCCGCCCCGCTCCGTATCCGCAAAATCGCGCACCGCTTTATCCAAAAAGCGCTTCGCCCTTTGCAGGCAGTCTGCCCGGAGGGTCGCGCCGTACAGCGAAAGAAGCGCAAAGACATAGCAAGCATACTCATCCAGGAACCCTTTCCCACCGGTTTTGCCGTCCCGATAACTGACAAACAGCGTTTCGCCCGCACAGAGCTTTTCCGCAATAAACCGCTCCGCTCTCCGCGCAGCATCCAGATATTCCCGGTTTCCGCTCACCCGGTATAAGCTGCACAGGGCCGCGATCGTCAGGCTGTTCCAGGAGGTCAAAAGCTTATCATCCAAATGGAGCCGGTTCCGGCCCTTGCGGTAGGCATAGACCTGCGGGATCAGCTCCGCAAAGGGTTCCTCCTCCCAATCCTTTTTTTCAGGAGGTTGGGGATGCTTTTCCCCTCAAAGTTTCCCTGCGGGGTGATATCATACTGCCCGCAAAAAGCGGAGCCGCCCTTTTCTCCGAAGAGATTTGTCAATTCAGACGGCGTAAAAAGATAATACTTTCCCTCAACGCCGTCGCTGTCGGCGTCCTGGGCGCTGTAAAAGCCGCCCTCCGGGCTTACCATCTCCCGGAGAAGATACCGGGCTGTCTTTTCGGCCGTCCGCAGGTAAAATGGCTTACCCGTAAGCGAAAAGGCCTTACAGTAGGCCATGATCAGCAATGCGTTATCATACAGCATCTTTTCAAAGTGCGGCGCGAGAAAATAGGCATCCGTCGAGTACCGGGCAAACCCATACCCGATATGGTCAAAAATACCGCCGCGATACATCTGCTGAAGGGTCGTTTCCGCCATCGAAAGGGCTGCCTCATTGCCCTCTTTTTCATACTGCCCCAATAAAAACAGCAGATTATGGGCGGCCGGGAATTTCGGTGCGCTGCCGAAGCCGCCGTACCGGGGATCGAAGCTGTTTTCAAAAAGGCGGTAAGCCGTATGAATCAGCTTTTCATCCGGCCCCTCCGCCCTTTTTACCGACTCCGTTTCCTTTTTCAGCGCAGCCGTCACTTCCTCTCCGGTCTGCAAAAGCGCGGAGCGGTCTGTCTTCCACTTTTCCGCCACAATCTTTAAAAGGTCGATAAACCCGATCATGCCGCGGCCTGCGTCCTTCGGAAAATAGGAGCCGGCAAAAAACGGCTTCCCTTCCGGCGTCATGAAAATGCTCATCGGCCAGCCGCCCCTGCCGGTAAACGCCTGACAGACCGACATATAGATATTGTCGATATCCGGGCGCTCCTCTTTGTCCACCTTAATCGATACGAAGTGCTCGTTTAACAGCTCCGCGACCGTCTGATTCTCAAAGCTTTCGTGGGCCATGACATGGCACCAATGGCAGGTGCTGTAGCCGATGCTGAGAAAGACCGGTTTGTCTTCCGCCGCCGCTTTTGCAAAGGCCGCTTCTCCCCAGGGATACCAGTCGACCGGATTATCGGCGTGCTGAAGAAGATAGGGGCTAGTTTCCCCTTTTAACTGATTTGCCATCCTTATCATCCTTCCTATGATCACATTTTAGGTTCCCGGCCGCCGGGTTGTCAATCAGCTTTCCCTTTTCCGTAAAACGAGAACCGTGACAGGGGCAGTCCCAGCTGCGTTCCTGCGGGTTCCATTTGAGTGCGCAGCCGAGATGGGGACAGCGTTTTGCGGACGGTGTCAACAGATTGACCGCCGATTCAAACAGGTTTACCGCCAGCTGCGGACGCAGAATCGTCCGGCTGGGGCTGAACACCGGCGCACAAGGGTTTTCTTTTCCCAGTATCCTGTCCCGAAGCAGCATCGCCGCCGCCATCGCGTTTGTCATGCCCCATTTGTTAAAACCGGCCGCGACATAGAGATCCGGCGTGTTCCGGCTGTACAGGCCGATATACGGGATACCGTCTAATGTCATACAGTCCTGCGCCGCCCAGCGGTATTGGACAGACGCGCGGGGATAATAGGTCCGGACAAATTTTTCCAGCTCCCACCAGTTCCCGCCCTGCTTCCCCGTCCGATGGGCACCTCCCCCTACCAGCAAAAGATCCTTGTAATTCCGGAAGGACATCCCCTTCTCGTTCTCGTCCAGATACATTCCGTCCACATCCTGCGCATGATCAAGCGCCAGAACGTAGGAACGGTGCTGGTACATCTTGATAAAGTACCCGCCGTGCTTATTGAGGAAAGGGAAATGGGTCGCAATAATCACCTTTTCCGCCACAACACTGCCTGTATCGGTAATTGCCTTGCAGCCCGCCATCTGCCGGACAGGGGTATGCTCATAGATCGGAAGCCCTTTGGCGGCCGCCGCGAGAAACGGTAGCGGATGAAACTGGGCTTGTTCCCTGAACCGGACGGCCCCGGCCACCGGAAACGGCAGCGGGAGCTTCTCCGCAAGCTCCGCCGTGTACCCCAGCCTTTGCAGGGCCGCAAGTTCCCGCTCAACCTTTCCCCGGTCACCCAGGGCATATACAAAGGAATCCTTCTCTTCAAAATCACAGTCGATCCCGGCACAAAGCGACCGGTATTCCTCCAGCGCCTGCTCATTGGCCGTTAAATACATCCGCGCCTTTTCGGCGCCAACCTCTTTTATCAGTTTATCATAGATCAGGCCATGCTGGAAGGTCAGCTTTGCGGTCGTATTTTTGGTAATGCCGCCGCAAATCCTGTCTGCCTCCAGCAGCAGGCAATCGACCCCGGCCCGCCGCAGCTGATCGGCACAAAGAATCCCCGCGATACCGCCGCCAATAATTAAGACGTCGGTTTTACAGCTTCCATCAAGCGAGGGAAAGCTGGGTAAAGAAACGGTTTCTGTCCATACGGAATTCATAAAATCACCACCTGTATACAGTATAACCCGATGAAGGCGTCATAAAACAAAAAAGTAAGAAAGCCGCGGCGGACATAAAAAAAACCTGTGCAGAATCGAAACTGCACAGGGAAAATGAAAACATATATAAAAAACATGATTCGGCGAACATTGAAAGAAAATCAGATTTTCTTGGTCACCCATTCAATCGAATTGACAAGCAGTTTACGGAAATCCGGATGCTCCCAGACTTCCAGCGTATGGCCAGGGGTCAGGACAACAATACGGCCGCCGTTTTCTTCTCTGGTCCAGCCCGCATCCTGGATGCCGCCGGGCTCGGAGGTCGATTTCAAGAATACTTTCGCATCGGAAACCAGATCGGAAATCTGATAGTGTTCATCGTGGACGGTGAAGTTTTCCACGCCCTGGGTGATCGGGCTGTCCGGATCGGATACAATAATATTGGTGTCGCAGCGCAGCGGATGACCGTTCATCGTGCAGCCAAAGAGCTTATTCATCTCACGGGCAGGTCTTCTGAACCGTTCTTCCTCATGCTTCATATGCTTGACACCCATGCAGGTTGCAGCATGTACAAAGATAATGCCGCCGCCGTTTGCCAGATAGTCACGGAACTCTTCAGGGCCAACCTCGGTAACGGTATCCTCGAACCAAGGCTCATGGTTTGCAGCGGTGAGGGCGTTGCCCTTCGCAATAATAACCGCACCGTACTGCGCCAGCTTCTTAGGAGTGAGAAGGTCCTTAGCGGTTTTGATGACATCAAACTCATAGGCGCCGTCTCCTACGCCCTGAATACCTGCCTCAATTACGTCGGCAGGATGCCACATTTCATCGCAGATTACGAGTACTCTCATGATATGCATCTCCTTTACTAAAATAATTCATAAATCCTTGCTCTTATCAATTTGTCCCCTATACCCGTTTCCGAACCTACAGTGGAAACGGGTATAGACTGCTGTGGGAGGTTTGGTATGAACAAATTGGAGGGAAATACAGATAAAACGCATGCAGCCAGGGACAAATAAGCGAGATTAATTACCAGGGAAGTTCGATATTCATCCAGTCACGCAGCACCAGACGGTTTTCATCCGAATGTTTATAGGATTCGATTTCATTGCTGCGGTTGCGGGTAAAATATTCGACTGCGTATTCGCCGGCCTTTGCAGGTCCTGCTTTCGGGTCTTTGCAGTACATCCGGAAGGTATAACCGTCCGGGCGCATCCCATTAAACAGCTGATTCATTGCCATATTTAAAGGAGCCTTGGAAACATGGCTGGGGAAATTGGCGATATCACGTGTAACGTTGTTGCTGCTGTCCGCAGAGGTCACGACGCAAATCCGCTTGCCCTCTCCCTTTTCCAGCAGCGGCTGGAAAGCATCAATCGCGCGCAGCGGGCCAAGAGAGTTATACTCGTAGGCCGCTTTCATCGTCTCAAAATCAGGCTCGTCCAAAATGGTCCAGTTTTCATAGACCGGGCAGCTGTCGTAATTTACGACCAGCATATCAATGCCCTCATATTTTTCCGCGACAGCCTTTGCCGCGTCCTTTGCCGACTGATGGCAAAGCGGGTTCATCGAAACCGTCATGACGCCTTCCGGAAGGGAAACACCCTCCTGCCCGTCCAGCAGCCCGGCAATTACCGTATACTCTTTTTTCAGGAAATCCTTTACCAGGCGCGCGCCTACGGCATCCCCGGCGCCCGCAATCATAACAACTTTTTTCATCAGATATCCTCCCTTTCCATTAGAACGGCCAAGCGGCGCCTTCGTTGTCAATCAGCACCAGGCGGTCTTCGCACTCACGGTCTTCGATAAACTGGGGAGCGGCGGAAGCGGCCGTCTCCCACGGCCAGAATTTACCCATCAGGTTGCCGTCGGCATCCTTAAAGGTGGGCATCTCATCATCGATGTGCTCGATCTTAGCGGAGCGAACCCATCCGGGATGATACAGACGGAAGCTGAAGCCAAGGGGCTGCAGCTGGTTAAACATCAGCCGGAGCGCCATATTCAGCGCGGTCTTGGACATACAGTAGCTGGAAATCTCGGTACGATGGGCAACACTGACAACGCCTGCCTCGGAGGAAACGAAGCAAAGCCGTTTCATGCCTGTCTGCATCAAGGGATAGAAGAAATGGACCAGACGCATCGCACCCAGAGCGTTGATATTATACGGGATGATAAAGGTCGTAAAGTCAATCTCGGCTCTCGGCCCGCCGGTATGGTCGCCAAAGCCCGCGGCGTTGTGGATCAGCATATCGATATGGTCCACTTCCCCCGCCACCGCATCGGCAGCAGCCTTTACCGTCTCTTCCTTCGAAACATCCAGCGGTACCAGCGTAAGGGTATCGGGATATTGCTTCTGAAGCTCTTCCAACAGCGGCAGCTCCATCAGATAACGGCCCGCAAATACCTTCCAGCCTCTTTGGAGGAACTGTTTGGTCAGTTCAAGGCCGATATTACGGTCTGCACCGGTGATAACAACATTCTTCATTCTGACTTCTTCCTTTCTTATGATAAAATTCCGTCCGAAAACGGACATAACGATATCAGGAAAATTTATTTTACACTGGTTTTCGCAAGGTAAATTTTACGTACAATATAAAACAAAACCGTCGAGGTAAAAGTGACCGCCATGCCAATCCAGTACATCGGCCGGTAACCGAGGTTTTCAATCAGCCAGCCGCCCGCCATATTGCCTACGATCCCGCTCAGGCCAAAGTAAACCGAGTACGCAACCGTCTGGTAGGTCGTCCGGATATCGGGCGGTGCGATCGAGTCCAAATAGTACAGGCAGCCGATCGTAAAGAGCGCGAAGGACGGCCCGTCCATCAGGCAGGAAAGCACGACATGGACCGGATGGGTCGAAATGCTGAGGAAAAAGTGCCAGGTGATAAAGAAGAAAGAGGAGAGCATGACAAGCACTTCCGGTTTCGACTTTCCGAGCATCTTTTTGGAAAGGAACATGATCACCGCTTCGGAGATAAACATCAGAGCACTAGCATAGCCGACCAGGTCGTTGCTGCCGCCCAGCTGCTTGATCAGCAGCGAATAAAAGGTGTAGGAGCCTCTGTGCGCCAGCTGCATAAAGAACACATAAACCAAAAAGATCACAAACTGCTTATCCCGGAAGATCCGGCCCAGCTGCATCTCCTTTAGGGTCAGGGATTTGGTGGGGGCGGATTCCGACCGGATGAAGGAAAGCGCGATCGCGATCACCACAAGCAGCCCGGCGAAAATCGGGACGACGGCATTGGTCGAGGTTTTGCTGATAAAAATTCCCGAAACAATGCTGCTGACCGAAAACCCGATGCAGCCCCACATTTTGACCGGCCCCATGCCGTTCGGATCGCCGGCGTTCTTAATGCTGGTCAGCGCCCAGGTATCCATCAAAGGCCCTTCCGAAGAAGAAAAGGAGGTGTAGATACAAAAGGCAACCGCGAGCAGCAGGTAGGTGTTGGCAAAAATAAGGGAGACGGCAAAGATTGCCTGGCAAATCAGACAGAGGATCAAGGTCTTCTTTCTCGACTGGATGCGGTCGGCGACGATGCCCCACAAAGGCTGGGTCACAATAATCGCAAACGAATTGATACCGGTTATCACGCCAATCTGCTCCGCCGACAGGCCCTTTTCCTGCAGATAGACGGTGATGAACGGCCCGAAAACCGCCCGCGCCAGCATAAATAGAAAATAAATGACTGCAAAAGTAATTTTAACTTTTTTAAGGTTCCTTGCCCTTTCCACGCTGTTTCTAAAAGTTGGAACGGCCGAGGAAGAATTGTTCATGATAAAAGTTCATTCCTTTCTCTTTCTACCGCCTTCTGTCAGGATCGTTTCAATAGAACAAATACCTTAAAAATTATCCCTTGTCGGATGGATTCAGATTGCGGTATTCATTGGGTGTCATTCCGTTCTCCTTACGGAATGCTTTGGAAAAATAAGAGCTGCTGCTGAAACCGGTGCGCTCGGCGATATCCCCGACCGTCATCCGCCGGCAGTTCTGCAGCAGACGCTTCGCTTCGTTCATCCGCAGTTCGCTGATCGATTCTGATACGCTTTTCAGCGTATACCGTTTATAGAGCTTTCCAACGTATGCGGAAGACAGTCCGACTGCCTCTGCGATGCTGTCCAGGCAGCAGTTGGGATCCGGGTAATTTTCTTCAATCAGTTGATTGATCCGCACCAAAAGATCCGTATGACGGGAATTGCGCTTATCATCCAGAGAAACGACGATTTGGTGGATCAGGCACTCAAAATCCTCTATTACCTCATGGATCGATTCCAGTTCGCGTAAATTGCCGAGGGTCGACATTTGGGATACCAGGTTTTCCGGCAGTTCAATGAACTTATTTTTCCGGATTTCGTCTAAGACATTGGAAATAGCCAGAATAAGATGGGAAACCGCCAGATTGACAACAGAATAAGAATATTCCTTCGTTTCCAACAAAATCTCCTGCATCAGTTCACCGGCCTTTTCCTCATTGGAATTCATGATCGCTTCCACCATGCGGTCTTCCTGAAGCTGGGGATAATTGTAATGCTTGAGGCCGTTTTGCAAAATCGTTTTTCCGTACAGGATGGTGCCCGCAGGATAAAAAATATGATGAAAAGCGGCTTCACGGGTCAGGTTGTAATACTTCGCAATCTCGGAAAAGGAGGTAAAGGCACTGCTGACCGTAAAACTGAGCGATATATTCAGAACGCCCTTTACGGAAGTGTTGACTTCATGCAGCAGTCCTTCCAGCTCTTCGGTTGTTAATTCTTTATATTTCTTTTGCGAGATCGAGAAAATCATGACCAGGTGGTTAACTCCGCCCATATCGACTGTTTCCACATCAAATTCCCGAGAACAGATTTCCGACGCAATATTGAGTACGGCATACCGCACCAAATTGCGGCCTTCCGCATCGTAGTCCTGGTGAAGGTCCCGATAATGATCAATGTGCAGCAGGATCAGGAAGAAATATTTGGGCCGCGGATCCCGCACCTGCAAATCATCAAAGGAACCGTCCTTTATCAGGGAAGAAACATCCGTGTAGCCGTAAAGGGTATTCTGCAGCAGATGCTGGCGGGATACCTGCCTGGATTCCCGGTTTTCCTTTTCCAACTGCTCCATGCCCTTTTGCATCTCCTGGATCGGCGCATAGATATGCAGCGAAGAAAAGTAGGAAGCAAGCGCCCCGCAGATAATCAGCACCGCTACAATGAGAAGAAAGATGCGGATTGCACTGTCAATTTCCCCTATAACATATTGATAGGGAGTCAGCCGCAGATACTGCCAGTTTTCACTTTCCGGTTTAAAATACGATACAACATATTTTTCCCCGTCGATATCACATAGAAAGTATCCGTCCTCATCCGTATGCTGCTGCATTTCTACGTACAGCTCTTCTTCCGCAAGCTGCGAAAAGATCGGCCATCGTTCATTGTTGCAGATCACAGCCCCGGTTTCATCAAGGATCAGCGTTTGTGCAGGGGATCCCTTAGTGTCTTTGATCACGCTGTCCATCCATGTCCCCGAAAAATTGACGAAAACGGCACTTTGGATATTGGAACTGCTGAAAGAGTTGCTGGTTAGGTAGGTATAATACAGGTATTCTTCCTTATTCCGTTTCACAATCCGCGGAACCGGCTGATGCCTGCCAAGGGAGGCAATCTCCTGGTTCAGCAGATCCGCGATCTGGGTGTCGAAAAAGGCCTGCTCGCCCTCAATCGGGGCGTCAAATGTCCCGAACTTGCTGGAGCTGACCGAAACACTGTCCCAATTGTGGTTGTATACGTAGATCGATTCCACATACGGGTTGGTGTTCCGGTAGTTGTTGAGCTGGGTAACCGCAACCATGACCTTCGCCGGCTCAAACTCCTCGCCGTAGAGCAGATAGGCAATCGAAGGGTCGTTGTAAACCTGATAGCTCAGGTTGCCGACGATGTACTTCATATCCGCCGCCATAATCTGTACCTGCCGCAGGCTGTTTACATCCGACAGGCAGGTGCGGTTTAGCAGCACCTGCCTGCTGACGAAGTAAAAAAGGATGGAACAGATAAACACAATTATAAAGGCAAGAGAGAAAATGGTCCGCTTAACTTTGCTGAATAGATTCTTGCTGCGCTGTTTCATTGCGATTCTCCTAAACATTATAAATGCTGAATTTGGGGATAAAATTCCTTCACCTTAACAAAATGATTATAGCATATTTACAAGAATCGCGGAAGATTATTTTTTTACTATGGATAAATTCATCTATAATCCCAAATGATTATTTTGCAAGTCCCATTTCATCCACATAAGCCAGCCACTGCTTGGTATATTCCTCACGGACCTTCGAAAGGCCGGCGGCCTCTGCTTTTTCAAGGAGCTCGGCAATCGCGGTATCCACGTCGTCGACCAAACCGGCCTGGATCGGAGGCAGGTACTGGGTAATGACGTTGGCGAGAGCCGCTTTTTCGGTCTGGTAGGACTCGGTGTCCTCAGCAAAGCCGGTCCAGAGGTTCGGGTAAGCGTAGGTGTCAAATTCAGCGTTTAGTTCGGTCAGAACTTTCGCGGTCGTTTCCGGATAGAGCATGAAATTCGGATTACGGAGGTTCCACAGGTTGCCTGCCTCACGCGGGAAACCGGAAGCAGCAGAGTCGCCGATGCCTTCATAGTAGCCGTCAGCAGTACGATTATAGTGTTCGCCTTCGAAGCCGTACTGGGAGATATCGTACCATTCCTCATCGAGGATCAGCTTTTCAAGCAGCATGACCGCGCGTTCGGGGTTGGCAGAGGTGATCGGGATAGAGGTACCATTCTGAGTAGCGTGGTTCGGAGTAGCGAGCTGTTTTGCACGGTACATCGGGTACCAGCCCAGCTCCCAATCGGGGTGAGAAGTCGCAACACGGGCAACCAGGTTTGCGTAACCGGAAGGAGCGTTGAAGCACAGGTCGGCAGACAGCGAACCGGCTTCGAACTGGTCCTGCTTGGTCTCGGTATTCGCCAGAGAGCTTCTGGACCAATACCCCTTATCCGCCCATTTCTTAAACAGCTTCATATCGTTGGCAAAATCTTCGGTTTCCCACCAGTTGATAACCTTGGTCGGCTCAAAGTAATCGATGTACAGGCCGTACGGTACACGGAAGTCGATCCATTTATACTGAGAGTCGAGGAATTCCCAGGTGGTGAAATGAGAGCCGAGGGAGCCGTAAGAGGAAACAACCTCCGCCAGCGGCTTCATATCGGGTTCGTTTTCTATCATGCAGTCAAGATATGCTTCGATGGTGGACAGATCGTTCAGATCGATCTCGGGCAGGTCATATTTCTTTCTCAGGTCTTCTCTCCAGAGGAAGCCGTACGGAACGTATTCCGGCCACATACAGGGAACCATGTAGATCTTGCCGTTCACACGGGTAGCGTTCCACATATCGGTGGAAACATATTCCTGCAAAGCGGGAGAAACAGAAGGAATAAGCTCGTCCAGTTCGTTAAATGCGCCCTTGGCTGCGTAAACTGCATAGTTCTGATAGTTTGCGGTATAAATCAGGTCGATCACTTCGCCCGATGTAAGCAGAAGGTTCAGCTTCTGAATATCGGGATAACGGTTCCATTCAAGCGTAGCGTTTAAGTCTCTCTCGGCCAGTTCGCTCAGCTTCTCACTGACTCTCTCCTGGTCACGGGGAGCCGTACCGGAAGACCACATAACCAGGTTGACTTTCTTGGAAATATCAACCGTGGTACCGGCATTGCCGCCGTCATCCGAGGTCTTGCCCGCATCCGTACTGGCGGTGGAAGCAGTGCTTCCCGTGTCGGTGCTGGAAGGGCTGGAACTGCCTTTGTCTCCGCAGCTTACCAGAGCAGAAACTGCTACGATAGATGCCAGCATTGCACATAATACTTTTTTCATTTGTAAAGCCTCCTAATTTTGAATTTTCAAACGGACTTATCCTTTTACGGAGCCGATCGCGATACCGGTAACGAAATATCTCTGGACAAAGGGATAAAGGAGAATCATGGGGCCTGTGACGATCACAACCATTGCCATCTTGATGGATTCGCTGGGCAGCTTCTGTTCGCCGGTAGCGATGCCCATCTCCTGCGCGAACTTAGCACTGTTGAGCAAATCGTAAAGATAATACTGCAGGCTGTACATACTGCGCTTGGTGATAAACAGCGAGGTCACATACCATTCATTCCAATAAGCCAATGCGAGAAACAGTCCGACGGTAGCAAGACCGGGGCCGATAATCGGTAAAACAATGTTGTAGAAGATCCTGAAGTCGCCGGCCGAGTCGATCTTGGCCGATTCAATTATTTCTACAGGACATGAAGACGAGATAAAGGTGCGCATCAGGATGATCAGGAAGGAGGTCATCAGCAGCGGGAATACACGGGCAACATACGTATTATTCATGTGCAGGTATTTGGAAAGCATGATATACCAGGGGACCATGCCGCCGCCGAAGATCGTCGTAAAGTAAATCAGGAAGGAGAATACATTGCGGTACCTAAAGTCTTTGCGCTGGAGGACGTAGCCAGTCATACTGATAATCAGAAGGCCGAGGGTTGTACCGATTACAGTACAGCAAATGGTTGTGCCATAAGCGGTGAGGATGCCTTCCGGATTTTTGAACAGCTCTTTGTAAGCTGCGATGGAAAGCTGTTTGGGCCAGAGACGGTAACCTTCCCGCAGCAGGATATCATTTTCGGTAAGGGAGCCGGAAATGATCATAATCAGGGGGAAGATACAGAAAATACTTAAAAGGAGAATAATCGTATACGCAATGATGTTGAAAGCAATCTGCGCATGGGTTTTCTTAATTTTTGTGGCACTCATTATACTATCACCTCTATTATTGTGGTATCAATTAGAACAGCGCCTGTTCCGGATGGTTGCGTTTAATCAAGGCGTTGGAAACCATGATGATGATGAAACCGAAGATCGACTGGTAAACACCGGCCGCAGTACTCATACCAACGTCGAAGTCCTGTTTCAGAGAACGGTAAACGAAGGTATCGAGGATGTCGGTCTTATCATACAAAACGCCGTTGGTACCGATTACCTGATAGAACAGGTCGAACTGGCCCTTCATGATACCGCCGAGGCTGAAGAGCAGCAGGGTGATAAAGGTCGGAATCAGCAGCGGGATCGTGATGAAACGGATCTGCTGGAAGACATTTGCGCCATCGATTTCAGCCGCTTCGTAAAGCTCCGGGCTGATGCCGGTGATGGTTGCCAGGTAAATGACAGTGCCGTAGCCGATCTGTTTCCATATATAAAGGACAACCAGAATGAACGGCCAGATGCCGGGTGTGTTATAGAAGTCGTATGGCTGCCCGCCCATCGAACGGAAGACACCGTTGAAGAAGCCGACGTCATAGTTGAACAGGTTGTAAACGATAACGTTCAAAATAACGTACGATACAAAGTAAGGGAGAAACATAACCGACTGCGTTATCTTTTTAAAATACTTGTTGCCGAGACGGCTTAAAAGGATTGCACAGAAAATCTGCATGAAGTTGCCAATCAGAATAAAAGCTACATTATAAGAAATTGTATTGAGGGTCAGCTTGACCAGTTTTCCGGATTGCCAAAGGAAGCGGAAGTTTTCCATTCCAATGAATGGGCTTCCAAAGATGCCGCCGGTGAAATTAAATCTTGTGAACGCCATGTACATACCGACAATCGGCAGGTAGTTGTTCAGGATAAAATAGGTGGCACATGGGATAAGCATTACAAAAAGTACTTTATTCACCTTTAATTCGTAAAGGAAACCGCGTTTCTTTTTGACCGTCGATTTGGTTTTTGTGACACCTTTTGCATCAGCTGTCATGTTACATCTCTCCTTGGTTGATATTCTGGTATTCCGAAATGATATAACAGAGGGTTTACGTTCATTTTTCCCGTCTTTTTCATTTCAGGACCGGTTTGACTCTACAGGCGCCGTTCAGGGGAAACCATGTTGTTCTCCTGACTACGGGTTCTGTCTTTGTGTATTCATCTTAGCAAATGGTCCATCTTTTGTCTATAAAATTTACGCGGATTGTAAAATGAAGTTGCAGTAGTAAAAAAAAGGACCATAGCGAAG
>CAYWRQ010000072.1:0-13288 GCA_964460915.1 uncultured Oscillospiraceae bacterium
CTTCAGCGACAGTCGCCATATCCGAAAGATTGTACAGATTCTGAATCATATAGAGCAGCCCGCTTCATAAAAAAGAAACGCCGCGCAGGGGAAAAGGCAGAGCGAAAGGATTACAGGAACGTTTACCGCTCCGCGATAATAGAAAAACCATGCCGCATAATAAGCGGCACAGCAGAGAAATGCTGCCGGAAAGAACTGCCGCCTACGTTTTGATGGGCCGGCCCTGTTGACCAGCAGGCAGAGGGTAAGGACCATCAGCACCTGACAGACAGATGCGGCCATATCGAGGAGCGGTGTGGCCGAATCTTTCCGCAGGATATCGTTTGGCGCCGGAACGGCAAACCAGACAAAATTCGGCAGCATGATCAAGAGGAACAAAAGCAGCCCTCTTGACTCAAATTTTATTTGATATTGTTTCATCTATTTTCCGCCGTAAAAACGAGGATACCGGCGCAATGGGAGACGGGGTAAAATTCCGGCGGGTTTGTAAAAAACGGCGCCAGTTCTTCGTATACAAAGTAGTATTCCTCATCATCCCATTCCTCCCCGCAAGCGGCCTTGCAGGCCTCCAGCTCTGCGCGGGTCTGAAATGCTACATCCCCAATCAGCAGCTTTCCGTCCGGCTTCAGCAGCGGCAGGAGCGAACGGATAAAGGGAATCTTTTCCTCATCGGTTAGGTGGTGCAGCGAATAGGTCGCAAGGATCGCGTCGTAGGTATGCGCCCGCAGCGTTTCCGCCAGCCCGTCGGTAAAATCTCCCTGTACTAAGCAGGCTCCCGGCATCTTCTCCCGGGCAAGGGTAATCATCCGCTCGGAAAAATCCTGCCCCCAAACCGCGCATCCCTGCTGATACAGCATGGCCGTCAGTGTCCCTGTCCCAAAGCCGATATCGAGGACTTCTGCGTGGGGGACGGACAGCACCTCATTGTATAGAAGATTCAGTATTTTCTTATAACCGGCAAAGGGATAGGAATTGTCCTCGTCCGAAAGGCCGACTGAACGGTCATAGCCGTCCGCCCAAAGATCGAAACCGTGGCTGTTTAACATCTGCCGCACCTCTTTTATTTCTCCGCGCCCTTTTTGACCATGTCCAGTTCGTCCAGGTAGATACAGTTGGGTATCTGGCCGTGGGAAACCCGGTAAACGCAGTCGTCGAAGTCAAACCATTTGACCTCGGAAACCTCGTCCTTTTGGAGGGTAAACTCTTCCGCTTTTTGGTCCAGCCAGAGGAGATAGATATTGCTGACCTGGTTGTCAAAAAAGGGCTTGCCATGGAAGGCGGCGCGGAAGGTAAAATGCCGCTGGCCGCAGTAGACCAGCTGTCCCGCGTCGGCCTCTACGCCCAATTCCTCCTTCAGTTCCCGTAAAGCGGACGGGATAAAGTCGACCCCGGCGGGGATATGGCCCGCGCTGGAAATATCGTAGCAGCCGGGATAGGAATCCTTTTCCTCGCTGCGCTTTTGGAGGAGGACCTGGAGCTTGCCGTGCTTTTTCCGGACGATCCAGACGTGGGAGGTGCGGTGCGGGATGCCTTTGGCATGGGCCGTATCCCGGTCGATGGTTTTGCCGGTGGGGATGCCGTTTTCATTGACGATATCCAGTATTTCCATGATGCTTTTCCTCTCTGTGGTTTATATTGCAGAAGCTGGTTTTAAATATTATTTTCTGGTTCTATTATACATACGGGAACGGTTTTTGTAAAGAAAAACAGGCCCAGAAGGGTATCCCTTTGCATGAAGGACAGCCTTTAGGCCTGTGTCGCCCGTGTAGTTTATGCCCGGATTCGCGCACCGGTTTGAAAGTGATAGTTCGCAGCTGCCGGCAGACATTCATGGATCCGCTTGCTCAGTCCGTAATCTTACACGACGGATTTGCGATGATAATCGGTCACATCGCTGCCGAGCTTTTCGTACAGCTCTGTTACCTGAAGTTCCTTTTGATAAATCGCGCTCAGCTCCGCGTCTGTCGCGCCGACCAGTTCCACAAAAACCACCGTCCCGTTGGGGGTGCTGATCTCTGGGGCCTTCGGCTCGGCAACCGTGATAAATCCCGTGATATTCGACTGACGATTCGCGTCTATACCATCCGTCTGGCGGGTATAGATATATTCGTTTGGCAAAAACACCTCGCTCTTTGTAAAGGTCAGGCAGGCAAGGCTCTACAAAATGCCGCATACACAACGGATCTCCGCTTGCTCATCGGCGGTATCGGCGGCGATTCCCTTTTTCAACTTCATTGTAAATTCCATGCCGAAGCCGCTGTATTCTTTGTTTTCCGATTCCTTCTCGTAAAGCTCGGAAAATCCGTAGGTGACAAAGTGCCAATACTCGCCGCCGTCATAGACACTGATGCCGTCCAGCGGGTCGCTTCCGCCAAGTCTCATGCTGATAATCGGCGCATAATGCACAGGTTCGGTCTGGCCGGGATAGAGCCGCTCAAAAGCGGCGGTAATGGCGTCCCAGCCGGGTGCGGGATCTTCCGCAGTCTCCGGGCCTAAGGCCGGCATCTTTTCTTCCTTTGGCTTTTTCTTTTTCAGTTTATCAAACAGTCCCACTTCATTTTCTCCTTATTCCGAAGCCATCTGAAGGATCTTTTCCATCTCCTCAAGCGAAAGCCCTTCAATCAGGAGATGGTTTGCATCATACCGGGACAGCTTACTCGGATCGATACTTTCCATGATCCGGTGGTAATCCGCGATGCCGACCGGCTGCTGACGCGTGATCGAATACAGAAAGATCGTGTATTGCTCACACTGCAGCGCTTGATTGGTTTCCGGGTCGCAGATGCCAAAGGGGACATAGGGCTTGATCGGGAAGATGCTGCGCGTCCCTTCGGTCAGCGCATATTTGCCCAGGATACCGCTTTCCGTTCTGAAAAAGGACGGCTTTGCATAGTAAGCGTCGACAGACTGCTTTTCGTGCAGACATACGGTGTAGGCGGACGGATCCTGCAAAGACCGCTCTGCTTCGGGCTTGCCCATGACCAGCGGCCAAAATGCGGAAAAGAGGGTCTGGTCGCCGTTTTCCCCGGAGATCGTACGCTGTGCGATGTCCTTTAATACCCGCCGGTCAAAGGCCAGCATATCGGCAAACCCCTTTTGAAAATCATCAGGTTTCATCGGATTGCCATCTACTTCCAGCGTGCACTTCCAATAATCTGTCATCCGCTTGACCGCGTCATAGAAATCCTTTAATTCCTCCGGCGTGGAGGGGGTAAGGGCGCGCAGCGTGATCTGCTCCTTTTCCTGCGGGTTCCAAACCACGCTGAAACCGCGGGCAATGTGCGCAGGATGATATGCGATAAATTCCTTTTCCCCGAGCTTCCCTGTCTCCAAGCGAAGGGCATCCTCATAACACCCGTAACGCAGCTCTTTCCCTAAAATCACCGCAAGGGGCATCGTTTTCTTAAACAGCCCTTTTTGCTTGATGGAAATGTCAATCGACATGATGGTTTTCCTCTCTCTCATTTATTTGGGAATTTTGTCTGACATGAAACGCGCATTTGGATATCCTGACATTCGGATGATAATAAAAATTTGCAATTGGCGTACACAGTGGACAGTTTTCCTTCTTTATAAACACAGCATCAATTGATGGCTTTCGCTTCCTTATCAGTATAGCCGCCGCAGATCTTTTTATAAAGAAAAAAACAGAAAATCGCCGGTAAACGAATCGTCGACCGGTATTTCCCCGTTTTTATTTGGGTATTGGTTGCCTGAAATGCCGGTTTATGTTACACTGCTGATAACAGGAGGGAAGATGATGGATGCAAAAAAATTTGGAGCCTTTGTTGCGCAGGTGCGCCGGGAACAGGATATGACCCAAAAACAGCTGGCAAAGAAACTGAACGTCACCGACAAGGCCGTCAGCCGGTGGGAGAGAGGGCTGGGCTTTCCGGACATCAGCCTGCTGGAACCGTTGGCCGATACACTGGGCCTGACGATTGCAGAGCTCATGAAATCCGAGCGGATTCCGCAGGAAGAAATCCCGCAAAAGGAGGTATCCGACCTGCTGCAGGAGGCTTTTGTGCTGATGGGGAACCAATGGGAGGAAAAATGGGAGACAAGGCGCAATATCTCGATGTTTTTCATTTTCTTCCTAAGTGTTTTGACACTGCTGATTTCGCTGCCGCTTTTTTGGAACCTGGGCATCTATGCAGATGAAGCCGGTACGTCGCCCGCAGCGGTATTGGGCGGGGATTTTTGGCTGTGCATGGACTGGGGACTGCTCGGAATATTGGGCGTTTTGGCTGTAGTCTCTGTGTTTTCATTATTCAGCAGAAAAAAGGGGCCGCTGTTTTTTGCATTATTTGCCTCGGCGGGCGCGATGTTTATTTCCATTGGGCTTTTGCGCAATACGCTTCGTTATGTGGAAAGAGTGGGAACCACGCTGGCGGCGGTTGCGGGGGGAGAGCTTTGGGCGGCTATGGAATGGGCGCGGATCCCTTTGCTGCTTGCGGCAACGGTGCTAGCGGATGCGGGTTTACAGGTGTGGGATCAAAAAAGAAGGCGGCTGAAAACGGCGATGCGGATATAAACAAAAAACCGGACGAAAGCGTTTGGCAGCCGTCCGGTTTTGATTGGGTGTTTGGGTTCAGTTGGCATTGCGGACCGGGTAAGTTCGGGAAGTTAAACTTCTCTGCGGAACTTTTCCCCGACAAAGATAATGCCGGCGTTCCCGCGCTCCAGCCGGGTGTGATGCCGCCAGTTGCCGTTTTTTTCTTTGGCCAGCTGCAGCCGGTTCTCCTCCGACAGCTGCGCCTTTAACCGGGCAACCGCTCTTTGTTTATTGGCGTACTGGCTGCGTTCTTCCATGCAGACGACCGACTGGCCGGTTGGGAGATAGGTGGCGCGGACGGCGGTTTCGACCTTGTTGACGTTTTGACCGCCCTTGCCGCTGCTGCGGAAGGTTTCAAACACGACCTGTTCTTCATCAAAATCGGTGAGCGCCGCCTGGTCACAGCTGTTGAGCTGGATAAACCAATTTTTCCGTTTGTGGCCCGGGCGGTAGGGGCTGCGGCAAATCCACTGAATGGAGCCGGTAAATTCCGACAGGTCGGCGTCGGTTTGAAAGCGGACGGAGCGGAAGGTGCCGGTATAATATCCCTCGGAAACCTCCAGCACGTCGATCCGGTAGTTGTGATCCAGTTAGGCCAGAAGCTTCGCGACACCCAGCTCACATTCCGCCGGGCCTTGGCCGGAGCTGATCTGATAGATCATTCTTCATCACCTGCCTTAAAGTTGTAGACAGGCCTGATCCGCTCGAGTACCCGGACGGTTGGCTCGATCTGGGAAAGGATCGCTTCCATCGGCTTGTAGGCCATCGGGCTTTCGTCCAGCGTATTCCGGTTGACCGAAGTCGAATAGATGCCGTTCATTTCTTTTTTGTACTGGGAGAGGGTAAAGGACTGCTTCGCCTCCGTGCGGCTGAGGAGCCGGCCGGCGCCGTGGGGCGCGGAGTAATTCCATTCGGGATTTCCTTTCCCCGCACAGATCAGACAGCCGTCGCGCATATTCATCGGGATTACGAGCCGTTCCCCTTCCCGTGCGGATACGGCGCCCTTCCGCAGGATCATGGTATCCGGGTCAATATAGTTGTGCACCGTGCTGAAAGTGTCTTCAACATCCAGCTTCATGCCGCGGATGATTTCATCGGCGATCGCTCTCCGGTTGATCGCGGCGAAGTCCTGCACGATTTTCATATCATGCAGATAAGCGGTAAAGAGGTCGCCCTCTGCCCATGCCAGCGGATAAGGGGTCCCGGCAGGGCAGCTTTTGAATGCGGCGTCCTGATAATAAGAGGCAGCTTCTACCCCTAGGTGCCTGCTGCCGGAATGGATAATGAGCCAAAAGGCCCCGTCCTCTCCCCGGTCAAGCTCGATGAAATGGTTGCCGCCTCCCAGCGTGCCGACGCTGCGGAGGGCTTTGTTTTGCTGGATATGCCGGGCGCAATACAGCTTTTCAAGCTCGGTCTGTTCCGCAAAACGGTGTTCTTTTGTCCGGATGGCGCGTCCGGCAGGAATTTTTTCATGAACCAGCTTATCCAGCCTTTGCATTTCCATCCGTTTTCCGGATATCCGAAATACCTCCATGCCGCAGCCAATATCTACGCCGACCAGGCCGGGAGCGACCCGGGTTCCGATGGTCATCGTCGTGCCGACGGCAGATTCCTTTCCGGCATGGACACCGGCATAATCCGGATACGGCTGTCCTGTGAAACGGCACTTCCGCACAGGGCACGGATCAGCCCTTCGGCCCCGGAATCAAGGGAGTCGGCATATACAATTGCTTTGCCTATTGTATTTTCGATTGTAATCAAAATAAGTCCTTTCTTGTCTGGTGGGCGAAAGAACGATCGCCCCTGTTTTGTCGATTTGTGTTATCAAAGTATATGTAAGAAATGTCATAAAATCATCCTCCAATCGTCGTGATGGGTATGCGTACAGATAATAAGTGCTTTTTTCATCGGAATTGTTGCGGATACTCCTCCAAAATCTCGACTTCTTCCCCTCTGCCCCTGAGCCAGATATCAATCCCCCTGCCGAAAACCTCGGCGGAGAGGATATAGCCGGACGAATCATGGGAAAGGATCTGCGCGGTCGGGAGCCGGTCGAGAACGGTATCGATATCCGAGCCGGTGAAACGGAATTTCACCTTCCGCAGTTTTCCGCCCTGCATAAACTGAACTCGTTTTCTAAATTCGCCCTCTTCAAAACGGTCTTTGTAGGGGATACGGAAGTGCTGATTGGTTACAGTCAGCTTTTGTATACGGTCGACACGGTAGATGATGGGCGAACAGGTTTCCGCTTTCTCCATGCAGTCTTCCGGAGCGTCCGGTTCTTCTTTGATCTGAAAGGCAGTCAGGTAGAAATAAAAGCCGGAAAACATCAGGCCTACCGGCTTTAGCTTTCGGGTAACGGGGCCTGGCTTGGTCGGCTTCTTGTAGGTAATTTCGATGATCCATTGCTGACGCACGGCCTGTCCCAAGGTTCAGAGATCCCCCAGAATATGCTTGTTGTGATGCGGCGAGATGTAATGGAATTTTTCGTTGGCCAGCAAATCGTTGATCATCGGCTTGCTTTCCTCCAGCACTGCGTGATCGACCAGCTTGTCGAGGATCCGGTGCATATCATCGCGGGGAAGGGACCGGCTTTCCAATAGGATTTTACAGACCGCCAGTACTTCGCTGTCTGTCAAATATTCCTGCTCGTTTTTGATCAGACGGAATCCGCGCTTTTTGGCGTCATCAACCAAATCCAAATAAGGGGTTTGCTCCGCATAGTAGGTGCGTAAGAGCTCTAAATCCCGCTGGATGCTTCGTTCCGAAACACCGAATTCCTGCGCAAGCTCTTTTTTACGAATGATGTCGTCATGGGCCAGCCGGGAATGAATGGTCAGCAGACGATAGGATTTGATTTCGTTTTCAAGCTCATGATTTGATTTATAGGCCATTTTTCCACTGCCTTTCCTTACGTTGTCCTTATTCTATCACAAATAGATAGACAAAATATGTCCATCTAATACCGATATGAAAAAAAGATAGAACAAAAAATAGGCGGTGCGGTACCGGGACCGGCAGCATAACATGACTGCGCGTAAAACGCCCTTAGGCTTCGGAGGAAACCTAAGGGCGTTTGGGTATACAGGGAACCTATGTTATCCGATAGACAGCGTAACCTTGCCAAGGATGCCGGTGGGAGACAGCGGGGCGGGAATCCCCATTGCTGCGGGGTCAAGCTCCATGGCAAAAACCTTGCGTTCAAGGTTGGTTGCCACTTCGATTGCCAGGGTATTTTCTCCCGGCGTTAGGGCAGAGGAAAGTTCAAAGACGTACGGCTGCGCGGTCCGCATCCCGACCCGTTTTCCGTTTACGAATACTTCGGCGCTTTCCCCCGCGTCTTCGATGGCCAGCAGCACATGGCAGGGCGCATCAGCAGTAAATGTTGTCTCATAGCGATAGAATCCGGAAAATTCGGGATGGAGCGTCTGCATTCCGTTTTCCAAATCAGGTGATTCGGCATCATGGAAACGGGGATATTCCTTTGCGGTGCAGCGGGAAACGGTAAAGCCGGTCAAGGAAACGATTTTGCTGTGCATTTCCGGCTGTGCGGAAACGGCGGGCAGCTGATCCCCGACCAGGATGACCGACAGCTCCAGCGGCGCCAGATCCAGGGTAATCTCTACCCCTGTGTCGGTCTTTTCCGCCAGAACCGGCAGCAGCCGATTCTCCCATGGATCGTAGCGGACGGCGTCGCCCGCCGCGGAAAGCGTAACCTTGCCGGTGAAAGGACGGGCATTGTCTTCGTTCAGGATCAGATAGACCTCTGCGCCGCTGCAGTAATGGTAGATCGTAAGATCGGGATATTCCTGCTCCAAGGCCCCGTCCCTGGGAATCAGGCTGTCCAGGCAGCCGGTCAGTTCTTCAAGCGGAACGACGGTGCAGGCAGAGAGACGGCGGAGGAGCGCATCGCTTTCATCTTTTGTGCGGTCGCCAATGGTTGCGGGCAGCTTTTGGGTAAAGACGACCGGGAAGCCTGCCGCGCTGGCCCTAGCGGCAAATTCGGCTGCCGGGGCGGTTATACTGTCGCAGCCGCCGACCACAAAGGCTTTAAAATCGACGCCGTTTACAGTGAGGGTTCCCGTTTCCGGATGGAACGCAGTGCCAAACTGTTCCGGGTTTTCAAACACGTCGGCCGGAATGATCGTAAATCCGATCTGATGGCGGGTCAGTTCACGGCAGATGGCGATATTGCTTTGGTACCATCCGCCCCACTGGCTCTCGCCGTGGTATAAAAGCGCGACCGGCGTCACCGGCTTTCCGCCTTCAATCAGCTCGCATACCCGGTTGGTATAGGCCATCAGTTCCCCGAATGCGCGGTACTGGGGATTCTCTCCATGGGCATAGAAGTGGGGCGGGCAGTCGGGATCCGGAAATGCCTTTGGGGTAAAGGCGTGCGGGACAAAATAGTTCACGCCCCGGGCAAGGAAATGATCCGCCAGATATTTTTCCAGCTTTACGCCGGTCTGCCAGCCGTATGCGCCGAAATTCTCGCACAGGCATCTGCCCTTCTGATGCGGATAAACCGCCGCCATCGAAGCGCCCATCCGCCCCAGGGTATAATGATAAAAGCTCGCTTCGTCGATCGGGCCGGGGCCGCCGTGACGGGGGACGTTCTGGAAACCGGGCATTACCTGGCCGCCGATGTTGTCAATACCGGCCATATGCTGCCCGGAAAGGCCGCGGAAAAAGTGCCCCATGCTCGGGCCAAGGCCGGCGTTCATATCACAGTCCTCCAGCATATGGCCGATGTACTCGACGCCGTGGGCCTGGCACCAGTCCCCCAGCTGCTGGGAAAAGCACTGCGCAACCAGCTTGCTGCAGGCGTTCATGTATCCGGTGCGGATGCGGGCGGTATCGTCCAGGCTGCCTGGATTCCAGAGCAGCGGCAGCGCCTGCTCCCAGCCGTCTCCGTATTCGGCGTCCACCTGTCGCTCCATTTCTGATGACCAGGGAAGCGGCATATTCGGGCGGCCGATAATATCCCCGATTGTATAGCCGGATGTATTGCCGATAGGCGGCTCATCCGAGAAGAACCCGGCAATGGTTTTGCCGAATTTATCGGCATAGCGCGCATAATGCGGCTCATAAACTGCGTCAATCAGCAGGCGGCAGGATGCTTTGTCGACAAAGTTGATGTAGTCGTTGCGTCCGCCGCTGTCCCGGGTCAGATAGACGACAAAAATACGCCAGGTCCCGGACGGGACGTCCCAGATGATCTTGCCGTCCCGGATCCGGCCGGTCAGGTCGATGGGATGGGCGAGCCGCCCTTTTTCCAGGATTTCGCAGGCGATTACCCGGAAGGTATGGTCGTCGCCCCAGACCTTTTTGTCCTTGGGCTGCGGGATCCATGGCGGGGCGGGCTTGGGGTGGGAGAGCTTTTCGACCGGGATTTCCATCTGCCTTCTCGGGCCTGCGACCGTGAGGTCGTTGTGGTCAAGGTACTGATGGGTCAGTTCCATCGGGGCGTTTTTGACCGCGCCGGCGGCGAACCCGGTCGGGAAGTGGGAATCGTCCAGGATCCACACCTTCATGCCCAGCTTTTCCGCTTCGTCCAAAATGGCATCCATGTTCTGCCACCATAGCGCACCGACAAAATCAGGGTGCGGGCGGCTTTCGACGCAAACCGCCCCGATATGGGCATCGTGAATAATACGCATATAATGCCGCAGGGTTTCATTGTCCTCGCCGTGCTGCCAGAAAAAGGGGAGGATATGGTTCTCGCTCTTTCCGGCCAGCAGATTGGACAGCTTTTCATATACAGTCATGTTTGCACGCTCCTTATGTCCTGTGTGATCGTTTGGTACCTGTTATCTGTATTATGACACAGAATGAGAAAAAATATAGTCATAATGCCAAACTAGTCGGAATTCAGATAGCAACAAGTCGGAAAAAGTGATCAGATTTTACTGCGCGGGATATGATTTAATAGCTTATCTATAGGGTGGCCTGCCTTCGGATAATTGACACTGTGTACAAAATATGATAAAATATGGTTGATAAACTATTGCTGTTTACATATCAAACGGAAAAGGAATTGCGCCGTATGAAACTATGGAACATCGTCAAAAAGCAGTCGATCGCTGTTTGGATCGTCACCATTTTCCTTCTCACGATCCTTCCAATCAATTTTATGCTGATTTCCGGGACGCAGAATTACATCCAGTCGCTGGAAGCGCTGACGGTGGGCAGCGGGCAGAGCTACATCGATTTGTATATGTCTGAAATCGATAATGCCGCGCAGATGGCCGATAGCTTTTTGTTCAGCGCCGAACAGACCGATACCAATTTCATCACGGTACTGCGGGACAGGCAGGATGACCACTATATGCTGTCTTTAGCCGCAGTGGTCCGCGAATTTGATAATCACCTGTCTACAAACCTGCTGAGCGGGGCCTATTTTTTGATCAGCCCGCAGATGAATGAACCGATTATGATCGGTTCGGGGTGTACCTCAAATGAAAAGAGGATGATCCGGGAATTTTTTGTCGAAAATCGGGATCTATGGTCGAATCGTTTATGGCAGTATATCACGATTGAAGAACAGAATTATCTGCTTCACTTTTATCAGCAGGATGAGGTATATTACGGGAGTGTAATTTGTCTGGAGCCGATCCTGGAGGAAATGATCAACAACTTATCGCTCGAATATTTGGATCTGGATTTTGTTTTGAAGTCCCAGCCGAAGACGGAACCGCAAAACGCGTTTATTCTGCGGGCGGATTCCGCTAAAACCGAGCTTGCAGTGGAAATGTATCTGGATCAAAAGGCGGTGTATCGGAATCTGCCGCTGATCCGGCGGATCGGGGTAGCCTTTTCGTTTGTTTGTATTCTGGTGCTGCCCGTTTTGCTGTTTGTGTTCCATTTCCTGCTGGTCCGGCCGCTTAAACGGATTGCCCATGCCCTCAACCATCTGGAACAGGGGCAGCAGGAGTACCGTCTGACCGGCAGCTTCAGCGGCAGGGAGCTGATTGAAATCAGCCGTTCCTTCAACCGGATGGCCGACCAGATCCAGCACCTGAAGATCGAAAGCTACGAAGAGGAGCTGGAGAAGAACCGCGTAATGCTCCGTAATATGCAGCTGCAGGTCCGTCCGCATTTTCTCCTGAACATCTTCCACCTGATTTTCAGTATGGCGCAGACTGGGAGCTTTACCGGCATCCAGAAGATGACGCTGTATCTTTCCGCCTATTTCCGCCATATGTTTACCGAGGATAACCTGCACCCGCTCTCGGTCGAGCTGGAACTGGTGAAGGGGTACCTGGGGGTTTTGGAGGTACAATATCCCGATTGCTTTGAGGCGCTGTTTGAGGTAGATGAGCGGCTGCTGGCGGTTCCCGTCCCGAACCTTGTGCTGCATAATCTGCTGGAAAATATTGCGAAGTATACGATATCGGTCGGGATTTTTATCACGATTTCGATCCGGGGCTATCTTCGGGAAGGGACGCTGTATCTGGAGGTTGAGGACGACGGCGCCGGGATTGAAGAGAGTGTCCTGCGGGAAATCCGGGCAGGAAACCCGGTCGATAAAAAGGACGGCCGGCATATCGGGCTGTATAACGCGGGGAAACGGCTCAAGCTGTTCTGTTCGGAGGAGGTCCGGATGGAGGTCGAGTCGGAGGTCGGCTCGGGAACCAGGGTGCGGATTCTTTTCCCGGAAAGCTATTACCGGCCCTGGATGCAGGAGAACGGCGATGAATAGGAGGTTATTTGGATGAATCTGTTGGTTGTCGATGACGAACCGGTTTCGATTGAAGGGATGCTGTCCGGCGTGAACTGGGAGGCCTGCGGGATTGAGCGGGTATTTGTGGCCTACTCTGCCCAGATGGCCAGGGACATTATCCGGACGGAAGCGGTTCACGTCCTGCTGCTGGACATCGAAATGCCGGGAGAAAGCGGGATTGACCTGCTGGGGTGGATCCGGACGGAGTATCCCCGGGAGAAGCTCCCCTGCGGCTTTTTGACCTGTCACGCCAGCTTTGACTATGCCCAGGAGGCGATCCGGCTGGGATGTACCGATTATCTGCTCAAGCCGGTGTCCTATGAAAAGGTGGAGGAGCTGGTTTTGCGGCTGGTCCAGGAGGTGCAGCAGAAGGACGAGGATCTCCGGATGCGCCGGTACGGCAAACAGTGGCTGGACGAGAAGCACCAGCACGCCAAGGAACAGACGAAACCTGCGGTCGATGGCCGTCAGCTGGCCGATCAAACCGCCGGGTACATCCTGGAGCACATCTCCGAGAAGCTGCTGGTGGAGGAACTGGCTATGCGGGTGCACCTCAATTCCGATTACCTAAACCGGCTGTTCAAGAAGTACCGCGGCGTATCCATCAATAAATTTATCATCAACGAACGGATGCAGCTGGCGATGGAGCTGCTCCGCAGGGGAGATTTAACGGCCGGAGCGGTCGCCGCGCAGGTCGGGTATGAAAATTACGCGAATTTTACCAATATGTTTAAGAAAGTATACGGGAAACTCCCCAGCCAAATTGCGCCGGATAAATAAAGCGGTCATGCAAAAGCCTTCTGTTCAGCCGAAACAGCTGTACAGAAGGCTTTTTCGCACCGGTTTCTTAGAGTGATTTCCCGACTAAAAGTGCCCTCTCAGAATTTTTTTCATATTTTTGCCATGATTTTGATTAAGTCGGAAAATGCAATACGTCATGTCGAGAAAAAAATATGCGCGGATTGTAAAATGAAGTTGCAGTAGTAAAAAAAAGGACCATAGCGAAGATT
>CAYWRQ010000073.1:0-12902 GCA_964460915.1 uncultured Oscillospiraceae bacterium
GAATGTTACAGAAAATTAACTCTTTAATGTGTCCATTTTTCTTGACAAGTTTCATGAATAATTGTGGTGCGGCGCGGGTCGCGCCGCAATTAAATGACGCCGTTCACGCGGGGAGGACGGGCTATTTTCATGCCATTGTTCACGGGGGGGTAAAAACGGGAGATTTGAAAAAATCATTGGTTTGTGGTGCAAACTGACAGTGTTGTCTATCTCCCCTCACTGTCATTCTGAGCGTTAGCGAAGAATCTGATCCCTGCCGTTGTTTTGACCTCTGCCCGAAAGCGCGGCCATCGCGCAGGAGCGTCGTTTTGCCGCGCCCGCGTACGTCTGTCGGGCGTTTTCCTGCGGAAAATAACCGGCGAAACCTCTCCCCGAACGTTCGACCGGCCCGCAGAGGGCCGGTGCCATGTTTTTTGCTTTCTGACGGAAAGAGTGATACAAGTTTAGGGGTCCAGCCCCTTTTTAAAGGGGCTTCAACGCCTTTTTTCCAAAAAGGCGTTGCGGAGTCCAGAGGCAGAGCCTTTGGTGTTGGGGAATATTCCATGCCGTTCCTGCAATTCTGCCCAATTTTTGGGGAAAGAGACAGTTTTCGGCGGCTGCGGCGATTTAACGGGGCAAAGTCTTGCTTTTACGGTCAAATTTCGCTATAATAAATGGAAAGCCAGCATCCTGCGGCCAGTGGGACAGGCTTTGATGGACAAGATAAAAAACCGATACATGATATTCAGGAGGCAGCTTATGCGCGCTATTATTTCAGTCGTCGGCAAAGACACCGTCGGCATCCTTGCCAAGGTCAGCACCCTGTGCGCCGCGTCCCAGGTCAATGTTGTGGACGTGACCCAGACGATTTTACAGGATATGTTCGTTATGATCATGATGGTCGATATCGCCAAAATGACCTGCACCTTCTCCGATTTCTCCGACGCGGTCACCGGCTACGGCAGGGACGCCGGGCTGGTCATCCATGTCATGCACGAGGACATCTTCAACTCGATGCACACCATCTGACTTGATAGGAAAGGCGGGTTTCGTTTTGCTGAACGTCAACGATATTATGGAAACTATCCAGATGATCCAGGAGGAAAATCTGGACATCCGCACCATCACGATGGGCATTTCACTGCTCGACTGCTGCGACAGCGATATTGACCGCAGCTGTGAGAAAATATACGACAAGGTCTGCCGCAGGGCGGAGCATTTGGTCCAGACGGGCGAGGAGATCGAGAAGAAATACGGCATCCCGATTGTCAACAAGCGCATCTCCGTCACCCCGATCGCCATCCCGCTGGCAGTCTCCGGCGGCAACCCGGTCAAATACGCCCTGACGCTGGAAAAATGCGCGAATACCTGCGGGGTCAACTTCATCGGCGGCTACTCCGCTCTTGTCCAGAAGGGCTTTGCGGCGGGCGACCAGGCGCTGATCGACTCGATCCCGGAAGCCCTCACCGTCACCGACCACCTCTGCTCCTCGGTCAACGTCGGCTCCACCAAGGCCGGTATCAATATGGACGCGGTCAAGCGGATGGGCGAGATTGTTGTCCGCACTGCCGAGCTGACCGCCGACCGCAGCTGCATCGGCGCGGCGAAGCTGGTCGTTTTCTGCAACGCGGTTGAGGACAACCCGTTTATGGCGGGCGCCTTCCACGGCGTCGGCGAACCGGACTGTGAGATCAACGTCGGTGTTTCGGGGCCTGGGGTCGTCCGGGCGGCGCTGGCTAAGCTCCCGAAGGACGCAGACCTGACCGAGGTCGCCGACCTCGTCAAGCGCACCGCTTTCAAGATCACCCGCATGGGGCAGCTGGTCGGCAAGGAAGCATGCGAGAAGCTGGGCGTCCCCTTCGGCATTGTCGACCTCTCCCTGGCGCCGACCCCGGCGGTGGGCGATTCGGTCGCGCATATCCTCGAAGAAATGGGCCTGGAGATGTGCGGCTGCCACGGGACGACGGCGGCGCTGGCGCTGCTCAATGACGCGGTCAAAAAGGGCGGGGTCATGGCCTCATCCCATGTCGGCGGGCTGTCGGGCGCGTTCATCCCTGTGTCGGAGGACGCCGGCATGATCGATGCGGCGCGCTGCGGGAACCTGACCATCGAGAAGCTGGAGGCCATGACGGCGGTCTGCTCGGTCGGGCTGGATATGATCGTCCTGCCCGGCGACACTACCCCGGAGATCGTCTCCGCCATCATCGCCGACGAGGCCGCGATCGGCATGGTCAACTCCAAGACCACCGCTGTCCGCGTCATCCCCGCGATCGGCAAGAAGATTGGGGACGAGCTGTCCTTCGGCGGACTGCTTGGCTCCGGCCCTGTCATGAAGGTCAATTACACGAAACCCGACATCTTTATCCACCGCGGCGGACGAATCCCCGCCCCGCTCCAGAGCCTCAAGAATTGAGTGTGGAGAGTGGTTTTGAGTGTGGAGAGTGGAGAGTGGCGTTTTCCCTTGACTGCTGCCGCAGTCACTTTTCTACGAAAAGACCGGGAAAACGTGAATGAGTGCGCCGGGTCGGCGCGCGATTGAATAGCCGGGCGCATCTCCGGGGAGCGCGTTGTTTCACGCACCTGGGCGGCACTGATGAAGGGGAACGGCTGCGCTGAGCAGCCGAGCAGAGTTTTTTTACCGCTGATGGAGAGAATGACAAGAAAGTTTCGCAGTTGTCCGTAGGACAACGAGCCTTCTTCAAAGGCCGCGTAACCCCTTTTCTGCCCTCACTTCCCTGATATCCAGACAGCGCAATGGCCTTTTATGCACCATAAAATCAGGAAGGGCGGAAACCCTATTAAGGGGTGTCCGCATGTGCCTGGCTGGCTCGATGCCAGGCAGGCACATATTGCATGGGCTGCACTGCCCGCACTGCTGTCAACCGACTGTGTCGAACGTAACTGCCCCAATCCCTCCCAGCTGCCCCCGCCGGTGTCCCGGTGGGACGCCGCGCGGCAGAAATACGCCCGGGTTTGCAGCACAGACCGATGATTTGTACGAATCCGTCCGCCTATACGCCCTCTCTGGTTTTTCATGAAAAACGCATCTCACCCCAAAGGAAGAGACACTGGCGAAGACGGGACACGCATAAAAAACGGGGACGCGAATAACAAACCGTTTCCCATCCCTCTGCCCTATTGCTGCCAAGGCCCCCCTTTGGGGATGAGGTTCGTTTTCTAAAGAAAACTGGAGAGTGCGCAAACCGACGATTCCCGCAAATCCTCCCAGGTGTTCGCCTATTCCATGAACAAACCCTGTGCGATAACCGGCGGGACGGTATGATGGACGGCGGGGTATGTGGTTGACGGTAGGATGTGTTGTTGACGGCGGGCCGATAAGGAGGAGCGAAATGATGATCAGGGTTATGACGATTGAGGATTATGAGCGGGTGCTGAGCCTGTGGCAGCACACCGAAGGCATGGGGCTGCGGAGCCTGGACGATTCCAAAGAAGGGATTGCCCATTTTCTCCGGCGGAACCCGGGGACGAGTTTTGTAGCCGAAGACGCGGGCGAGATCATCGGCTGCATCCTCTGCGGGAACGACGGGCGGCGGGGATACATCTACCATACGGTCGTCAAGGACAGCAGGCGGTGTGAAGGGATTGGCGGGAAGCTGATCGATGCGGCTGTGGCGGGCCTGCAGGCCGAAGGGATTACGCGGGTCTGCCTGAACGTCATGGAGAGCAACGAGACCGGCAAGGCTTTCTGGACAAAAAGGGGCTGGGAGAAGAAGGATTTCCTCGGCTTTTACAGCAAGTCCATCACCGGCCGGGAGAACCTGCCGCTGTTCCAAGTACAACAGGAGGGATAGGATGAAAGGCGTTGATCTCGGCGGGGAGCCGGGGGAAGGGAACGAATACCCGGAGATTGCGCGGGACGGGGAATTTTCGTTCCAGTGCGCGGGGTGCGGTAACTGCTGCCAGAAGCGGAAGGACATTGTGCTGTCGGGGTACGATCTGTACCGGATATGCAGGCGGCTGGGGCTGCCGGCGGAGATCGTGGTGCACGGGTTCTGCCAGAAATACATTGGGGCAGGCTCCCACATCCCGGTCGTGCGGCTGGCGCCGAAGCGGGACAGCGGGAACTGCCCGTTTTTGACCATGGACAGCTGCTGCGCGATTCACGACAGCAAGCCGCTGGTCTGCGCCCTTTATCCCCTGGGGCAGACGATCCGCACCTGGCCGGGGATGAACCCGGACGCGCAGGCCGATATCGAAAAGGCAGTCAGCTATTTTGCCCAGGACACCGGCTGCAGCGGCGTGCAGGTGCACCTGACGCTGAGAGAGTACCTGGACGGATTCGGGATCCGGGAGCGAGAGCCGCTCGACATCCGATGGGCACGGGACTGCCTGGCTCTGATCTCGCGGGTGAAGGTGCTCGAGCGGCGGCTGCGGCCGATCGAGATAAAATACCTGATGCGCAAAATCGAAAAAGCGATGTATCTGGGCTATGATTTTGCCCAGCCGTTTGCGCCGCAGTATGACCGCAACATCGCCGATCTGGAACGCACGCTCTGCAGGCTTGAGGGCTATTTTTCCCAACACCAGCCCCTTTAAAAAGGGGCTGGATCCCTAAATTTGTGTCACCCTTTCTGTCAGAGAGCAATGAACATAGCACCATCGCTCAGCACGATGGTCACGCTTTCGGGGAGAGTGTTTTGCCGTTCATTTTCCGCAGGAAACCGGAGAGGGCGCAAATCCTCCCGCGTGTTTGCCCATTCCCGTCCCCCTCCGAGCGTGAGCAATACATCCGAAAAAGACACGCCTGCCCGCGTGGACAAACCTTTTTCAATCATGGCGCGATCCGCGCCATACCATAATTATTCATTATTCATTCTTCACTATTCATTATTCATTAAATGAACAGAAAGGATTTGGTTCCGATGAAGATCGTAACGCCCCAGTACTACGAGCAGTTCCGGTGCCTGGCGTCAGACTGCCCGGATACCTGCTGCGCCGGATGGGAGGTCGTTGTGGATGACGAGACTGCGGCGCGGTATGAACAGCTGGGCGGGGAAAACGCCGTGCTGAAAGCCCGGATTGCCGCCGCCATCGGGGAGGATGCGGGCGAGATGGTTTTCCGCGCAGGCCCCGGCGGGCGCTGCCCATTCCTGAATGAGGGGAACCTCTGCGACATTCAAAGCGCTTTGGGCGAAAAGGGACTCTGCCGCACCTGCCGCATCTACCCCCGCTTTGTCCGGGACTATGGCGGCGTGCGGGAGATGGGCCTTTCCCTCTCCTGCCCCGAAGCCGCACGGATCGTCCTTTCACACAGGGGGAAAGTCGCGCTTGAAACCCGCGATGATCCGTCGATCCCCCCGTCTCTCAATGACCTGGACGCCGGGCGATACTTTGCTGTGCGGCAGCTGCGGGAGACGCTTTTGCGGCTGGCGCAGGCCACGCCCCTCCCGGTGGACGAGCGGTGCGCGCTGATGCTGCGGCTGGCAAAAAAAGGCGACAAAAAGCTGGGCAAAGGAAAGCTGGACAAAATCCCGGCCCTCTGCGAGAGGTTCGGGCCGCACAGGATAATGGACGAGCTGAAAAGCTGCTGCCGGAAATGCACAGAGGAGGAACCGCTCCCGTACAGCCTTCTGCCGGAGACGCTCCTCACCCTGTCGATTCTCCGCCCCGCATGGAAAGAGCGGCTGGAAAGCGCCGCGAACGGGCTGGAGCTGGGACAGGACATCTGCCCCCTCGACCCGGATTTTGAGCAGCAGCTGCTGACCGCCTTTGTCTATCGCTACGTCCTGCGGGCGGCGGAAGGCGGGCAAGTGTCCGCGCTGGTCAAGCTATGCATTTTCAGCTTTCTCTCGGTGCGGCTCCTGGGCCAGGGCCTTTCAGAACAGGCCCTCATCGATCTCGCCCACCTCTATTCCCGCGAGGTCGAGCACAACGAGGACAACATTTCCGCCCTCCTCTCCCTCTTTGAGACAGACCCGCAGTTTTCCGCTAAGCGGCTGATGCGCCTTCTCATGCAGTACTACCCCCAGCCGCTGCATAACCTATCTAAGGCTTCGGCGAATATCGTTACCTTATAAACAGCTTGCTGAAAAAGCAGGATTTTTCGGCAGTCTGGCACCTTTTTTGAAAAATAAGCGCTTTTGTCCATCCATTTATTTCCGGGCTTTTCCCCGCATAGCTTTTCCCTCTCCGGTTACAATATTGCTGTCGACGGATTACACCGGCGGCGAAAGACGGTACCAAAACAGAGCCGTCTAAGAGAAAAGACATGAAAAGGAAGGTTCGCCGCACCGGGTATCGTCAAACGGTCTCCATGCGGAAATGGTCAAGAATTTTTCTTTTTTTCAGCTCTTTCCTCTTTCACAGTTTCATTGTTTATGAGAAAGGAAATAAACGTATGACAAGCAATAACAATATTGTAGTACCGGAAGCAAAAAACGCGATGGAACAGTTCAAGATGCAGGCTGCAAGCGAAGTCGGCGTCCCTCTGAAGCAGGGCTATAACGGCGACCTGACTTCCCGCCAGGCCGGCTCCATCGGCGGCCAGATGGTCAAGAAGATGATCGAGTCCTACGAAAGCTCTTTGAAATAAGAGAAAACGGGACTCAATCAGCATGAAACGATAATGTAGTTTAGGCTCAAAAAAGCCGGGAGGGCAGTCGCTTTCCCGGCTTTATTTTATCCATTTTCTTTTCCACTATCCGTTTAAACCCGGAGGGCGTTTGTTTCTTGCATAAAACGGATTTCTGCGGTATACTGAAGAAAAAGCCTAAATTTTGTCAAATAGAAAGGAAAAGCGCTATGTCTAAGCTGACCATTCGTTTTGTAACCGACTATGTCTGCCCCTACTGCATCGCCGCAAAAATCCCGCTGATGAAGGCGGCCCAGAAAAGGGACGTCACCATCCAGTGGATGCCCTTTGAACTGACCACCACCGACAAAGAGCCGGTCGATACCTGGCATGACGAGGTGCGCAAAGCCAAATGGGCCGAGAGCCTGCTCCCCTTTTGCAAGGAGCAGGGCCTGAACGTCCATATCCCGCCCCACGTCGTCCCCCGCCCGTACACCCATCTGGCGTTTATGGGCTACCACTACGCCTGCGACCACGGGAAGGGCGAGGAATACAACACCCGGATGTATGAACTGTACTTCTGCGAGGAAAAGGACATCGGGGATATGAAAATACTGCGGGCGGAGGCCGAAAGGCTCGGCATGGACGGCGCGGATTTTGAAGACGCTGTCCTCTCCGGAAAGTACGAAGCCCGTCAAAAGGAAGCCGACCGTTACGCTAAGGAGGAACTGCACGTCCGCGGTGTCCCGTCTGTCTGGATCGGGGAAACAAAGGTGCTCAACGCCCTGATGAGCGAGGACGAGTACGGCGCGCTGATCGATGAAGTGCTCGCCGGACAGGATGCCATGCAGGCGGAAAGCGGTGAAATCTGCGGGCCGGATGGCTGTGGGGAGCCTGCGCCCGTGTGCGGGCCGGACGGATGCAAGTAAAATTCATATGACTATCCGACATATGGAGGAAAAGATATGCTCAATAAAATCCCCGCTTCAAAAGAACTAACCGCTTTACTTGGACAGCCTATGTACGAAATATGGACTGCGCTATGTACAGCCGTTGAACAAAAATACGAAATGGAATGTTTTTGGGACAACGGTGGAAAAGCATGGACCTACGAATGCAAATACCGCCGCGGAGGTAAGACGCTGTGTTCTTTATATGCCCGCCCACAATCTGTCGGTATCCTTATTATTTTTGGGAAATACGAACGGGAAAAGTTTGAACAAAAACGGATATCTTTTTCCGAAACAGTTCAGAAAGTTTACGATAAATCCGCAACATATCATGATGGGAAATGGATGATGTTTATACTGGAGGATACCTCTTTATTTTCGGATTTGATGAAACTGCTGGAAATAAAACGGAAGCCAAATAGACGAACATAAAAATATGGATAAGGGGCCATGCCGCTGTGCATCGCCCCTTATCCATTATGCTGTAAAAGCTACAATAGTTTTTCTTTTTCTGTCAGCGCCAGCCCCTCCGGCGTCAGCCGGTACACCCGGTCGAAAACCTCTCCAATAAACTTGCGGTCATGGGAAACGGCGATGATCGCGCCGCCGAACGCCCGCAGAATCTTCCGGATCATCGGGCCGGACATCGGGGAAAAATTCCGGGTCGGTTCATCCAGCAGCAAAACGTTTGCCCCGCTGCGGATCATATGGATAAAAAGAAGCTTGGCCTTCTGCCCGCCGGAAAGATCGGAAATTTTGTGCTCCATCTCCTCCGGGGTGTACTTGACGCTGCCGAGATAGGTGCGGATCTCCGCGTACTCGGTGCGGCTCCCCTCCTTGGCGAGGAACTCGACCGGCGTCGCGTCCATCGGCAGCAGGTCCTCATAGCTTTGCGGCATATAGGCGGCCTTTATGTCCCGCCGCCCCAGCATCTCCGACGCCAGCTGCCGCAAAAAGGTTGATTTCCCGACTCCGTTCTGCCCGATAATGCAGATTTTCTCCCCGCCGGTCACCGACAGGCGCAGATTCCGCGCCAATATTCTCGGCTCCTCCCCGCCGCAGAGAAGGGTATCGGCCCGGTAGTCCAGCACCCGCTTGGAAGCCGGGATTTCCGTCCGGCCAAACCGCATCAGGATCGCGTCCTCGGTGTCCGGCATCTGGGTCATGTTCTCTTCCTCCCGTTCAAAGCGTTTGCTCATCGAGGTAATCGTGTGCATCTTGCGCTTGAGCATCTTGCCCGTGTGGGGGAGGGCCGTCGTGTGCGGGAGAGTGTCCATCTCATGCTGCACCTTCTCCTTGATCTCCCGCAGCCGCTTTTGCTGGGCGTCAAAACGGGCCTTTTCGTCCCGCGCCATCTGCTCCTGATGGGCAATCGCGTCCAGCCGCCGGGTGACATATTCCCGGTAGCCGGTGCGGGAGACCGTATGGCGCGGAAAGGTCTTGCGGCGCACCAGCTCTAAATGGATGATCATATTGGCGGTGCGCTCCAAAAGGGTTTCGTCGTGGGAAACATAGAGCACCGGCTTTTCGCAGCTTACAATAAACCCCTCCAGCCAGTGGAGCGCATCCAAATCCAAATCCCCGGACGGTTCGTCCAGCAGCAAAATATCCGGGCTGTCCATCAAAATCCGCGCCAGCTGCATTTTGACCTTCTCCCCGCCGGACAGGCTCCCCATCGGCCGGTCCTCATAAAAGAAATCCGCCGGTACCCCAAAGGTGCGCGCGAGCTGCGCCAGTTCCTCCGGCGTTTTGTCCAGGAATCGCTCGCTGGCGCTGAAATATTCCCAGACGGTCAGACACTGATCCCTTTCCGGCAGTTCCTGCCGAAGGTACCCGATAACGGCGTTTCCCTTGATGATCCGCCCTTCATATTCGACATACCCCTCCGCCTCCTCCGGAGCGGCGATGATCTTTAATAGGGTCGATTTCCCGTTGCCCTCCTCCCCGATCACCGCGCAGCGGTCCCCTTCCCGCAGGGTAAAGGAAAGATGTTCGATTAAGGGGCGGAGGTCCTTGCGGTGGCTCGCGGTCAAATCCTGTATCTGTAAATTCATAGTAAAATCATGCTCCCTTCTGCAAAACGAAAAGGCCTGCTTTTCCTCTCCGAAAAGCAGACCTTTTTTGCGCGCAGGCAAAAAGCACGTTCCCCAAACCAAAAAAGAACATACGCATCTGTTTTCAGAGACAGCAAACAGACCCGCCTTCCGGCAGGATCCTATTCAACAGTCAAAAAAACAGATTATTTGCGCATATTCTACCTTCTTTACCGAATACTTGGGTTTCCCCAGCGCTGTCAGTATACCATAGCCGGAAACGGTTGTCAAGTTATTTTTCCACCAGCCGCAGAGAGGAAACATCCTGATCAAAATGTATAAACGAAACAATCCAATTTGTACATATTTTATTAGAAGAAAAGTTCTAATTGCCTTGACAAAGGAAAATAAAAGTTCTATAATCATATTTGGACAGAAAATATTTTCGACAGATTAAAACAAAAGGAGCAAACGAGTATGGATATGCTGGAAAAGCTGGGGATCTTGGCGGACGCGGCAAAATATGATGTCGCCTGCACCTCCTCCGGCTCCGACAGAACCGCCCCTCCCGGCGGCATCGGGAGTTCGATGGCCCCGGGATGCTGCCATACCTTCACGGCGGACGGACGGTGCATCTCCCTTTTGAAGGTGCTGCTGACCAACATCTGTGTGAACGACTGTAAATACTGCGTCAACCGCCGGTCGGCTGAAACCAGGCGCGCCGCCTTTACGCCGGAAGAGTTGGCGGAGCTGACGATGCAGTTTTACCGCCGCAACTATATTGAAGGCTTATTTATCTCCTCCGGAGTTTTCCGCAGCCCGGACTATACCTGCGAACAGATGATCCGGACGCTGGAAATCCTCCGTTTCCGGTACCAGTTTCACGGGTATATCCACGCCAAGGCGATCCCCGGGGCGGACCCGCGGCTGATCCAGCGGCTGGGGCTGCTGGCCGACCGGATGAGCGTCAATATCGAGCTGCCCAGTGCAAAGAGCCTTTCGCTGCTCGCGCCCGAAAAGAGCAAAAAGGCCATCCTCGCGCCGATGCGCCAGATCGGGGACGGGATTGCCGAAAACCGGCAGGATATCGTCCGCTACCGCCACGCGCCGCAGTTTGCCCCGGCCGGTCAGAGCACCCAGATGATCGTCGGCGCGTCCCCGGAAAGCGACTACCAGATCCTGACCCTGTCGGAGGCACTATACAAAAAGTATGCCCTCAAGCGGGTTTTCTTCTCAGCCTATGTGCCGGTGGTGGAGGATCCGGCGCTGCCGGGGAAGGAGACAAGGCCGCCGCTTTTGCGGGAACACCGGCTGTACCAGGCCGACTGGCTGCTGCGGTTTTACGGCTTCAGCGCAGAGGAAATTTTGGACGAAGCCCATCCGTTTTTCGACCCTTGGCTTGACCCGAAGTGCAACTGGGCGCTCTCCCATCCGGAGTTTTTCCCGGTCGAGGTAAACCGGGCGCCCCAGGAGGTGCTGCTGCGGGTGCCGGGGATCGGGATGAAATCAGCGACACGGATTTTGGAGGCCAGGAGGAGCGGTTCGCTGGACTTTGCCGGGCTGAAAAAAATCGGGGTCGTCCTCAAACGGGCGCAGTACTTTATTACCTGCAAAGGGAAGATGATGGAGTATCTCCGCTTCTCGCCGGAAACCGCGAGACTTGCCCTTTCCAGCGAAAAAAGTGTCCTCGAACTCCCCGGGCACGGCCCCGAGCAGCTGAGCCTTCTCGACCAGGCCGCCTGGATAAAATCCTAAAAAGAGCCCCTCTCTAAAATATCTCTAAATCGCATGGGGATCTGACAGAAAGATTTCGTGTTTTCCATAGGAAACCTGCCTTCTGCAAAGGCCGCGTAACGCCTTCACCCCTTTCGCACCTGCCACCCTATCCATCCACAAGCCCAAACCAGGAGGGAAACATCATGATTGCCTATCGCTATGACGGCAGCTTTGACGGGATGCTGTCCTGCATTTTTATGACCTTTGCCCGCCACGAAACCCCCGACTTTATTTTCACCTTTGACCAGCCGCAGGCGACCCTCCTCCCTGTCCGCGATATCCTGACCGAAGCGGACAAGGCCCGCCGGGTCGAAAACGGGATCCGGGAGAAAATCTCGGAGGACGCCTGGGGGATGGTGCGGGACGGGTTCCTCTGCAGCCTGCCGGACAAGGAAACGGTTTTGGTGCGGTTTGTAAAGCTGCTGTTCCGGTACGGGAAAAAGGTGATGACCCAGTATGCCGACCCGACAGTCGATGCCCTTTGGAAGGCCCTGCGGCATATGTACGGGGAGGCGCATCTGCTCAAAGGATTTGTCCGCTTTTCCGACCACGACGGCGTACTGGTCAGCGTCATTTCCCCGAAAAACCAGGTCCTCCCGATTTTGGCGGTTCATTTTTCCGCCCGCTTTCCGGGCGAGCGGTTTATGATCTATGACCAAAACCATAAGACCGGCTTTATCCACACCGAAACAGAACGCCGGTTCATCGAAGCGCAGTCCCTGACCCTGCCGGAAATCGGCGCGGAGGAACGGGCCTACCGGACGCTGTGGCGGAGCTATTTCCACCATATGGCGATCCAGGAGCGGGAAAACCCGGTCTGCCAGCGCACCCACTTGGCCCTGCGCTGCCGTCCCTGGATGACCGAGTTTACCGAGGATGAGGAGCCTGCCGGAACGCTCCTCGCCGAAAAAACGCGCCCGTACGCGCTATAATTTACGAAATCCCGTTGAATTGGGCGGAAGGGTATGGTATCCTAAAAGGGAGAAACTCGAAAGGCAGGAATCCTCATGAAAAAGACAATCCTTCGGGAAATCCCTTGGTTTTTAGCCCATCTGGCGTGGTTTTTACTTCTTCCGCCGCTTTATTCCGGTGCGGAGATTTCCTTTGAGCTTTCGTACCTGATGCTGCTCATCGGCAACCCGCTGTTTTGCATGATTACGGGCGTGCTCTATGGGATGCGGCATGGCCGGAAATGGGGCTTTTTATGCTATCCGGTGATTGCCTGGATCCCATCTATGATGCTGTATTACAATTCTTCTGCCATGCTGTTCGGCATGATTGCCATGCTCTGCACGGCGGTCGGGCTGCTCCTTGGCGGATGGCTGTACCACCGCCGGCAGAGTGAAGCGGACAAATGGACCGAGTCTCAGACCCCGGCCTCCCCGCCCGAAACAGTCTCGGCCGCGCAGTACGGCTCTGTACAGGTTGCCTCCAAAACCGCCGCGAAAAACCAGCAGAAGGCCGCCGCCCGCAAGGCCAAGGAACGGGCTCTAAAAGAACAAAAACAGCAAAACAAAAAGGCCCCCCAAAAGAAAAAGAAAAAGGGTGGCCATTAACCAGCTTTTTGAAAAAAACTGGTCGCGGATTGTAAAATGAAGTTGCAGTAGTAAAAAAAAGGACCATAGCGAAGAT
>CAYWRQ010000074.1:0-12836 GCA_964460915.1 uncultured Oscillospiraceae bacterium
CAGCCTCCTGCATGTTATGCCTAAAGAAATTTACACACAAATTCGGACTTGACTTGGCTTTCCATTGAAAATCCGCGGAGGAATACCCTGTTTCGCATAAAAATCGTCTGTTTTCACGATAGAATATATAAAATATATTGATTTTTCCCGGTTTTTATCGTAAAATAATATAAAGCAATAGTTCAAAAAGGGAATGAGACGGGATGGATTTAAAACAGCTCCGCTATTTTACCGCTGTTGTCGAACAGGGTAGCGTTTCGGCTGCGGCCCGTGCGCTGTATATGTCCCAGCCGCCCCTGAGCACCCAGATCCGGCAGCTGGAGGAAGAACTGGGGTGCAGGCTATTTGACCGGGACGGCCACCGGCTCGTCTTGACCGAGGCAGGCAGGCATTTATATGAACGGGCGCAGGGCCTGCTCGAAATGGCAGGCTCGATAGAAAAGGAACTTTGTGACTTTAAAGAAGGGGCGGTCGGTACCCTCCGGCTCGGGGTGGTGTCCTCAATTTGCGGGGCGGACCTGCCCGGCTGGCTCCGGACGTTTCATCAGGCCTATCCCGGCGTCCGGCTGGAGCTTAGTGAACAGAATACCTATCAGCTGCTGGACCAGCTGCGCAGCCATCGGATTGACCTTGCGATTATCCGCACCCCATTTTCTTCGGCGGGGCTGGAATACCGGGTGCTGCGGCAGGAAAGAATGATGGCTGTCGGAAAGCGGGCGGTTTTTGAAAAGATATGGGATGGGCAATATGGGGAGAAAGAATGTTTGCCCGCCGCCATCGGGATTTCCGAGCTGGTCCGTTTCCCGCTGATGATCTACCGGCGATGGGAAATGCCTTTGTCGGACTTGATGCGCAGCGAGGGGATCTCTCCGAAATTCTTTTGTGTGTGCGACGATGCGCGGACGGTTGCTGCTCTGGCGGAGAATGGGATGGGAATCGGCGTGGTGCCGGATTCTTCGGCAGGACTGGCGGCGGGAGAGGATATCTGCCGGGTCGAGATTGCCGACGCCGCCTTTCGCTCCTCTATCGTAGCGGCGGTCTGCCAAGGGGCTTATGTGCCCTCGGCCGCGCGGCTATTTTTGCAGTACCTGCCGTCCGGAAATGAAAATAAGGAGGTGAATGATTCGGCAAAATGACAGATTTGACGATAAAAAAGTGCTGGTCTGATAAAAAGTGCTGAAAACTAAAAAAAATAATTGACAGAAGGGCTGGAAAAATATATAATTTTATTGTATATTTCTCCGATAAAATTGGTTCTTCTGCTGTAGATGGGCTGTGCCGGGTTAAGGGGTGCCTTTTTAGGCAAAACTAGAAAGAAAAGACTGATGCCTGGTGAGCGGCGCTTGCGGCAGGAGTTACTGTAACCATTATCAATATCGGAATACTAAGGAGAGGTATTTTTTATGCCTAAGAAAAAAGGCGGTAAGATTTCCGCCGCAATTGAAATCGGTTCGGATATGGTCACAATGCTGATCGCCCAAAACCAGGGCGGCAGTATTGTCGAGCTGGACCGGTTGGAATGTTTTTTTGACTTGGAAAAGGAGATTGCGACGACCGGGCGGGTCGGGCAGGCTTCGATTTTGGAGCTTTGCAGGATCTTAAACGGGTTCCGGCAGGAGATGACGTCTCTGGGGGTCGATCAGTATAAGCTTTTTTCGACGGATTTCCTGCGGAGTGCGGTAAACTTTACCTTTTTTATCGCGCAGCTGACCGGGCGCACCGGGATGGATCTGTTTGTCATTGATGACGAAGAAGAAAAGGCACTGCTTTATTGGCGGATGCAGAAGACGATGGCGTCCTTTGACCGGGATAAAGGGGACAAATACCTGTACACGGTGATCGGGAACGAGTCCCTAGGCCTTGCCCTGCAGAGCGGCAAACGCCAGCGGCTGCGGCAGAACCTGCCGGTTACAATCTTTGACGTGCTGCAGATGCGGGAAGAAATTGCCGCCGATATGGAAGCGGTCACGCCGGTGATGAACGAATATTTGGAAGACGGCCTGGACGGGATGGACTCTTACGGATTCCGGAAATCGGTCAAGACGCTAGTCTTTGCGGACGCTTCTTTGGAAGCGATTTCCCGGATGTGCGGCGTGATGATCGAGGACGGGCGATGCATTATCCCCGCCGAAAAGCTCATGCAGCTTGGGCGGGAGATGATGGAGATGATGCCGGAGGAGGCCGGGAAGGTATATGGCCTGAGCCTAAAGCAGGAGCGCGCGGTTTATGCGTCGGTCCTAATTTATCAGAAAATGACGGATCTGACCGGGGTGTCGGTGGTCATCGGGGTGCACGGCTCCCTGCTCGATTCTTTGCTGGAGCAGATGCTTTTAAAGCCCGAACGGAAAGAATACGACCAGTATATGCAGGAAAACGCCCTCGGCTGCGCGCGGACGCTGGCGAAAAGGCACGGCTGCGCGATGGACCATGCGGAAAAGGTGGCGGAGTTTGCGGAGCAGCTGTACACCAAGACTCATAAGCTTCATTCCGGTTCAAACGATTTGATTTATTTAAAGCTGGCCTGTCTGCTGCACAACTGCGGCTATTTCAGCGATATTGAGTATCACGCCCGGTGCAGCGCGTCGCTGATTGAGAGCTTTAACCTGCCCGGTATGTCGGCATCGGACCGCCATCTGATCGCGGAGATCCAGCAGCCCGGAAACGACCATTCGCTGCGGGTACAGCAGCTGCGGTCCTATTTTCTGCTGGCGGACGCGCTGGATATGTGCAAAAAGCAGAAGCTGTCGGAGATTTCCATCCGCTTTGACGGGGACCGGCTGACGGTCACGACGGTTTACGACGGAAACCTTTATCTGGAGAAGAAAGCCTTTGCCGAGGCCGGAAAGCTGTTTTATGAGGTGTTTGGCGTACAGCCGGTGTTGCATGTCAAGACCGCCCTGCTGAAATAAATGAATCATTACAGGAGACTGGAAATATATGGAAGAAAAAACCAACCTGATTGACCGGGAACTGAGCTGGCTGGACTTTAACGCTCGTGTTCTCGAAGAAAGCTATGAAAAAGAGAATCCATTGATGGAGCGGATGCGTTTTTTGGCGATTACGGCTTCCAACCTGGATGAATTTATGATGGTCCGGGTGGCGGGCGTTATGGACGTGGCCGAATCCAAGGGGGAAAAGGTCTATCCGTCTGGCCTGACGGCGAAGGAGCTTTTGCCGATGCTGGACGCAAAAATCCGTGACTTTATCGATCGGCAGTATTCCTGCTTAAACCGTTCCATCCTGCCTCAGCTGGAGAAGGTCGGGATTCGTTTTCTAGGGATCGACGAACTGGACGACCAGCAGAAGGTACATCTGGACGCGTATTTTGAAAAGGTCCTGTTCCCGGTGTTGACGCCGATGGCGGTCGATCGCAGCCGCCCCTTCCCGCGGCTCGCCAATAAGAGCCTCAACATCGTGGTGCGGTTAAGGGAAAAATCGGAAGATACAGCTGACAATAAGAAGAAAAAGAAGAAAAAAGAGCAGGAGGTTTTTGCGGTTGTACAGGTGCCATCGATCCTGCCCCGGTTTTTGGAGCTGCCGGAGACGGTCCGTCCCGACGGCGGAAAGCAGCGGAGCTTTGTCCTGTTGGAGGATATTATTATCTCCCATATGGCGCTGCTGTTTGAACTGCACGAGATTGTAAGCTGCTCCCTCTTCCGGATTACCCGCGACTCCGACCTATCGATCGATGAAGAGTCAGACGACTTCCTGGAGGAGATCAAGGCCTCGATTAAGAAACGGAAAACCGGCCGTCCGGTCCGTCTGGAGGTGCAGACGGGCTGTGATAAAGAGGCGCTGGAATTTTTGGAGGAGATGCTCCCAATTGAGGAGAGCAAGGTCATTAAGGTCAGCGGCCCGCTGGATCTGACGCTGTTTTCTAAATTTGCGAATATCCCCGGCTGCGGGAATATGTGCTACGAGCCGATTGTGCCGGTGGAGACGCCGGCGGACTTTGTCGGGCATGAGGATATCTTTGCCGCGATCCGCGCCCATGACTGTATGGTCCATCATCCGTTTGAGAGCTTCGGCACCGTAGTCGATTTTGTCCGGACAGCGGCGGAAGACCCCGATGTCCTGGCGATCAAACAGACCCTTTACCGCGTGTCTGGCAACTCGCCCATTGTCGCCGCCCTGATGAAGGCGGCGGAAAACGGCAAGCAGGTTACGGTCTTGGTCGAGCTAAAAGCCCGTTTTGACGAGGAAAACAACATCCATTGGGCACAGAAGCTGGAAAAAGCCGGCTGCCACGTCGTATACGGCTTGTCGGGACTGAAGACCCACTGCAAGATCCTGCTGGTGGTCCGGCGGGAGGAGGACGGCATCCGCCGCTACGTCCATATGGGTACCGGCAACTACAACGATTCCACCGCCCGGATTTACACGGATATCGGCGTCATGACCTGCAAGGAGCCTTACGGCAGCGATGCGTCGAGTTTGTTCAATGTCCTGACTGGTTATTCCCGTCCGCCACGCTACAACCGCTTTGTGACGGCGCCGATCGATATGCGCCCCTTCTTTCGGGAGATAATCGAGGGAGAAATTGCCTGTGCGCAGCAGGGGCTTCCCTCCGGCATTATGGCAAAGGTAAACTCGCTGGTTGACCCGGAGATCATCGGGCTGCTGTACAAGGCATCTCAGGCCGGGGTCCCGGTCAAGCTGATTGTCAGAGGGATCTGCTGCCTGATTCCCGGCGTAGAAGGGCTGAGCGAAAACATCACGGTGCACTCGATTGTCGGGCAGCTGCTGGAGCACAGCCGGATCTTCCGGTTCGAGTGCGGCGGCAAGCCGAGAATCTGGATGGGTTCGGCCGACTGGATGCAACGCAACCTGGACCACCGGGTCGAGCTGGTCTTCCCGATTGAAGCCGAGCTGATGCCGAGGGCGGAAGAAATCCTCGAGGTCATGTGGAACGATAACGTCAATACCCGTGTGATGCAGCCCGATACCAGCTATCAGCTGGTGGACCGGCGCGGCGCCCGTAAAGCCCTAAACAGCCACCGCACCTTCTCCAATATGGCAAAGGCCGCGGCGAAGAAGGCGGAAAGCGCATTGGGAACCGCACCGGAGGTAACTGCCTTTAAGGTGCATCAACCGGTGGAAAAATAAGTATTTTATGCAGAGGGAATCAAAACCCTGCGAAAGGAAGGAAACGGATATGAAAAGAATCGGATTTTTGACCAGCGGCGGCGACTGCCAGGGGTTAAACCCCGCAATGCGCGGTGTAACGGAGACGATCTGTACCGCCCTTGGGGAAAAGGAAGTCGAGTTTTACGGCTTCGAGGACGGCTACAAGGGGCTGATCTACGGCAAATACCGCAAGATGACCCGCGCAGACTTTGCCGGTATCCAGAATATGGGCGGCACGATCCTGGGCACCTCCCGCGAACCCTTTAAGTATATCCAGGTGGTCAATCCGGAAACGGGTCTGGATAAGGTCAAGGAAATGAAGAAGACCTACGCAAAGCTCAAGCTGGACTGCCTGGTTGTCTTAGGCGGCAACGGCTCGACTAAGACGGCAAACCTTCTTTCGCAGGAGGGCTTAAACGTCGTTTCCCTTCCGAAGACGATTGATAACGATATCTGGGGCACCGATATGACTTTTGGCTGCCATACGGCTGTTGAGATTGCGACCGAAGCAATCGACCGCACCCGCACAACCGCCGCTTCCCATGGCCGTACCTTCCTGGTGGAGATTATGGGCCATAAGGTCGGCTGGCTGGCGCTGGAAGCCGGTATCGCGGGCGGCGCAGACGCGATCCTGCTGCCGGAAATCCCCTACAGCGTGAAAAAGGTCGCGTCCTTGATCAAGAAGAACACCAAGGCCGGCCAGAAATATTCGATCATCTGCATCGCCGAGGGCGCAATGACCAAAGAAGAAGCCAAAATGTCCAAGAAGGAGCGGGCGGCTTACTACGCGGAAAGCGGCACGGCCTCCGACCGCCTGGCGAAGGCGCTGTCCGAACTGGTCCCGAACGAAATCCGCTGCGTTAACCCCGGCCATACCCAGCGCGGCGGCAACCCCTGTGCCTATGACCGCCGGTTCGCAACCGAGCTTGGCGCGGCGGCTGCGCAGCTGATCCTGGAAGAAAAGTACGGCAATATGGTCGCGCTCAAGGGTGCGGAGCTGGTTCCGGTTCCCCTTTCTGAGGTCGCGGGCAAGCTGAAATATGTGCCGGTCGATGGCGAAGAGGTCAAATACGCCAAGGCTCTGGGCATTTCCTTTGCCGATTGACGAGAAGATCATAAGGTTTGAATTTTTACCCATCCTGTTTTCATAGGAACCGGGTGATAAAAAGTTCCCGTTTGCTGCCCAAAAAACAGCAAACGGGAACTTTTTTACCGGTTTGATTTGAATAGCCGCTCCATCTCTTCCGGAAGCGGCACCGAGAGGGTCATCTGCTCCCGACAAAGAGCCGGGACAGCGGGGATGGTGACTTGTCCGCAGTGAAGGGCCTGGGTGCTGATCAGCGTCTCATGCCCTCCGTAGAGGGTGTCGCCTGCCAGCGGGTGGCCGATGTAGGCCATATGCACCCGGATCTGATGGGTGCGGCCGGTTTCCAGACGGAAGGAAAGCAGGGTGTGGCCGTTCCCCCGCCGCAGCACCTGATAATGGGTGACGGCGCGCTGGGCATCTTCTCTCTCAAAGTCGACCTTGCGGGTGATAATCGAGCCGGGGACACGGATCAGGGGCGCGTTAATTGTTCCGGTGTCCGCCTCGACATATCCTTCCGCGACCGCGTAATAGACCTTTTCCAAATGCCCCATCAGCATCCCCGCCGACAGGGTGTTTTTGGCCGCGACGACAATGCCGGTGGTGTCCCGGTCGAGACGGTAGAGCGGGCGGAAAGCAAGGCCGTGCCCATCGGCGTTTTGATAATGGGCGGCAAACCAGTTCCCCACCGTATCATTGTAGTAGAGGGTACAAGGGTGCACCGACATTCCCGCCGGTTTTACGAGCGCGGCCAAATCCCGGTCTTCATAGAGGATCGAGACGGGAAGATCCGGGTTCGGGATCAGGTTGATTTCCTCTTCTTCCCCGAGGGTAAGGAGGATTTCGTCTCCGGCAAAGACCGGGTCGACCATCCGGCGGTGCTGTCCGTTGACCGAAAGCCCGCCCTTTTTCAGATCGATGATGATCCGCCGGGAAAAGCCCAGGCGGCGCAGAAAGTCCTGCAGCAGTTCCCCGCCGGCATCCTCGGGCACGCGGTAACGGTAGGAAGAAACAAGCTCCATCAGTCTTTTTGGAGGACCTTTACAATTTCCGCAACGTAAACATCGTGGTAGTCGTGTCCCGGATAATTGGCGGCTTCGATCCCGTCGGCCATTTTGGCGGGATCGAAGGCGGAGCGGTACATCGTCTTGCAGCAAAGCACCAGCTTTGACTCCTCAAACCAAGGATAGCTTTCCTCGCCGGTGAGATGCAGCCCGGCTTCGGCAATTTTATTGGTATTCCGTCCGGACTGCCGGCCGCAGATGGTCAGGGCGCCTTTCATCCCGTCGTAGAAGCTGAGGGTAAAATGATCGGTCTTCTCGAGAAACGCATGGGTGTACCGCTGGGGGCGGATGTAGATGGTTACGACGTCTTTCCCCCAGAGGACGCCGATCCCGCCCCAGCTGACGGTCATCGTATTGACCTTCCCGGTATCCGGGTCCTGCACGGTGACGAGCGCCCATTCGCGCCCCAGCATCTGGAAGAGGTTGCCCTCGATTTCGGTGGTTTTGATTTCGGTAAAGCTGGACATGGGAATACTTCCTTTCTTGATAAAGTGGTAGTGGCAAAGGCCTTTCTTTTGGGGAGAGGCACGTTTTTGACAGGGAAACGCGGAAAGGGATGAGGCTTAGCTATAGCCGGGTGACGGACAGTACCAGGATGTCGACGCTTGCTGCGCCCGCGTTTAAAAGGGCCTGCGCCGCTTCATTGGCGGTGGAGCCGGTGGTCAGGACGTCGTCGCAGAGGAGGATGCGTTTCCCTTGGACAGCACGGGCCGCCTGAAAGCTGCCGGTCAGATTGGTGCGGCGCTCATCGGCGGAGAGATCGTGCTGGGCTTTCGTCTCCCGGATTTTGGAGAGGGCCGCGGGATCAAACGGGATGCCGGTCAGCTTTGCCGTTTCTGTTGCCAAGAGGGCGGCCTGATTATAGCCGCGCTGTTTATACCGTTTTTTGCTCATCGGGGCCGCGACAAGCAGGTCATACTCCGCTTTGCCGCGAATCCCTCTTTCCCGCAGCGTCTGTACCAGGAGCGGCGCCAAGGTTTTCGCATGGCCGGGATGATGGTTGAATTTGAGGTTATGGACGGCGCGGGTCATGCTCCCGGTGTAGTAGGCGGCCGGGAAAGTCCGGCCAAACACCGGATGCAGCTCGCCGCAGGTACAAGGGTTTTTCCCGCAGCGGGAACAAACGTCCTCCGGCGCCGGGCGCTCGAGGTTTTTGCTGCACGCCGGACAGAAGATCTCTCCCCTTGCGATGCTCCGCCCGCAGTCGGGGCAGGTTGGCGGGAAGAAAAGGTTGGAAAGAAACTGGGTGAACTTCCCTATTTTTGTCATTTTCATCGGCTTTTATCCCAAAGTGGCCTGTTCGGCGGAGGTGTCGGTTTCTTCCGCCGGTTTACTGCCCACTTCCTGCTGTAAAAAGTAACGCAGGCCGGTATACCGCAGCATTTTGCGGTTGTTGTCGACCATCTGATAGACCCGGCTTTCGCTGCCGACGATGATCAGCAGCTTTCGGGCACGGGTGACGGCGGTGTATAAAAGGTTGCGGAAATACAGCTTATCATACCCGCCGAAAATCGGCAGCACTACAGCATTGTATTCGCTGCCCTGGCTTTTATGCACCGTGACCGCATAGGCAAGCTCCAATTCCCCGGCCATATCCAGCGTATAGCTGCACCGCCGGTCGTCAAAGTCGATCTCCATCGAGCTGCCGACGAGGTCGATATGGCGGATGATGCCGATGTCGCCGTTATAGATACCCATGCCCTTTTCGGTGGTACCGGGCTTTTCCCACTCGATGTCGTAGTTGTTGCGGGTCTGGAGCACCTTGTCCCCTTCCCGGAAGGTGCAGAAGGTGCTCTTATACTCCTTTTTGCCTTTTTGCGGAGGATTGAGCGCCTGCTGGAGGCTTTCGTTGATGGCATAGACGCCGAGATCGCCCTTCCGCTGGGGGGTCAGCACCTGGATATCCTCCAAGGGTGAGTAGCCGTAGGAGGCGGGCAGGCGCTTGTGGACCAGCTCGGTGACGGTAGAAAGGACGCTTGCCGCCGTGTTTCGCCGCAGGAAGAAAAAGTCGTTGTCGCGGGTTCCGAGATCAGGGTATTCCCCGGCTACGATTCGGTGGGCGTTGGTGACGATCTTGCTTTCGGCCGCCTGGCGGAAGACCTGTTTCAGCTCGACCATCGGCACACAGCCCGAATCGATCAGGTCGCGCAGGATATTCCCCGGCCCGACGCTCGGTAGCTGGTCCGAGTCCCCGACCAGAATCAGCTTGCATCCCATCCGGCAGCCGCGCAGCAGCGATTCAAACAGGGCCGTGTCGACCATCGACATCTCATCGATGACCACAGCGTCCGCTTTTAAAGGATGTTGTTCATTGTGCGTAAAAGTCAGATTTTCGGTGGAGGTAAAATCTACCTCCAGGAGCCGGTGAATCGTCTTTGCCTCCCGTCCGGTGACTTCGCTGATCCGCTTGGCGGCGCGTCCGGTCGGAGCGGCGATGGCGATGGACATCCCTTCCTGCTCCAAAAGATCGATGATGGCGTTCAGGGTCGTGGTTTTGCCGGTGCCGGGGCCGCCGGTCAGGATCAGCATACTCTTTTGGAGGGCCTGGCGGATCGCTTCTTTTTGCAGCTGCTCGTAGCGGATCCCCTTTTCCTGCTCGACTTTTTCAATCATCTGGTCGATGTTGCGGGTGACAAAAAAACGGTTTTGCAGCATCATCGACAGCCGCAGGGCAATATACCGCTCGGCATTATATAGGGCCGGAAGAAAGAGAAATTCCCGGTTGCGCTGGACAGAAAACAGTTCTTCTTCCTCAATCCGCCGGTCGATATCCGTTTCGATGGCGTCGGTATCTACGCCGGTCAGCTGGGAAACGAGCTGGACAACCGTCTGCCGGGCAAGGCAGGTGTGGCCGTTGCGGAAATTATGGCGGAGTACATGGGCGGCGGCTCCGAACAGCCGCTTGCCGGAGTCCTCCGGGATACCGAGGGAGAGGGCGATGTCGTCCGCCTTTTTGAACTCGGTGCCGATATCCTCGCCGCATAGGAGGTAGGGGTTATCCTTGACGATATCCACGGCGATGGTTCCCCATTTTTTCCAGACCCGCACCCCTTCCGCCGGGGAAAGCCCATAGGTCGAAAGGAACATCATAACGGCTCGCATCCCAAACATCTGGTTCAGCTCGGCGATGATCGCGTCGGCCTTTTTGGGGGAGATTCCCCTGACCTCGGTGAGCCTTCCGGGGGTTTCTTCCAGGATGGTCATGGTGTCGTCCCCAAAGGTATCGACAATCCGGGAGGCGAGTACTGCTCCGATGCCTTTGACTGCGCCGGAGGATAAAAACTTCTTGATGGCGGCGGAGGTCGCCGGCATCCGCCGTTCAAAGGCCAGCGCCTTAAACTGGCGGCCGAATTTGGGGTGGGCGGTATAGCTTCCGGTCAGCCGCAGTTCTTCCCCTTCCGCCACGCCGTACAGTTCCCCGACGACCGGCAGCAGCTCCTCGCCGGTATCGACTTCAATGACGGCGAAGCTGGTCTCCGGGTTCATGTACACGACTTCACTGACGGTCCCTTCGAGGTTGACAACCGTCTGGCGCGTTTCCTTGGCCCCGTGGTTCATTACCATGCTGCCTTCTCCTTTCCGCCCAGTATGGGCTGTTATTTTTGCAGGTATCGTGCGCTTACGAAAAAAACGTCAGGCCGGCGCGAAGGCCCCACTGCTGTTCCACAAGCATCTTGAGCTTTTTCCAATCCTCCGCTAAAAGGTCTGAACCGGACAAAGGCTCTTTTTCCGGATGGCTTTTCCTTTCGGCTGCCCGGCGGTTGTATTGACCGTAAAAGCCGGTGTGGAACATAGGGACAACGAGAGATTCCTGTCCGTCTGTCATACGGTACAAGAGCCGGGTGTCATACGCCAAACAGGACTGTACGAGGGAATAAAATGAACCTTCCCGCTTTACTTTTCTGCTCAGTCTCGATTGCGGGGCCACTTTTATGAATCCCCAGAAGGCTGCCTGCCCCAAAAAGACAAGGACCTTCGGCCGGACGATCTCAATCTCCTGCAGCAGAAAATTTTGGACACACTCCCGATAGCATTTTGCCGGGATGGCATCATTCATGCGCGGCGTATCCTTATAGCAGAGGATTTCGTTTGTGAAAAAGAGCGGGTATCTGGCATTGTTTCCATTTTCGAGCGGGGCGAGGATGTTCCAATCCGGGTTCAGCTGGGCAATACACCGGGCGAGGCATAAATTGGTAGGGTTATCCGGCTCAAAAGGAAGATCATAGGACGCGTTTTTCCTTTGGGTTTCCTTAAACCGGTTGTAGGCGCTTTTGGTCCCCCAGTCCTGGCCGACTACCATGATACCGGCATCGAGGTTCCCGTTCCAGGCGGTCCACTGGCCGATATAGGCATCACTGTCCCAGGTGGGCCCGTCGGCTGCATTATGGAGGGTCAGCTTATTTTGGACAGCGCCGCAGGCGTGGCAGCGGCATCTCTTGCGGATTAAGCGGTCCATCAGTTCCGATTTTGGTATCGTCTGCATACAGGCTCCTATAAACTGCGTTTTCCTTTATATTGTAGCAAAGGAAAACTTCCTTGTCAAACGCCTGCCGGTAAAGTCCTGCGGCCGGAAGCCGCCGGTGCGGGGGATGACGAGAGAAAGGCAGGGAATATGCCTGCATTTTTGGGGATTTCTACAGATTTATTGCAAAGATTTTTAAAGTCCTTGACAGAATTGCCATCTTGTTATAAAATATTGTATGGAGAAACTGTGAGAGTTTTACCTGTTTTATGGAACAGTGATCATATAAATCGGAAGGCCGGGTGCTGCAAGCTATGCGGATTACCAGGTATTTGACATCGTAATGCCTGCGGCTGCAGGCTTTTTTGAACCGCTTATGTAAAAGACGAGGAGTGGCGTGTCGACCGTTGGATTTCTGCTGTCATAGCAGTAAAAGTAAAGCAGAACGGAAAAGCCCCGGGATAAACCTTGGGCGTAGTTTGTTTTGCCGTGATCCCTCACAGAGGTTCTCTGTGAGGGATTTTTGTGGTTTTCAGGGATATATTTTCCCGGCAGAATCGGAGAAAAATCCTTCTGTAATGAATTTGTCCATCATAAACTATTGAAAAGGAGGTTGTTTTGGAAAAATGGACACCATGCAAATTGTTCTGCTCTGCATTGGCGTCGCTGTTGTGGCTGCCGCCGCAGCGGGCATACCGCTTTTTTACGCCGGTATGAGCTACCGCAAAAAGACAGCGGAGGCAGAGATCGGTTCCGCTGAGGAACAGGCCAAAAAGGTAATTAACGACGCTTATAAGACCGCCGAATCCCGTAAAAAGGAAATGCTTGTCGAAGCGCGTGAAGAAATTCAGCAGTTACGGGTTGACGCGGATAAGGATATCAAGGACCGCCGCAACGAAATCTCCCGTCAGGAGCGGCGGATGCAGCAAAAGGAAGAGTCTCTCGACCGGAAGCTGGAAAATGCGGAGAAAAAGGAAGAGCAGATCCAGGCCAAGCTTGCTTCTGCGGAAGAAAAGCTGGCGGAGGCCGACACAATCAAAAAGTCTCAGCTGGATCAGCTGGAGCGGATCTCCGGCCTGACCGTTTCCCAGGCAAAGGA
>CAYWRQ010000075.1:0-12829 GCA_964460915.1 uncultured Oscillospiraceae bacterium
CAGTAGAGTTCCCCGCCGCCGATGGCTACGATTTTTCCCATGATCCTCTCTCCTTTTCTGGAAAACAGTCCTATTCGTAAATCAGCCCCGGCGGCTATCCACGCACCGGGGCTGAGCAATCATTTTATAATCGGAAAATAGAGGGATATCAGATATATGGTCGGCGCGACAAACAAAAAGCTGTCGAAACGGTCCATGATGCCGCCATGACCTGGCATGATTTTGCCGAAGTCCTTGATACCGGTCTGACGCTTGATGACCGAGGCCATCAGGTCGCCGACAATACTTACCAGCGAACAGAATATAGCCACGACCGCCAGCGTCCCCCAGGAAAAGCGAAGGGATTCATGCAAAACCCGCAGGGCGTATTGCTGATATAGCCAGCAGGTTAAGACAAAAAAACCACAGCAGCCGGCCACGCCGCCAACCGCCCCTTCAATCGTCTTATGGGGACTGATTTCCGGCGCCATCTTATGCTTTCCGAATGCACGGCCCGCAAAATAAGCGCAGGAATCGGATATCCAGGCCGCCACACAGCAAAGCAAAATATAGAGGAATCCATGCTTTTGGTACACATCCCGCATCAGGACAATGCTGGATAGGGCCGTCGGTACCACCAGTGAGACGAAAAAGGAGATCGCAATTTCTTCAAAGCGGATACCATGATGATATGCAAGAAGGGAGCCAAACATCAGGATAAAATAAGCTAATGTCACATAAACCTGCATCCCATGGATTTTAAGGGTGCTGAAAAAAGGGACAACCAACGCATAGCAGATGGAAAAACAGAGCACTGCCCGGGACTTTACATATCCGGTCGCGTGCAGCAGTTCAAATACCGCCAGGGCACTGATAATCGAAATCGCGACATTTAAGACAAAGGTATCATAGCAGGCAAAAACCCCTACCAAGATCACCAACGCGACTGCAGCCGTAATAATACGTTGTTTCATTTAAAAAAGACCGTGCCTTTCTTTAACAGCCTCAGCCGTTTTGCTTATCCAGGCCGCCGAAACGTCTGGAACGCTTATTGTATTCCGCCAGCGCCTGTTCAAAGGTATCCGGCTTAAAATCAGGCCAAAGCACCCCGGACATAAACACGTACTCCGCATAAGCACATTGCCAAATCAGAAAATTCGACAGGCGGTATTCGCCACTGGGACGGATGACCAGATCAATATCCGGGAAATCCCCGGTATAGAGATAACGGGAGAAAAGCGCTTCATCAACCTGTTCCGGTTCCAGTTTCCCAGCTTTGACATCAGCCGCTATCTTCCTCGCGGCATAGGCAATTTCTGCCCGGCCGCCGTAATTGATTGCCAAAATCAGCGTTAAACCGGTTGCGTTTTTGCTCTTTTCCTCCGCCCTGGCCATTTTTGCCTGAATATCATCGTCAAAAGCCGTGCGGTCGCCGATAAAACGCACCCGGATATTTTCCTTTGCATATCCGTCCATCTCGTCCAGATAGGAACGCAGAAGGCTGATAATCGAATCGATTTCATCCTGCGGGCGTCTCCAATTCTCCGTAGACAAGACATAGGCCGTCAGGTATTTCAGCCCGATCTTATTGGCATAACGGGCAATTTCCTTAAAGGCAGACGCCCCGGCCCGGTGACCCATCTTCCGCGGAAGCCCGCGCTTTTTGGCCCACCGGCCGTTGCCATCCATGATAATCCCGACATGGGCCGGGAGATCGTTTCTTTCCGCCATCAGATTTCCTGGATCTCCTTGATCTTCTTTTCACCCATCGAATCGGCTTCCTTGACGTATTTATCGGTGATCTTCTGAACCTCTTTTTCGCCGTCTTTTACGTCGTCCTCGGTGATGTCGCCGTTTTTCTTCATGGCCTTGATCTTATCCATGACATCCCTGCGGATGTTGCGGATGGACACCTTGCCCTCCTCGGTCATTTTCCGAACCTCCTTGGCCAGATCGTTTCTGCGCTCAGAGGTCATAGGCGGGAAAATGAGTCGGATCACGCTGCCGTCATTGTTGGGGTTGATGCCCAGATCGGAGGTCTGGATCGCTTTTTCAATGCTCTTCAGGGTCGAACGATCCCACGGGGCGATCATCAGGGTACGGGGATCCGGAACGGAAATGGCCGCCATCTGGTTGATCGGGGTCGCCGTCCCATAATACTCAACCGCAATCCGGTCCAGGACCGCCGGGTTCGCGCGGCCGGCGCGAATGGTGTTAAAATTGGAATTAAGGGCATTCAGAGCCTTCTGCATCTTCTGTTCGGCCTTTTTAATCTCGTTTTTCATGGGAATACCTGCCTTTCAAAAATATGTTTATTTGGGCATCACGAGGGTGCCAATATTTTCACCTTTTACAGCGCGGACAATATTCTGCGGATCGGACAGATCAAATACCAGCATCGGAAGGCCGTTGTCCTTGCACATCGAAGCCGCTGTGGCATCCATGACGCCGAGGTTTTTCTGCAGGACTTCCGAAACCGACAGAGTATCATATTTTACCGCGTCGTCATACTTATGGGGATCCTTATCATATACGCCGTCAACCATCGTCGCCTTGAACACAATATCGGCGCCGATTTCAGCCGCGCGCAGGGAGGCCGCTGTGTCGGTCGAAAAGAAGGGGTTGCCGGTGCCGCAGCCGAAGACGACCACTCTTCCCTTTTCCAGATGACGGACCGCGCGGTTGCGGATATACGGCTCTGCAACCTGCTGCATCGAAATTGCCGTCTGTACCCGGACATCGACGCCCAAATGCTCCAAAGCGTCGGCAACGGCCAGCGCATTCATCGCCGTGCCCAGCATCCCAATATGGTCGGCACGAGTGCGGTCCATTGAACCGCTGCTTCTGCCGCGCCAGAAATTTCCGCCGCCTACGACAACCGCAATCTGTGCGCCCAGCTTCACGGCGTCGCGAATTGCTTCACAAATCGGATTGATTATATCATAGTTCAGACCGAATTTTTGCTCGCCCGCCAGCGCTTCGCCGGAAAGCTTTAACAAAATGCGGTTATATTTCAGTCCCATGGATATACTTCCTCTCCTCAGTTCATCTTTAAAATACTACACTTATTTTACATGAAAAAATGCCTGATGTAAAGGGGGAGATTGTAAAAAATCTGATTCATTTACGGGTCAAATGAAAAATAATGTATTAAAATAGGAAATAACTTCCTCTGGGGCGATGCGGGGATTGACCTTTTTGTCGAAATGAGGTACAATATCCATATATAGCTTGTTTGCGGGATTTCCCGCCTGATTTTGACGAAAGGAAGGTCTTTATGACGAAAATCTCTCCTTCCCTGCTGGCCGCCGATTTTTGCAGGCTGGACCGGGAGTTGGATAAAATTACGGCCGGCGGCGCCGATTGGCTGCACCTGGACGTAATGGACGGTGTCTTCGTCCCCAATATTTCTTTCGGGGTTCCCGTTATTCAGTCCCTGCGGAGTATTTCGCGGCTTACCTTTGACGTACATCTGATGATCGAGGATCCGCTTTCCTATGTCGACGCTTTTGCGGATGCGGGCGCAGATTACCTGACCTTCCATCTGGAGAGCAGCTCCGACCCGCAAAAAACCATCGATACGATCCATGCCCGCGGGATGAAAGCTGGTATCTCGATCAAACCGGGTACGCCGGCCGAGGCCCTGCTGCCCTATCTTCCTCAGGTTGAGCTGGTACTGGTTATGAGTGTCGAGCCGGGGTTCGGCGGGCAAAAGTTTATGCCGTCCTGTTTGGACAAAATACGGGCAATCCGCGCGGCAGCCGAAACCGTCGACATCAGTGTTGACGGCGGCATCAATGAAAACACCGGTGCTCTTTGCAGAGAGGCAGGGGCAAGCGTGCTGGTTGCCGGATCCTATGTATTCGGGGCGGAAAACCCGGCGGAAGCGATTGCTTCCCTGCGCTGATCGGAGAAAAATATGGGGCGTAAAATTAAGCATTATTCTTCCGGATATCAAATCCGCCGGAAACGGCAGCGGAAAATCCTAGGCAGCGTGCTGTTTGGGGTTTTGCTGATCCTCTTGGTCGGCATCGGTTATATCGGTGCGAAAACCATCACAGAGATCAGACAAAAGGAACCTGGCCTGCAGCATGGACTTCAGATCGAAAGTGAAAGCTCTATCCCGGACCGCTCAAACGACCCAATCGGGCAGGACGATGGATCTATATCGGATTCTTCCGGAACAGGCGATAGCAGCAATTCAGATAGCGGTCAAGCAGAATTACTTTACAGCGGATACGGATCGCCCGTGTCAAATTATGAGCCTGTAAAGGAAAACCCCTTCACAAGGTATGGAGCACCCCTGGCTGCCTTTATTCCTGTTCCGAACGCACCTGAGCCTGTTGACAACGAGGATGTACGGGCAATTACCATGCCGCTTGAATCGGCCTTATCCACGGACGCGGCCCGAACCTTTTTGGAAAGCGTCAGCCCGGAAATGTATAACGCGGTGGTCGTGCCGCTAAAGGATGACAACGGTATCATCTATTATCCTACCGCCGTATCCCTGGCGGCAAACTGTGGGGCGATTTCTTCTAAGCAGGTTGACCTGACATCTATTGCCGATCTAATCAAAAGCTATGGGCTTAAGCCGGTGGCGTCTATCTATTCCCTGCAGGATCACACCGCTGCGCATACCCGGTACGGCACCTCTTATTTCTGGATGAATGACGGATCGACCACCTGGCTGGACGCGAAGGTCGTGAACGGGGGCCGGCCTTGGATGAACCCTTATATGCAAAACACGGTGGACTACCTTTCCGCAATCGCCGCAGAGATAGACGCGGCCGGTTTCCGGGATCTGCTGGTCTACGGCAACCAATACCCCAACACGACGCTGCAGCAGAAGCTGGGCGTCGGAAAAGATGACGGCGTTTCGCGGACCGACCAGCTGCAAAAGGTCCTGCAGACGATGCAGGACGCGGCTCCGGGGCTGCGGGTGATCCCGGCCTACCAGGGCGCTTGCTATACCGAAGGGGTCAATACCCAGGTCTATACGGCGACGCCAAATGTCTTTACGTTTACCCCCAGCGCGCCGATTATCGACAGCGACGTAACCATTCTCGATCTGGTAACAGCCGATGTCACAACCTTGATGCCGGTTATCGATTCGGAGGAGACGATCCCCTCCCTTGCCGAGCGCGGCATCACCTCGTATATCCTGAAATAAACCGACTCCCCTGTTTCCATCCGGATACAGGGGAGTTTTTTACTTATGCGCGCGATATTTCTTTAAAGTCAGGATGGCTAAGGCAAAATCCACAGCCCGGACGGATACGCGATAGCTGGCCCGTTCCGTACGGACCAGAAGGCCGATACTGCTGCATCGGTACGGGATCCCCTCTTTGTGCAGAATCGCCATAATCTGCCGCTGGACCTTACTGCTGGGGCCATCGTAAACTGTTTTCCACCAAATCATTTTTTGAACCCCTTTCGACTTCCTTTCTTTTAGTATACCACAGGCGTGATTTTTGTACAAGACACAAGTTCCGATACTTTTTGTCGGAATACCTGTTGAAAAATAGTGCCAAAACGTGTATAATAAAATTGAATATTTCTAATCAAGGGAGGATAGGGTATGAACACACAATATCTGCGGTATGCCATTGAGGTCGAAAAGACGAAATCTATCACCAAGGCGGCGCAAAATTTGTACATGGGACAGCCCAACCTCAGCAAAGCCATCCGCCAATTGGAACAGGAAATCGGCATCAAAATCTTTAACCGGACCGCAAAAGGGGTTGCGGTCACACAGAAAGGCACAGAATTTTTGACCTATGCCTCCACCATTATTTCGCAGATCGACGAATTAGAATCCTTATACCGCCCGCATACTGAGAGTTGCCTTCAAATGAAGATTTACGCCCCGCAGGATTCGTATATCAGCGACTCCTTTGCCCGCTTTATTGCCGGCATACGGAATGAAGAACAGATCTCGATTGAATTCCGCGAAACAGATTCTCCAACCGTTCTGCACCAATTCTCCGAGGGAGAAGCCGACCTTGGCATTTTACGGTATCAGGCCATGAACGAACAATATTTTTCCTCCATTTTACAGGACTCCAAACTGCAATCGGAGCTTTTATGGGAATATGATATGCGGATTTTGATGGCAAGGGATCATCCGCTGGCAAAAATGCGGGAGATTCCGTATCATATGCTGTCTGGCTTTATCGAAATCGTCCACGGAGATACATACGAGTCCCCCATTGCCCTATCCGAGTTGTCGCCGGGCGCCACAATGGCCAACCCTTCCAAGCAGATCTGTATCTTTGAGCGCGAAAGCCAGTTTGATCTGCTCCAATCGGTCCCCGGCAGTTTTATGTGGGTTTCACCGGTTCCAAAGCATATCCTAGAAGAAAAACAGCTGGTCCTGCGGCCCTGTCTAACCGCGACGAACAAATGCCGGGATGTCGCGGTTTATCCGCGCAGGCATATCTTAACCCGGTATGAACAGCAATTCCTGGAAGAAATCCGGAACACCATCCGCGAAATGTAGCGGCAGACCGATTCACCTTTCTACAAGCGGCCGGAAGATATTTCCGGCTGTTTTCTTTTACCAGCCTTTTCCCTGTATGGTCTTTCCAAAAGCGTGCATACTTATTTTGCAGCGCAAGGAGGTGCCTATGTACAGAGGAAAGGTTGTCATTGCGGGAATGGATACGTCCGCTCTGCCCGTTATTCAGGAGGAAGAAAAGATGCAGCTCCTGCGGCAGATGCAGGACGGAGATCAAAAGCAGAGAGAAAAAGCCAGGACAAAACTCATCGGCGGGAACCTGCGGCTGGTGCTCAGCGTTGTACAGCGCTTTTCCGGAAGAGGGGAAAACCTCGATGATCTGTTTCAGGTCGGTTGTATCGGGCTGATCAAAGCGATCGATCATTTCGATCTGTCGCAGGAGGTGCGGTTTTCGACCTATGCCGTACCGATGATTATCGGTGAGGTGCGCAGGTTTTTACGGGATTATGCGCCTATGCGGGTCAGCCGGTCGCTCAAGGACCTCGCCTACCAGTCGATGCAGGCAAAAGAGCGGCTGACCGCCTCCCTGGGACGGGAGCCGACGATTTTAGAAATATCATCTGAGCTGGGATTGCCCAAAAGCGATGTAGTACTGGCGCTGGAATCGATTGTCGATCCGGTGTCGCTGTATGAGCCGGTTTATGCAGACGGCGGCGAACCGATCTATGTGATGGATCAGATCGCCAGCGGAAGCGATGACGGGGACTGGGTGGATGAAATCGCGATTAAGGACGCGCTCCACGGACTTTCCGACCGGGAGAAAAGAATTATCGGCCTGCGCTTTTTTGAAGGAAAAACGCAGATGGAAGTGTCCGGCGAGATCGGAATCTCCCAGGCACAGGTTTCACGGCTGGAAAAGGGCGCATTGCATAAGGTGCAGGCGTGTCTGCATGACTGATAATAGATAAAAGCGCATCAAACCCGACAAAGGCTTGATGCGCTCAGCTGTTTCATGTACGTTCTTGCTGGCGGAAAAACTCGTCCCGATGGGCCTCAAAGAAATCAAAATAGATCCGTACGCCGGGAATTTCGGTCCAGTGAACGGTCCGGACCGGACAGGTATCCAGATTATAAATCTTGGCATCCTTAAACGCGAAGAGAAAGGGCGAATGGGTCGAAATGACAAACTGGCAGTGATAAAAACGGGTAGAATCCTCCAAAAACCGCATCAGTTCCATCTGCTTTGCGGGCGAAAGGCTGTTTTCCGGTTCGTCGAGCAGGTAAAGGGTATCGCTCTGAATCTCCTGGGTAAAATACTCGAAAGCGCTTTCCCCATTGGAGCCGTTGCGGATATTTTTCATCAGCTGGTCCTTTACATAGCCGGAGCCGCTGTTCCGGCGGGCAGAGGCAACTTTTTTCAGCTGATCGTAGTCATCCATCGAGCGCATCTGAAAATGAGCATATTTGACGTCGGTATATTCCGAGAGCAGTTCCTCCCGCTTGATATCAATTCCACCGTTAAGCGTTCGGATATTGAGCAGATAATCAAAAACGTCGTCGCTGGTGATGATCTTTGCCTTTCTCAGGCTCCTGACGGCTCCGGGAGCAAGCTTTACCTGGCAAAGGGAAAGATAATCCTCCCAGAAGCTGCTGCGGTTGTACGGGGCGGCACGAAAGGCTCCAACCGACTCGGCCAGGAGGTTTAAAAGCGTCGTTTTCCCGCTGCCGTTGCCGCCGCAGAAAATCGTGACCGGTTCAAAGGTCAAGCGGGTCAGCTCCATCTGGGGAAAGATCTGAAACGGATAATAATTATTGTAGCAGGTGCGTTTCGAGGCTTCTTTGATGAAAAACAGGGTTTCCCGTTCCGTGTCCGGAAGCTTAAAAGACTCCAGGTAAATCATATACCAAAATATTGTTCGAGGGCATAGGCAATGCCGTCCTCATCGTTTGATAGGGTAATCACATCCGCCGCTTCGCGCACAGGGTCTTTGGCGTTGGCCATGGCGATGCCAAGGCCGGCGTACCGGATCATCGGGATATCGTTATAGCCGTCCCCGCAGGCGGCCAGTTCTTCCCTCTTCGCGCCGGCGTATTCGCACAGCTTGCCCAGCGAAACCGCCTTGTCGATATTTTCGGGCATAATTTCGATAAAAAAGGCTTCGGAGCGATACACGCTGAGGTTTCCGAGGGCGGCAGCGATTTCCGGCTCGATCCTGCCCATATAGTCCCCGTCGCCGGTCATCAGGCATTTCGGCTCTTTGACGGTGACAGCTGCGGCAAAGTCCTCAACCTTCCGGAGCGGCAAACGGTTGATGCGGGCCTCCGACTGGATATACGGGTCTTCGGGCGTTTCGGTAATCACGCAGCCGTCTACATAGGTCAGCACGCCGATATGATACTTACGGGCCAAGTCGCCGATCACCGGGATGATCTCCGGGTCGAGCGCTTTTTCATAGACGATCTGCCCGTTGGAGAGATCAATCACCCGGGCGCCGTTATAGGAAAGGATAAATCCGCCGTACTTTTCCATTTCCAACTCTTTTGCAAGCGGCAGGACGCCTTCCGTTGGCCGTCCGCTGGCCAAAATCAGCCGCAGCCCCTTTTTCTGAGCATCCATTAGGGCGGCTTTTGTTTTCGGCGTGATGATTTTCTGAGAGTTGGTCAGGGTCCCGTCGATATCGAGGGCGAGCAGTTTATACTTCATAGGTCGTCTTCCTTCCGAGCAGATTTTCTGTCTATCTTATTAATTCTATTATATCGTAGAGGGACGTCCACGTCAAACACAAAATATGAAAAATTGCCCGGGAAATAAACTTGCCGGGGCATCCGAAAGATGGTATACTGGGTTTATGCGCATGAGCGAGTATGAACATAGAGGTGATAATATGCGGAAGTGTTTCCCGGCGGTCGCAACGGATACTTCTAAAATTCTGATATTGGGGACCTACCCGTCCCCGCTGTCCTTCCAAAGCGGCTTTTTCTACGGACATCCCCGGAACCGGTTCTGGCCGATGCTGGCCCAGCTGCTGGGCGAACCGGCCCCAACGAGTATTGAGGAAAAGAAGGCGCTGCTGAAAGGGCACGATATCGCGATTTGGGACGTACTGGACAGTTGCGATATCAAGGGAGCCGCAGACGCTTCGATCCGCAACCCGGTGGTCAACGAGATCGCGCCGATGGTGGAAGGCTCCCAGATTCAGGCGGTATTTTTTAACGGCGCAAAAGCGGAAGAGCTTTTTAAACGGTACTGCTTTCCTCTCCCGGTCCCCTGTTTCCGGATGCCGTCGACCAGCCCGGCCAACGCGGCCTGGAATATGGAGCGGCTCAAAAGCGAATGGAGGAAAATCCTGGAATATGTAAAATGAAATGTGCCCAACCGGTTTATTCGGCTGGGCACGATTTTTTCCGTCAGGACGTATAAGGTTTTGCCTGCATTTAACCCAAATGGGCATTATAAGCATCGGCAATATTGTTAAAATTCTTCATCATCAGGTAATGGGCAATCAAAGTACCGATACCGCACAGCAGGCTGCCGATCACGGCCCAGAGCAGATAGGTCGTACCGTTTTCGTCGCAGAAAACGCCGTTGCAGTCCGCCAGCCGTTTCATCCGGTTGCCCTGGCGATAGAGCCAGTACCAGCCGTAAATGCCGCAGGTAATGATGGTGAGCAGGACAACCGCTGCCGGATCCGTATAATACCCGTCATCCCCGGCCATCTGGTTCAAATCCTTTGTCAGCTGATACATATAGTAATAAAAATAGATCCCGCAGGTGATCAGACTGAGCAGTATTACGGTTACAAAGCTACGTCGTTGAATCATGTCAATAAAACCCTCTCGTTACAATATTTGCATCCACCGCAGTATCCTGGGCAGAACAGCATCCGAATAAAACACCATCGGGGAAACATCCGGGAACAGGACGATCATGCGGAAAACATAAACCCCCAGGTACGCGGTCAAAAGGGCCAAATAAAAAATCCGGTTTGCGTGGCTCGAAGGAAAAATACGGCCGTTTTTCCATAGGCTGACCGCCAACAGCGGCACCGTTACCGGCCACAGCGGATGCATCCGGAAAGCCTCGGCAAAATCCAGCCGCATCGCCGCCAGATACGCTCTGGTCATGCCGCAGCCGGGGCACGGAATCCCGGTCGTATGATAGAAAACACAGCCGGTATCCAACAGCAATAGGATCCCGATTATCATCAGCAATCCCATCAGGATTTTTTGCATTACTTTCATCTCTTAGCCTTTCCCCTATCCGCTTATTCTATAGTAACATAAGTAGGAATCGTTTGTCAATTATTTTTACGACAAATCTCCGATAATGCTTAAGTGAGGTAAAGCAGCAAGCAACCGAAAACAAGAGATAGACCGCCAGCACCACACTATATTCCGAATGTCAGATACAGCTATTTAGGGTAACTGTATCTGGCAATTTTATTTTAAGCCTTGACTATAAGCAAAATAGATGTTATAATGTAATTGTACATTAAGTACAATTAAAGAGCAAAGGCGGTGAGTTATGGAAATCATTATCAGTAATAACGCCAACAAGCCGATATACGAGCAAATCACATCACAGATTAAGGCTATGATAATGAGTGGAGAACTGCAAGCTGGGGACTCAATCCCCTCAATGCGAGCATTAGCAAAATCAATTCATGTAAGTGTAATTACCGTTCAAAAAGCCTATGAAGATTTACAACGAGACGGCTTCATCGAAACCATGGTAGGTAGAGGTAGTTTTGTATCTGCACAAAATAAAGAGTTTTATCAAGAAGAGCAACAACGCCAAGCCGAAGAACATCTGCAAAAAGCTGCTGATATTGGTAGAGCAAGCGGCATTCCAGTTGAAAAACTTGTAGAGTTATTGCGCTTATTTTATCAGGAGGATTAACAGAATGAAAGAAAATGCTTTAGATGTTCAAGGGCTTACCAAAAGATACCCTAACTTTTTATTGAATGAGGTATCATTTTCTGTTCCCAGAGGAACGATTGTTGGTTTAATCGGTGAAAACGGCGCTGGAAAAAGTACAACAATAAACGCTATTCTCAACTTAGTAGAAAAAGATGCCGGACAGATTGAAATACTGGGAAAGAAAGAACAGGAAATTGATTTTGATACCCGTAATCGTATTGGTATAGTTTTTGATAAACACAATTTTCCTGTTTCTATGTCTCCGAATAATTTAGGCAAACTTCTGGAAACAGTATATCCTTTGTGGGATAGAAATCGGTATTGGGAATTGCTGAAAAAGTTATCCTTACCAACAGACAGAAAAATCAAGAAATTATCAAAAGGCATGAAAATGAAACTTGCGATTGCAGTTGCTCTTTCCCACCATTCGGAAATTTTGATTTTAGATGAAGCTACCAGCGGTCTTGATCCTATTGTCAGAGATGATATATTGGATTTGTTGTTGGAGTTTGTGCAAGAAGAAAATCACTCTGTTTTGGTATCATCCCATATCACAAGCGATTTAGAAAAAATTGCTGATTATATTGTTTTTTTTGCATGCGGGAAAAGTAATTTTCAGCAAAACAAAAGATGAACTACGTTACCATTATGGAATTATGAAATGCGGTGCAGCACAATTTGAAAAAATGGATAGCGCTGATATTGCTGCATACAGAAAACAAGATTTTGAATGGCAGATTTTAGTGGAAAATAGAACCGAAGCACAAAGGAAATATCCGAATTCAATTATTGACCCAGCAACTCTTGATGACATTATGCTTCTCTTTATAAAGGGGAAATCAAAATGAAAGGTATGTTAAAGGCTGAATTTTTCAAGTTTAAACACTCCTGTGTTTTATGGATTATTTTAGGGGTTATTTCTGCTTCATGTATGGTTTCTGTCCTAACAGGCAATTATGGTAGTGCGGAACAAACTCTTATAGCCATTTCAAAGGACAGCATGGTTCCCATTTTGGCTTGTGTTATATATAGCTCAATTATTTTAACCGAGGATTTTTCAAGTGGTATCCTTAGGCACTATATTGCAAATGGGTATAAACGAAGTTCTATTGTTTTGGCTAAGTTTATTCACTATATTGCCGGAAGCAGTATTTTACTTTTCCTCTATCCTGCGATATGTGTGTTATTAGCCGCCGCCATTCAAGGGATAGAAACATCTTTTATGTCGGTTATTGGGAAAATGCTTTCATTATTCATGCAATCATTGCCTTTATAATGGGGAATATTCGGATTGTTCTTTCTGATTTCTATTGTGATACAAAAAGGTGTTTTTGCAATGAGTGTGTCACTTGCCCTATCTATTATAGTTGTGGTTTTTACAAACAAATTCTATGGAAATTTGACGGGCATAAAAATATAGGCAACACCGCACAAATGCCTGTTTGATAACAAAAGGGAATCCCGACCGGAAA
>CAYWRQ010000076.1:0-12759 GCA_964460915.1 uncultured Oscillospiraceae bacterium
AAAATGGGAAAACCTGCAATGCCTAAGTAAAAAATCGGATTTTTAGAGATGGCCTGTTTTTGGTTCAGCAAACCGAAAGGACCGGTTCCGCAAAAATCCTATTCTTCCTCCGGCCCTGTTTTGATCACAACCGCCCGGCTGCCCATCTGTTCATAGATTTCCATAAACCGGCTTAGTTCCGCCGTCCAGACCCCGTAAATCGGGTCGGTCAGGGTGCAGGTCCCGGCGTCCAGGTCCATGCCGCTCAAAACGACGCAGTGCAGCCCGCTGTACGGGTGCTCCACCGTCCCGTCCGGCAGCGTCCAGAGGTAGCTCGACCGGCGGACGTCCGCAAGCTGCTGGGTCACCCAGACAATGACCGGCGTTCCGGCCTGGAGGTAGGACAGCAGCTCCTCCTCATCCGCGCCGGTGAACGTTCTTGCCGTACAGCTGCTTTCCTGCGCGGCGAAATAGGCGTTGGCGGCGGCCACGACCGGCCCTTCATAGCAATACCAGCCCTGAACCGTAGACGGGTCCCCGATATACGCCTCCTGCGGGTCGGATACATAGCAGACCCCGCCCTCAAACCGCATCGGCTCGCAGCGAAGATACTCCTTTGCCAGCTCGACGTGGGTCACGTCAAACCCCAGATACCGCAGCACCTCGGCAAGGCTTGTGACCTCGCAGCCGTTGGGCAGCTCCGGGTTTTGCAAAATACCGGGAACCTCGATCTCCGCGCTTTTCATCATGCGTCCATCCGTTCCAAACTGTAATTCGGCGCCGTTTACGGTCACGCTCCCCGTAACCATCGCGCCGGTTTCATCAAAAAACCGCGTCCCGTCTTCCATTACGGCAAGGCCCGTCTGGGGGATGCCGGCGTCAAACCAGTAAGTAATCCCGTCGACCTCCGTCAGGCCCGACGCCGGGACGCCATCGGCATCCCGATACAGGCGTTCCCCGTTTTCCTCGCTCCATCCGGTGACCAGGGTGCCCTGTTCGGTGAAAGCGTATATGGTTCCGTCGATGAGGGTTTGTCCGGCCGCAAGGCTGCCGTCCTCAAAGCAGTAGCATCTTCCGACCGCTCCGTCCCACTGCCAGCCGCGCAGCATCACCCCGTCCGGCCCCGCCAGGAAACGCACCCCGTCCGCTTCAAAAAGGCCGGTCTTCATCCTGCCGTCCTCTCCGAAAAAGCGCACGCCGCCCGGTGTCCGGCAAAAGCCCGTCTGCATCAGTCCGTCCGCGAAATAGTAGGTGCCCCGGTCAATATGCCGCAGCCCCTTTACCGGGTTCCCGTCTGTATCCAGGTATGTCCAGCCGGTATCCGTTTGCTGCCAGCCGGAGCGGCTTTCCGGCTCGGAAACAGGCTCTTCCGGCGCCGGTTCGGACGCACCCGGGCCAGGCTCCTTTTCCGCCGCCATCACCGGGAAAACGGATTCGCCCGAATAGTCAAAGCCAAAGGTGATCAAAAACAGTCCCGCGCCCGCCGCCAGCGCCGCACAGCAGCTGATCGCGCGCAGGAAAAGCTGCTGCCGGAAACGGCCGCGCCGCGTCCGATAGACTGAGCTATGCATCTGTTTTCCCCCTTATCGTCTATAAATCCCTTTTATTCTACCATAAAGGATGATTCTTTTCAATATCTTTCCAAAATTCCGGGCCGCGCGAATGTATGCACCCGCTTCCCGAAAATGGACAAAAAAGAAGCGCATTGGTTTCCCAATGCACTCCAATGTCAGAAAATCAGTGTCGTTTTTACTCGGCAAAAGCGGATTCGACAAGCTTAACCAGGCTGTCGACAGCAGCCTGCTCATCGACCCCGTCCGCAATGATGCGGATATTGGTTCCGCCGACGATTCCCATCGACAGAACGCCCAGCAGAGACTTCGCGTTGACTCTGCGTTCTTCCTTTTCAACCCATACGGAAGACTTGAACTCATTCGCCTTCTGGATGAAGAAAGTGGCGGGACGGGCGTGCAGACCAACCTGATTTTTTACGGTGACATCTTTCAAATACATACCAAACTCTCCTAATTACCAAGATAAGTGTCTCGTGTATACGCTCTCCCACCTGCATGAAGTCCAGCCCATTCCAAGTGGAATTGATAATATTATACCATGGTTTGTAAAAAGGTCAACGGTTTTTTCGCCAGAAAGACTCGATTTTACCCAAATTTTGTTAAACAGCTGGAAATGCGGCAAATAATTTTCCACATCTTTGTAAAAAATACACATTTTATTTTTCACATTTTTTCCACATCCGGAGGGTCACCTTTTGTCTTTTGAATGTTGCTGCCTATATTTTCTCATCATGTCCGGACGCTTTTTAGCGGTTCTGCACAAAGACTGCTCCAAACGCCACCCATCAATTTTGGCATGATGCCCACTGCGCAGCACCTCCGGGACGGCCTTTCCCTCCCAGACCTCCGGGCGGGTATACTGGGGGTATTCGAGCAGGCCGTTCATATGGCTTTCGTCCTCGTAGCAGACGTCCGCCGCGAGCACCCCGTCGCACAGCCGCACAACCGAATCGGTTACGACCAGCGCCGCCAGCTCCCCGCCGGTCAGGACATAGTCCCCGATCGAAAGCTCCTCGTCCACGATTTTTTCCAGGATCCGCTCGTCGACCCCTTCATAGTGGCCGCACAGCAGCAGCAGATGGGGGTACTCCCGCAGCTGAAGCGACTTCTGCTCAGTTAAAACGCTGCCCTGGGGGGAAAGATAGATCACATGGGGCACCGACTGGCTCTGCCGGATGATATCCAGGTAGCAGCGGTAGATCGGCTCCGGCTGCATGACCATTCCCTTCCCGCCGCCGTAGGGGGTATCGTCCACCCGGTGGTGCTTAGGGTCGGGGGAATAGTCGCGGATATTGTGGCAGAAAATCGCCACCTTCCCGGCCTTCCGGGCGCGGCCGATGATGCTGGTCGAAAGCACCGCCTCGCACATCTCCGGGAACAGGGTCGCGATATCGATCCTAATCATCAAACAGTCCCTCCAGCGGGCGGATGGTCATGACCTTTCCTTCGACGTCCACCGAGTCGATCACCTGCGGGATCGCTGGGACATAGCGGGTTTTGCCGTCGGGGAATTTGACGTGATAGATGTCGTTGGCGCCGGTATTGGTGACCTCGGTCAGGGTGCCGTAGACCACCGAGCGGTCGTCCGCGTCGAGCACCTGCATACCGATCAGGTCGGTGATAAAATAGGTGCCTTTTTCCAGCTCAACCTGGTCGCGGCTGAGATAGAGGATCTTTCCGACCAGTTTCTGCGCCTCCTCGGGGGTATCGACGCCTGCGATTTTCATGATCACCATCGTTTTCTGGACCCGGGCGCTTTCGATCTCGACCCATTCCCCGTTGAGGTACAGCTCGTCAAACTCGGCGAGGAACTCCGGGCTGTCGCACCAGGGCTGCACCCGCACCTCGCCCCTCAGGGCGTGGATTGCGACGATTCTACCGGTTTCAAGTAAATCTTCCATCTATTTCATCCTTTCGGTTTCTGTCAAAGTTTTGGATTAGCCTTTTGTACTGGGGATAGGCGCATTTCCCATGCTGATTCTACTTTTGAACCAGGCAGTCGCTGAACTGTTTCAGATCGCGTTTCACCTCATCCTGCAGACAGTTGCCAATCGCCCCCTGCAGAGTGTACAGGTGAACCAGGCAAACATTGGGATAACGCGTTTTCAGCCGGAAGAAGGCTTCTTTACTCCCCAGCCGAATCAATTCTTCCGCGGAACTGATGCCGACTGAATGGAGCTTTCTTTCCATTTCTTTGCCGATATTGCACAGGGAGGTAAGCTCGGACATATAATCACGTCTTTCCGAAATTTTTTGAATAATGGTAGATATGCCGATACGTGCGCCCGGGTTTGCATCGCAAACCAATGGTCATTGCAAATCCACCCGTGTGTTCGCTAACTCTGTATGGGCCGCGCACGTAAATGTAATGTGCGACCACATCGGCCCGACCCCACCGAAACGCACATATTTCCGTCATACGCATCAACCTCCCGGCCCGCACCCATTCCCATCAACTGCGCACCTTCGGCGCGCCCTACATACAGACTGCGAAACGGAAGGTTTTTGTTGGGAACCGATGCTTTCGGTTCCCAAACCCTCCGAAGGGTGGGCATAAACGGATTCATTTGGACGTTGTCCAAACTGAATCCGGAGGGGATTTCGCTCTCTGCGGAGAGCGACCAAAGGCTCTGCCTTTGGAATCCGCCACCCTTTTAAGAAAGGGTGGACGGAAAACTTGTGTCTCCCTCTCCGGGGGCGTGGAGTGAAACGAAACGCGTGTCACCTTCACAGCCTTTATTTTACCATGCGCTCGGGCGGCGGTCAAGTGCCGCTGCGGCCACAGAGTGCCTTATACTCGCACCACCCGCAGGGCAGCCTGCTCCCGTATCCCTTCGGCTCCGGCGCAATGCGCCCCGCCAGCAGATCTTCCCCCATCTCGGTCAGCAGCCGCTCTACCTCCTCCCGGAGCCTTTGCAGCCCTTCCCTTGAAATTCGCGAGTTCTGCGGCGCGCGCGAAGAAGGCGCTTCAATAAACGCGCCCGTCTGCTCCCCCTCCATCGCCCAGAGAACCCGCTCCTCGTCCAGCACCAGTCCGTTCATCCGGTAAAGCCGCTGCCTTGCCTCCTCCCCGCCCTCATGGCGGTCAAAGCTGGGGGAAAAGGCCTTCGCCGGCATATAGAGGATCCCCGCCGGGGTCACGTCCGCAAACCCCTTCCCTGACTCGCTCCCCTGCCAAATTGCAAAGAGATACAGCAGCATCTGCAAATTCAGCCCCTTTTCGGCTTCCTCCAGCTTAAACTGCTTGCCGCCGGTCTTATAGTCCACAACCCGGACAAGCCTTTCCCCGTCTATCAACGCTTCATCAATCCGGTCTACCTTCCCGGAAACGCTGACGGTCAAATTCCCGTCGCTGACCGTAAACGGTTCAATCCGCGCCCCGGCCCTGATCACCTCTTCCAAGCCGCGGACCTGGAACGACGTCGCCTGAAACTCCCGCTGGAGCGCCTGCAAAATCCCGCCGACCGATTCCTGCAGCCGGTAGAAATAGTACAGGAATTTCGCGCTCTTTTCTTCCTTTCCGCCCAGCACCTGATCCAGATATTCCGCCAACAGCGAAACGGTCAGCTTTTGCAGCTCCTGTTCATCCAGCCGTACAAAATCCGGCTGTTTTAAGATCTTCTCCAGCAGGAAATGGACGATGTTCCCCCTTGCCAGCGGGGAAAGCTCCGCCTTATTCAGCCCCCGCACCCCCAGCCCGTACCGGCAATAGTAGGCAAACGGGCAGGAAAAGTACTTCTCGACCTGCGACGGGGAGACTTCCATAAAGGTCTTGCCGCCCCGCTGTCCAAGAGGGGCAAAAAGGGCGCGGGAAAGCTCGGCGCTGCGCATCTGCCGCTGTTCCGCCTCCGCCGAATGGGACAGCCTTCGCAGCCGCTCTTTCCACTGGGCGCTGTCTCCCAAAACCGATTCCAGCGTCCGCCGCTCCGCCCCGTCCGGGAGCCTTGCCGCCTGCAAAAACGCGGTCGAGCGGCTCTGGCTGAAAAAGAACGGGGAAAGCGTCCGCTGGGAAAGAACCGGCAGCCCCGGAAAAACCGCCTGCAGCGAGTCGATCAGCTCCGAGGGGGATAAAACCCCGCCGCTGAGATCGCCCGTACTCCAGGTCAGTGTCAGCCGTTCCGACGGGATCATCACCGCCTGGTACGCCACAAACCGCTCGTCCAGGATTTTCTGCTCTGGCAGGCCCTGAACCGGCAGACCGAGCCGGGCCAGCTGCTGGCGCTCCTGTCCGGTCAGCAGGCCGGACGCCTCCGGGAGCCTGGGGAACACCCCTTCGTTGCAGCCCAGAATCAGCACGCATTTTTTCTCCCCGGTTCGGATCTGGGAGAGGTCCCCTACCAGGACGCTGTCCAGCGTCTGCGGCCGGGTTACAAGCTTGATACCGGCGGCGGAAACCTGCAAAAGCTCCTTAAATTCCGCCATGTCCATCTGTTCCCCCGCGTTTTCCCGCACCTTTCGCAGCGTCTCGGCCGCATCCAGAAAGTCCATCAGGCTGTCCCAGGACAGGCGCAAATTTTCCGCGTCCAGTTCTTCCCCGGCATCGATCAGCCCGTCGCACTGCGCCTGTATCTGCGTGTCGATCTGATACTCGCAGAGCAGCTGGTACACCCCGCGGCTAATCCCCATTTCCTCCGCCAGGGCGCGGAACCGGTCATACAGCCCGACCAGAAGCCTACGCGCGTCCTCCGCCCGCCTTAGCTTGTCCAGTTCCCGTTCCCCCATCTCCAGGTCGGAGAACCCGGACGGATTGCGGGCAAAGGCCTTGCGCAGCGAGAACCCGGTCAGATCCCAGACATAGGTATACTCCTCGAAGGCCGCGATATCCTCCGGCTCCGGCTGGAGCACGCCGCACTTGAGCAGCATCAGCCCTTCCTCCCGGTCGAGCGGATGGAGCACCAGCTGGAGCAGATGCAGTACAAACCGGGTCAGCGGCATCGCCTCGACCGTCCGGCCGCTGTCCAGAAAATACGGGACTCCGTACCGGTCAAAGGCCGCCTCCAGGGAGGGCGCCCGGCTTTCCATATCCCGGGACAGGACGGCAATGTCCGCATAGGCATAGCCATTGTCCCTCACCAGCGTACAGATTTCCGCCGCCGCATAAAACGCTTCTTCATATTCCTTGTCCAGCTGCACCGCCGTAATGCCATCCGGTTTCTGTGAAAAAGGCACGGGGGCCGCCTTAAAAAGCTGGCTGCCGAAATGGGCGATGGCGGGGTTTTGATACCGCAGCGGGATATGCAAAACCTCCGGCGGCGCCACCGGCACCCCTTCCTTTGCGGCAGCGGCCTTAAGGGCGCGTTCCGTCTCCCGGACGCCGTCAAAAAGGCCGATATCGGTGCGGGCGGGGTCGATGCAGAGGGAAACGGTGACCTGATCCGCCTGCCGGATGGCCAGGGACAGGATCTCCGTCTGCACGGCCGTAAAGCTTTTGTATTCGTCGACAAAGACCTCCGTCCCGGCAAAAAAGCCGTTCTCCCGAATCAGCCTTGCCGCCCGCTCCAGCCGCTGGCTGGGGTCCAGAAACGACCGCTCCAGCGCCGCGTCATAGCCCTCCATGACCAGCGCCAGATCCCCCAGCTTCTGCCCGAGCGCCGGCATCTCGTCCTCCCCGTCCGGCCTGCTGAGGGCGGCCGCTTCCTGAAGCCGCTCGGGGGAGAGCCCCGCCCGCCGCAGCTCCTGCACCGTTGCCAGCATCTCAGAGGCAAAGTCCGGCCGGGCCGCGTTTTTGCCGTAAAGAGAAAGCATCGGCTTTACGTCCCGCAGCGTCTCCCACATCAGCAGCAGCTGTACCATATCGTCGGCATATTCTCCCGCCAGCCCGCCGCACGCCCGGAACACCGCTTCCGCCAGCCGCTCCATGCTGTATACCTGTACGTCCTGTGCGTACAGTTTTCGCTCCGTCTCAAAAGAATACTGCTCCGGCACCAGACAGATCACGGTCTTTCCCTGCGCAGCCTTCTGACGCATCATCATTTCCATCCGCCCGGATTTGCCTGTCCCAGCGCTGCCGGTCAATAGATTCAGCATGGACACACCCCTTTTCCTATTATAGGAATATTATAGCGCCTTTTACAGGTGAGGGCAAGCGAAAAAAATGCGCATATTCCCATGCGCCCGCATCCCGGCTGAAGCCAAAAGGCGCTCATCTGTTCCGGTCCCCCAGCCATTGCCCATTTTTTTAAAACCTACATATTCACTATGGAAACAGACTCTTCTTTTGATTTTTTTGTTCATTATTTTCGCGCGGCGCATTTTTCGCCTTTTCATTTCCGAAATAATCCGGAAAGATTGCCAAACTCTGGTTTTCGTGGTATCATACTTTGGTAAGGATTCACAAAATCCAAAAATTTTCCCCGACGGCGAGCCCATTTGAAAATTTTTTTTCCGCTTGCTAAAATAAAGCCACAGAGAAACCGCCGGGTAATAGGAGGCTGCAAAGCTATGCTGCAAAGACCCCCCCGCGTCGCCGCAATCCATGACCTATCCGGATTCGGACGCTGTTCGCTGACCGTTATCCTGCCGGTGCTTTCAGCTATGAAGGTGCAGGTCTGCCCCATTGTCACCGCCGTTTTATCGACCCATACGGGCGGGCTGGGCGAGGTCGTTGTAAACGACCTGACCGGGATGCTTTCCCCGACGCTGGAGCATTACAAACGGCTCGGGATCGAGTTCGAGTGTATCTATTCCGGATGGCTCGGCTCCTCGGAGCAGATCGATTTCTGCCGGCAGTATTTTGAAAGCTACCCCGATGCCCTGGCCGTCGTCGACCCGGTCATGGGCGACCACGGAAAGCCCTACCGCACCTCAACCCCGGAAATGATCCGGCGGATGCATGAGCTGGTGGCCGTCGCCGACGTGATCACGCCGAATTTGACCGAGGCCGTGCTGCTTTTGGGGGAGGATTATCCTTCCGCCCCGCTGCGGCAGCAGGAGGCCAAACGGCTGCTGCTGCGGCTTTCCGGCATGGGGCCGCGGTATGTGGTGATGACCGGCATTGAAATGGCGGACGACCACGTCAGCAACATCGGCTATGACCGGGAGCAGGGCCAGTATTGGCGGGTCGACTGCAACTACGTCCCAGTAACCTATCCGGGCACCGGCGATATTTTTGCCAGCGTCCTAGTCGGAGGGCTTTTGGGCGGGGACAGCCTGCCGATGGCGATGGAACGGGCCACACGGTTTATTGAAATCGCGGCGCGCACGACCTTCAGCTACGGCAGCGACACGCGGTACGGCGTCATGCTGGAATCCTGCCTGTCCTGGCTGACCGGCGCCCAGACCTTTGAACGGTACCGGCTTCTCTGAATAACGGGAGCATACAGCCAGCTGTACTCCCAAAAGGAGTTGCACATTATGAGTGAAAAAACGAAAACCAAAAAGAGTATCCGTGTCTATGACGTCGTAATCTGTGCGCTGTTTGCAGCTGTTTGCTATGTTGCGACCAACTTCCGCATCGAAATCCCGACTCCGCTGGGGAAAACGATGATCCACTGCGGGAATATCTTCTGCCTGCTCTCCTGCCTGCTGATGGGCGGGGTGCGCGGCGGCGCGGCGAGCGCAGTGGGCCTGGGGCTGTTTGACCTGCTAGGCGGATGGGCTTCTTCCGCGCCCTCTACAATCATCATGCGCTTTATCATGGGCCTTGTGGGCGGATCCGTCGCATCGGTCGGCGGCAAGGAAAACCGGAAGATCGGCTGGACCCTCGCCGGGGCGGCGGCCGGAATGGTCACCTATATTATCCTGTACCTGGGCTATAGCTTTGCCAAGGGATTGGTTCTCGGCAACGCACTTCAGACGGTCCTGGCCGACGTCGGCGCGAAGGCGATCACCTCCTCGCTGTCCGGTATCGTATCGATTATCCTCGCGACCCTGCTCTACCCGGTTTTCCAGAAAGCTTTGGCTAAGGCCGGCTACTATAAAATGAGAGGGTAATTCAGGCAATGTCATTTCGTTAAGTTCAAAATCATGAAGTTAAGGGATAAGTCTTCGGATTTATCCCTTAAAAATTTGCCGACAGAAAAAGACTCATGAAGTTAATCACTTCTCCAATATTCAATTTAATAGATTTTTCACAACTGTTTTTGAAAAAATAGTGTATAATAATAGAAAATGAAACTTGAATTTAACAAACTATAGAGAGGTGGATTTATATTGCCGACTGATCGTATAGCAGAACGATTTTTAAAAAAGTTAGGTACAGAAAGCTATAACGAACGAATCAGTATTATAGAGAAATACAAAAAACAATGGGATCTGACTGAAATAGAATTTCAGCCAGAGCTTTCCATGAACAGTCTGATTTTCTATGCGGTTTCAAAACGATACGGTAAGGTTATCCTCAAAATTCTTATCAACAATGGTTGTATTGACAATGAAATACAGGCATTAAAATTGTTTCAAGGTGATCATTTTTGTAAACTTTATGCGTACTCATTTGAAGATCAGGTATATATAATGGAACGAATTGTGCCTGCCCATACTTTATATAAAAGTTCTCCCCGCAGCGAACGGATTAAAGTTGCAGGCGACATATTTAAAGGACTGCACAAGACGACTGACTTGCCCGATCGTACATTCCCTACATACACAGAATGGTTTGAAGCTGGCAAAAAAGGTACAAAAAATCGTGAGGATTGTGAAGAATTGTATCCGTATCTTGACAGTGCAGAGCGAATGCTTACAAATATATGCAAAATGTATTCTCGCAATCTTCTGCTGCACGGTGATTTACATCATGAGAATATACTTAAAAATGAAAATGGAAGCTATACGGTTATTGACCCTAAAGGCGTAATAGGCGACCCCGTATTTGATTTATCGAGATTTATACTTGATGAGTTTAGAGATGATTTGACCTCAGAGCCAAAGGAAGTCGTACTTGATTTCGTACAAAAGCTTGGTGACGGTGCAGGTATCCCTTGTGAGATTTTATTGCGCTGTTTGTATATTGAAACGGTCATTTGGCTTTTTAGAGAGGAGCTCGCATACGGAGAAAGTCTTGAAGAGTGCCAGCAGCTGATTACAAATATGAAAGCTGCGTATGAGTTTGCTCACAACAGGAAAGAAAAAATATGAATGACAATATGACATTGGGTAATTCCGTGTACCCTTTCTGTTAAAACCCTGATCCCCTAATAAGCTTCACTGCGCCGCGCGGTGAGGCTTATTTGTTTTCAAAAATATTCTCCTTCCGATGCAACCGATCCCCTTTCCCGTGCGTATATTTATATGAAGACGAAAGAGAGGAGGAGCGCGATGGGCCTATATCCCAGTAAGCTGGTCGAACAGTACGGCGGCAGGCTGTTCGGCTTATGCCTGTACCTGACCGGGGACCGGGACGCAGCGGAGGAGCTGTACCAGGAGACATGGGTGCGGGTGATGATGCAGCTGGACCGGTACAAAGCGGACAAGCCGTTCGAGCCGTGGCTGAACCGCATCTGCGTAAACCTGTACCGGGACAGTTTACGCAGAAAGAAGCTGCGGGTATTTTTCCCGCTCACCGATCTGCCGGAGCCGCAGGCGGATACGTCGCCCCAGCAGCTTCTCGATACCAAGCTGGACATCGACGCAGCGGTCGAAAGGCTCCCGGAAAAGCTGCGGCTGGCGGTCCTCCTCTCCTGCTACCAGGGGCTTTCGGAAAGGGAAACCGCCGCCGCCCTTCACATCTCGCCCGGCGGGGTCAAAAGCCGGCTTTCCCGGGCCAGGAAACTGCTTAAGGAGGCGCTTGACGATGAAGGAAGATAAAGACATTTTGGCGCAGATCCACCCCGCGCCCACGCCGGAGCCGCCGAGGCTGGATATCGCCGCCCTGCGGGAGGAGGCGGCTCGCAGGCAGCTGAAAAGGCAGCTCTTTATCCTCGGAATCGGGGCGGTGCTGAGCTTTATGGCGATTTTGCTGGCGCTGTTTATCCTCGTGCGCATTTGTTTGGCACAGGGGCTGTGGATGGTGGCGCTGCCGGTCATGATCATCTGCCCGGTGACCCTGGCGGGCGGTGCGGCCGCCCTGACCCTATTTATCCAAAGGAGGAAGACACTATGGCCGTGATGGGCATACTGATGATACTGATGCTCGTTTTGATCCTCACCACCGATATTGCCATCGGGATTTACGTCTGGTCGGACGCAAGGAAGCGGAATATGAGCGCGGCCTCCTGGACGCTGCTGGCGATCCTGCTCCCCTGCTTCATCGGGCTGGCGATCTATTTGGTCGCGCGGTACGGCCACTCTAAGCTCCACTGCCCGGCCTGCGGGGAAAGCGTCCGGGAGACGTTTGCCGTCTGCCCGCACTGCGGGGCGGAACTGAAACTCCGCTGCCCGGCCTGCCAAACACCGGTCGAGCCGGACTGGAAAATCTGCCCTCAGTGCGCAGCCCCCTTGCCGGAACGGACGCCGCCGGTGGTGGAAAAGAAGGAAATGGGGCTGGGGTGGCTGCTGGTCGTCTGCGTGCTGCTGCCGGTGGCGATCATCGCCCTGCTGCTGGCAATCGACACGGCGCCCTATGGCTACAACGGCTCCAGCACCGCGATCACCGGAACTACCCTCTCCGAGTGGCAGACAGACGAGACAGACAGCTGGATTTTGGGGGAAGAACCCGTGCAGGCGTGGCTGGAGGACTGCGCGCTGACGGAAACGCCGGGCGTTCAGGTTCTCTGGCAGCGACTCTACTGCGGCGAGGGCAAAACCGAGTACCAAAAGCAGGTCTGCTACCTTTACGTGACCGGCTACAGTGAAACCGAGCTGGACACCGATACCGAAGTCGGGTTCCTGGGCGATGTACGGCTGGAGGTCGAGCTGACCGGCAGGCGGGACAATGAGGCCGAACCGATGCTTTATTATGCTCAGGTGCGGGCCGACAAGGCCTCCGGGGATGAACCGAAGGTGTACCTGAACGGCGAATTGCAAAGGGGCTGCACGGAAGAAGCGGAAGCGATCCTCCCCAGCGTCTTTGATTCCGCCGCGCCCATCAAATAGGCAGGTTTTCATAAATCGACAGAGAAAATGCTCCGACCGGAAGTCCGGCCGGGGCATTTTGGTTTAGGAAGTCTTTGGGGCGGGGTGAAACGTGGGTGTCGGCGGGCGGATGTGGTCGCACATTACATTTGCGTGCGCGGCCCATACAGGGGTGAGGTTGGTGCGCATTTATGGAAACGCGTGCGGGACGGTAGGTGGCGGGCAAATGTGATCAACGGCGGGACGGGAAACCCGT
>CAYWRQ010000077.1:0-12739 GCA_964460915.1 uncultured Oscillospiraceae bacterium
CGGATCGCCGATAAGGAAAACTTCACCTTTGATCACCAGGGGGATATCGACGAGGTGCGGGAGGAATTCCTCTACCGGTATTACACCAGCCGGAAGGATATCCCGAAGTTCGTCGTGCTGGACAAGGCGCCGGAGGACCTTGCAATGTTTGAGCAGTTTATCCGGCTGCAATGCGGGAAAAGCGTCACCCCGGTCATCCCGCAGCGGGGGGAGCGGAAAAAGCTGTCCGATATGGCGGTAAACAACGCCGGGGAACAGCTGGCCCACAAGATCCGCCGGACGGGGCGGGAGGTCGCGGCCCTGGAGGAGCTGCAAAAGCTGCTGGGGATGCCCGGCACGCCGGTTTATATCGAAGCCTATGATATAAGCAACTGGGGCGAAACCGGCCGGGTCGGCGGCATGATCGTCTTTGAAAACGGCCGTCCCCTCAAAAAGGACTACAAGCGCTTTGCGATCCGGAACGTGCAGGGCCAGGACGACTACGCCTCGATGCGGGAGGTGATCCGCCGCCGGTTTACCCGGTACTTAGACGGCGATCCGGCCTTTTCCCGGCTGCCCGACCTGATTTTGCTGGACGGCGGCAAAGGACACGTCGGCGCGGTCCGGCCGGTGCTCCAGGAAATGGGCATCGATGTGCCGCTGTTCGGCATGGTCAAGGACAGCCGCCACCGCACCCGCGACCTGACGACTGAGAGCGGGGAGCTGTCGATGTCGATGATGAAGTCGGCCTTTACCCTCGTCACGACGATTCAGGACGAGGTGCACCGGTACGCAATCTCCTACCAGCGGATGCTGCACAAAAAAGCGGATACCGAGTCTGTCCTGAAAAGCGTCAAGGGGATCGGCGACGCGAGGCTGGGAAAGCTCTTAAAGCGCTGGCCGACCAAGCCGAAGATGAAGGCGGCGACGGCGGAGGAACTGATGGAGGAACTGAAAATCAAGGAGGAGACGGCCAGGGAACTGATGGAGGTTATCGCCGGGCTGAACTGAAAGGGGCCATAAAAGGCTTTGACAGCGGGCAGGGCGTGCGCTATAATGGGAATCAAGGAGGAATTTTGGATGGCGTTTATGGTTACAGTGTTGGTGATTGTTCTTTTGGCGGCGCTGTTTATCTGGGCGGTGAAGCCCCGGAAGCGGCGGGATACCAGCCGGTTTGAGAAAAAGGTGTATGCCCACCGGGGACTGTACGATCCCGAAAGCGGGATCCCCGAAAATTCCCTGGCCGCCTTTAAACGGGCGCGGGTCCACCAGTACGGGGTCGAGCTGGATGTACAGCTGACAAAGGACGGCAAGGTCGTTGTCTTCCACGACGACACCCTAAACCGGATGTGCGGGGTGGACGGACATATCTATGACTTTACATATGTACAGCTGCGCCAGTTCAGGCTTTCAAAAACCGATGAGCGGATCCCGCTTTTTACTGACGTCTTGGCAGAGCTGGACGGCGTGCCGGTGATCTGTGAGATCAAGGTACCGGCCGGGACCAGCCCGGTCGCGATCTGTGAAGCGGCCGCCCCGATGATCGACGGATATAAGGGCGATATCTGTATTGAATCCTTTGACCCCAGGGCGGTGCAGTGGTTTAAAAAGAACCGCCCGGAGCGGATCAGGGGTCAGCTCAGCATGAATTTCATGAAGGACCACTGCGGGGAGCCGCTGCTGATGTGCTTTGCGATGACCCACCTGCTGGTCAACCTACTCGGCCGCCCGGACTTTATCGCCTATGGGGTGGATTTGGGCGCGCCGCTCGGGTTCCAGGTCTGCCGGAGCTGGTTCCGCCCGATGCTGGCGGCCTGGACGGTCACGTCGCAGGATCAGCAGGACCAGCTGCTCAAAACCTTTGACGCGGTGATTTTCGAAAAGTATTTTGCCAAAAAAATTGTCTGACGGTAAGGAAATGAATGTATGCATATTTTAATTGTGGACGGGCAGGGCGGAAAAATCGGCCGCGCACTGGCCGAGGCGGTCCTGAGGGAGCTGCCGGAAGCGCACCTTTCGGTGATCGGGACCAACGCGATCGCCACCTCCAATATGCTCCGCAGCGGGGTAAAGGACGCAGCGACCGGCGAAAACCCGGTCATAGTGACGGCGCCGAAGGCCGATGTGATCATCGGCCCGATCGGGATCGTCATTGCGGACTCGCTGATGGGGGAGGTCACGCCGAAGATGGCTCTGGCCGTCGGGCAGAGCCGCGCGAAAAAGATCCTGATTCCCCTAAACCGCTGCGACAATATGGTGGTCGGGGTGGAGGACATCCCACTGGCGGAGATGATCCGGCGGGTGATCGGGATGCTGCGCTGATCCGGCCGCGGAAAATCCTGTCAAAGCGGAAGGAATTTTGTGTGGTTTGCTGAAAGTAAAAAAACTTCGGAAAAGTTACGAAAAGCCCTTGCAATTTTGGGAAAAGAATGGTATTATATAAAGGCTGTCATAGTCTGTCGGACGTGTCTTTATGCAACAACTGTTGCTGCTGACAGGAACATGATGCCTATTCATTGGCCTGGGTACAGGCCTTGTGTGAGGAGGTGCAAATATGCCGAACATTAAATCCGCGAAGAAAAGAGTAAAAGTTACTGCGGCCAAAACTCTGCAGAACAGAATGCTGAAGGGTAACCTGAAAGCTGCTCTAAAGGCTGTTGACGCTGCTGCGGCAAACGGCACTGTCGATGAAGCAGTCCTGAAAGCTGCTTACAAGACCATTGACCAGTCTGCTGCGAAGGGTATTATCCACAAGAATAAAGCTGCCAGAAAGAAAGCGCAGGTCGCCGCGAAAGTTGCTGCGAAAGCATAAGGCGCCCGTGTATCGGCCTTGCTGGTGTCTATGGTAAAATGACCGTCACTCCTCCAACCTCTGGGAGCGGCGGTTTTTTGTTTTTATGCCGCCGCCGGGGGTGTGGACGGGGTCGGCCTTTCAGGATAGAGAAGGTGCGTTTTTGGGATACAAAAAATATGCAAAGGATTATAAGCCGCAGCTTGTCTCGGTAAACGACGGCCGCGGGATGAAGGAAATTTATGTCTATAAAGGCCCGTATTTTGCCGCCCATTTCCCGTCCGAGCGGGGAAAAAAAAGGGCGAAACGGCTTTCCCTCTGCGCGGCGGTAGCCTGCTGCCTGCTGTTTGTAGCGGCCGGCCTGATCGATTCGGAGGCCGCCCGGAAGGTCTACATCGCGATCCCGTTTGTGGTCGAGATGGCGCCGGCGGCGTTTTTTTTGTTGGGTGCTGTACTGCAGTGGCGGGCGCCTGAACAGATGAAAAGGGAAGAGGTCGACCGTTCCTGGCGGCGGGTGAGCCAGATGGGGACGCTGCTCGGGATCCTGGCCGGGGTGGTCTGCCTGGAAAGCTTGGGATATATGCTGATAGCCGGTGCGTTTTCGGCTCCCAGCCTGATTTTTGCGCTGCTCAATGGCTTAACGGGTCTGTCTGCTGGATATATTGCAATTTTTATGCGTAAAAATTGCACAATTGTTGAAGAAAAATCCTCAAAAAACAGTGAAAACACATAAATATTTGTCAAACAACTGGTAATTTGTCTTTTTTTTCTTGACATACGTCTTTTCATTCTATTATAATATCTCTCATAGAATTTTGCAGGAACAGTTTTGATTTTATTCATACTCATATCAGATTTAATCTGGAAGAGTGCGAAAGAATCAGCTTTCGAAATCCTAACTGATAAAAGAGCTTATTGCCTGCAAGCTGTTTGTTTTTTGTTCACAGATGGAATGGTTATTTCTCTGTAACGAACAGAAAATTATAAGGAGAAGATTATCATGAAACAAAATGCAAAACGTCTGTTGGCGGCAATGCTTGCGGCTGCAGTCAGTACCAGTGCTTTTGCTTCCTGTGGAAGCAGCGGAGAGACATCTTCTGCACAGTCATCTTCCTCTGAAGCATCCGGATCGTCGGTTGTTTCCGAGGAGGCCGAACCGGTGAATACAGAGTCGGATGTTCCCCTTGTGTACGCCTGCCAGACATTCAACCAGAAATTTAATCCCTTCTACTATACCGCTGCGATTGACGGCTATGTAGTCGATGTAACCACGGATGATCTGCTGGAAACCGATCGGATGGGCGCTATCGTTTACAACGGCATCGAAGGAGAAACTCGCACCTACAACGGAACAGATTATACCTACACGGGACTGGCCGACTGTACGGTCGATCAGGGAGAGGATACGACAACCTATACGCTGAAGCTCCGGGAAGGAGTCGAGTTCTCCGACGGCGTGGAACTGACTGCGGATGATCTGATCTTCTCACTGTACGTGGTGCTGGATCCCAGCTACACGGGGATTATCACCCTGTATTCTGAGGATATCGTCGGCTTGCAGGAATACCAGACGCAGACCTCGGCCGAGGTTTATGATAAATACAGTACGATGGCCGATTACTTTGCGGCAAACGGCAATGCCGGCGAATACGGCGAGGATATGCTGGCTGGATACAACGATGAGGTGAAAGATGCGTGGGTTTCCGATCTGCAGAGTATTGTCGACTATGCATATGAAAACTATGCGTCTGATTACGCGTCTGATATTGGCGAGGATGAAATCACGGATGACCTGAAGGTTGCATTCGGCATGGTCATGTGGGGATTTGGCGATTACGCGGATGGCATTGTTACATCTGCGTCCGGCGAGACCTTTGATATCGCAAACGGTGTTTTCCCAGAAATTGAGGATTGTTATGAAGCTGCCGTTGCAGCATACGGCGATGCAGCCGCTTATGATGAGGCAGGAGAAAGTGCCGTAGGCGCAGTTGTGGTTGACAACGCGAAGGCGTCCTTTATCTCTGAATACGGTGCGCAGGATGAGTCGATGGGAGAGGAAGGCGTCCCGAATATCGCCGGCATTAAGAAGCTGGATGATTACACCGTTTCGGTAACGACCAATGGCTTCTCAGCCACGACGATCTATAAACTGTCGAGCGTTCCGCTGGCTCCGATGCATCATTACGGCGACGAGTCTAAATACGACTATGAGAACAACCAGTTTGGCTTTGACTTCGGTGACCTGTCGAGTATCGAAAAGAACAACGTTCCGATTGGAACAGGCCCTTATATCTACGATCGCTATGAAAACAAGATCGCCTACTTTGATGCCAACGAAAACTACTGGAAGGGCGCTCCCAAGACCAAGCACATGCAGTGGAAAGAGACCCAGCCGGATGATCAGATCGCCGCTGTCGCTACCGGCGTAGCCGATTTGACGGATCCTGAAAGCTCGGTTTCGGCTTTTGATGAAATCAGATCCTATAATGGGAACGGCGAAGTAGACGGGGACGTTCTGACAATCGCTTCTTATGATATGCTGGGATACGGCCTGATTGGCATCAACGCTTCTGCTGTCAACGTCGGCGGCGAAATCGGCAGTGAGGCGTCCAAAAATCTGCGCAGAGCGTTTGCGACGATCTTCTCGGTTTACCGCGATATCGCGATCAGTTCCTACTATGGGGATGGCGCCAAGGTCATCAACTACTCGATTACATCCTGCTCATGGGCTTCTCCTCAGCCGACTGACGAGGATTATTCGGTAGCCTTTTCGGAGGACGTGGACGGCAACCCGATTTATACTTCCGATATGACCGATGACGAGAAGTACGCCGCTGCTCTCGAGGCCGCAAAGGGCTTCCTGATTGCAGCAGGATACACCTGGGATGAAGCAGCTGGTAAATTTACCGCCGCTCCTGAGGGCGCAAAGCTTTCCTATGAGTTCATTATTCTGGGCGGCGGCACCGGTACCCATCCGGACTATATGCTGCTGGAATATGCCCGCGATGCTCTGGCGGAGATCGGTATTACACTGTCGATTAACGATCCGTCGGACAACAATGTCCTCTGGAATGCGCTGGACGCGAATACCGAGGAGATGTGGTGCATGTCTTGGCAGTCCAGCATTGATCCGGATTTGTATCAGCTCTGGCATTCGAGCAATGTTCCCGGCCTGGCCGGTTCTACCGGCTCAAATCACGGCTATTTGCAGGATCCCGAGCTGGATCAGCTGATTATGGACGGCCGTTCTTCCTCTGATTTGGATTACCGGAAGGCTATTTACAAGCAGTGCCTAGATATTATCCGCGACTGGGCGGTTGAGGTTCCGGTATTCCAGCGTCAGAATATCTACCTCTTTAGCTCGGAACGAATCAACATGGATACCGTAACTCCCGACATTACTTCCTACTGGAGTTGGATGAATGATCTGGAAAAGATCGAGGTTATCGGCTAATAGAAAAAGCTGAGCAAAACTTTTGGTTCGCGGCGGTCGCTCCCGCCGCGAACCAAATTTAGGATCCAGCCCTTTTTAAAGGGCCGGGGAAAAATCCGCAGGAAATAAAAAAGAAAATTGCAGGTGTTTCCATAATTCTCTGGTAAAATATGCAGGGAATTGGGAAAAGGACCAATTTTTTTTTGAAAATATTGGCAATTGACGAAGTCTTTTTTAACAAGAAATTGCAATTTTAAATTTGAAAATTTGCGAAAAACAGCGAAATTTAATAAAGTTGCGGAAAAATCGCCCCATTGGGCGGGTAGACTACTTGACTTCTGCGCACTATTTTGCTAAAATAACATAAAGTAATTGTCCCACGGACAACTGGCGTTCACTTCAGAACAGGTCTTGCCCTATTCGGAACCCGGTCAGGAATGGTACAGATGAAGCGGGACAATTGCCATTTTTTGTTTCCGTTTTTTGACGGAAACCGACAAAACACAAGGAGAGGATTCATTGTGAAAAATATGAAACGTTTCCTCGCTGTCGCTATGATTGCGGCTATGTCCGTATCGGTCTTTGCATCCTGCGGTGGTAGCGGAAGCAGTTCTGAAAGCTCTTCCAGCGAGGAATCAAGTACTGTCGAAAGCAGCAGTGAAAGTTCAACTGAAACGGTAGAACCCACAAGCAGTGTTCCATTGGTATACGCGATTGACACGATGTCTCAGAAATTTAACCCCCTGTGGTATTCGTTGGCTTATGACGGTGAAGTGTGCGAACAGGTTGTTGAAAGTCTGATGAACACCGACCGTTCCGGCATGCCGGTTTACAATGGCATCGAAGGCGAAACCAGAGAGTGGAACGGTACCGAATATACCTATTACGGTCTGTCCGATATCACTGTTGAGCAGAATGACGATGATACGACTACTTATACCTATAAACTGCGCGAGGGTGTTCTTTTCTCCGACGGAGAAGAGATGAACATCGATGATGTTATCTTTACCTGGTATGTCGCCATGGATCCCAGCTATGTTGGGAACCAGTCGCTGACCGCAGAACCGATTGTCGGTCTGCAGGATTACCAGACCCAGACCTCTGCTGAGGTTTATGAAAAGTATGCGGCAATGGCAGATTACTTCGCGGCAAACGGCGACGCTGGAGAATACGGCGAGGATATGCTGGCTGCCTACAACTCGATGATTGAGGAAGCTTGGATTACCGATGTACAGGGCATTGTCGACTATGTATATGAGAACTATGCCTCTGCTTATGCTTCCGAGATCGGTGTGGATGAGATCACGGACGATCTGAAGGTTGCGTTTGGTATGGTCATGTGGGGCTTTGCTGATTACGCTGACGGCGTGGTCACCTCTGCTTCCGGCGATACCTTTGATATCGCGAACGGAACCTATCCGGTGATTGAGGATTATTACAACGCGGCTGTTGCCAAGTATGGCGATGCTGCTTCTTATGATGCGGCAGGCGAAAGCGCTACCGGCGCAGTTGTTGTGGATGACGCGAAGACAACCTTTATTTCCGAATACGGTTCTCAGGATGAATCGATGGGAGGCCAGGGCGTTCCGAACGTTGCCGGCATCAAGAGAATCGATGATTACACCGCTTCGATTACCGTTGAGGGCTACTCCGCTACAACGATTTATAATCTGAACAGCTATGTGATCCCGCTGCATTATTACGGCGACGAATCTAAGTACGATTACGATAACAACCAGTTCGGCTTTGATTACGGCGATGTTTCCTCGATTCAGAGCATCAACGTTCCGATGGGTACCGGACCTTACGTGTTCGATCGCTACGAGAATAAGGTCGTTTACTTTACCGCCAACGAGAATTATTGGAAGGGCGCTCCTGAAACGAAGGAAATGCAGTTTAAGGAGACTCAGGAAGCAGATAAGGTTGCCGCGCTTAGTACTGGTACCGCTGATGTGACCAACCCCTCCGGTTCGAAAGCAAAGCTGGAAGAGATTGCGTCCTATAACTCCAACGGCGAGGTCGATGGCGACGTTCTGACCACCAGCATGGTCGATAACCGCGGTTATGGTTACGTCGGTATCAACGCGAATACCGTTAATGTAGGCGGTGAGCCTGGAAGCGAAGCTTCTAAGAACCTCCGTAAAGCTTTAGCCACTGTGATTGCCGTATATCGTTCCATCGCAATGGATTCTTACTATGGCGACGCTGCGAGCGTCATTGAGTACAATATTTCGAACACTTCTTGGGCAGCTCCTCAGCCGACCGATGAAGGCTATACTGTTGCGTATTCTACCGATGTAGATGGAAACCCGATCTACACCGCAGATATGACGAACGACGAAAAGTATGCCGCTGCGATTGAGGCTGCGAAGAATTACCTGATTGCCGCCGGATACACCTGGGATGAAGCTTCTGGCAAGTTCACAGCTGCTCCCGAGGGCGCGAAGCTGGGATATGAAGTTATGATTCCTGGCGGCGGTACCGGTGAACATCCTTCCTTCATGCTGCTGGAATATGTCCGTGACGCGTTGTCTGAAATCGGCATTACCCTGACGATCAACGACCTGTCTGACACTTCGATTCTTTGGAGCACCATCGATTCCGATACTCAGGAGATGTGGTGTGCTGCTTGGTCGAGCGGTGTTGACCCCGATATGTACAGCATGTGGCATTCTGACAACGTAACGGGTAAGGGTTCTGAAGATAATAACGGCAACATTGTGGACGCTGAGCTGGATGCTCTGATCATGGACGGCAGGACTTCTACCGATCAGAATTACCGTAAAGCTATCTACAAGCAGTGCCTGGATATCATCAACGACTGGGCAACTTCTATCCCGATCTATCAGAGACAGAATGTTATCCTGTTCAGCCCGGAACGGATTGATATGGATTCTGTGACTCCGGATATCACGACGAACTGGAACTGGTATAACGATCTGCAGAATCTGAAAATGGTTCAGTAATTACCGAACGTTTTGTTGACCTGTGAATAATAGCCAAAGGCGGCGCATCGCATCGTGTTGGAAAAGTGCGGTGCGTCGCCTGGTGCTATGTTATGGAAAAATGAAGAACCCTGAAGATTTCGACAGAGCCGGTGTAGTCATCATCCCATACATGACTTGAATTTGGTAGGGGACGATGACCACATCGACTCGTATAGATAAACAATGATACGGGTCGGTAGTCATTTGATGTGCTGCATGCGTATTTTCTGTTTGATCTGTTTTGGTTTCGCTACATATCCTTGCCGTTGATTTTACGGTATCTTTTAAGGAGGGTATATTATTATGCGCAAATTTGTGGTCAAGCGCTTGTTGCTCAGTGTTTTTATTTTCTTCTTTGTTGCGCTGATCATGTACACCATCATGCGCTGTATTCCATCGTCGTATACGGAGACGCAGGCACGCACCCTTTCGCAGCAGCCGAACTCGAAGAGTTATGAAGAGCTTCTGGCGCAGCTGAACGCGATGTATGGCCTGGATAAGTCGATTATCATGGGCTTTTTCAGCTGGTTGAAGGACGCGATCCGCGGCCAGTTCGGCGACAGCTGGTATTGGAACAAGCCTGTTCTTGAGGAGTTCAGCAGCACGATTTGGTATTCCTTTGTTCTGGGTGCGATTTCCTTTGTCCTGGAGGTTTTAATTTCGATACCGCTGGGCATCCTGGCCGCCCGCAAGCAATATGGAACGGCTGACTATGTTATAACGGTCATCGCGTTGATTGGTATTTCGCTTCCGACCTTCTTCTTTGCGACACTGCTGAAATACGCCTTCTCGATCAAGCTTGGGTGGCTGGACTTGTATGGCCTTGTCGGCCGATATTATGACCAGCTCTCGACGTGGGGAAAATTCTTGGATATGGCAAAGCACATGATTATGCCGGTTGCAACGCTGGTCATCATCAGTATCGGCGGTCTGATGCGGTTCACTCGTACCAATATGCTGGAGGTTTTGAACTCCGATTATATCCGTACTGCCCGCGCAAAGGGCCTTTCAGAGAGCGTTGTCATCAATAAGCACGCATTCCGCAACACCTTGATTCCGGTTGTAACTCTGCTGGCAGGTACTCTGCCCAGCCTCTTTTCCGGCGCGATGATCACCGAGACACTGTACCAGATTCCCGGTATCGGCTATACTTCCTACCAGGCGATGGTGAACGGCGACATACCCTTCTATATGTTCTACTCTTGTTTCCTGGCCATTCTTACCCTTGTGGGCATGCTGCTTGCGGACATTTTGTACGCGGTTGTCGACCCCAGAGTTCGTTTTGATTAAAGAAAGGAATCGTGAATCGTTTTGTCTACTGAAGAAAAGAAAATCGGCATGCCAGAACCTCAGGATTCTAACAACTTGGCTCTGGACGATGAACGACGTGTAAAAGTATTGTCTCCTGGCGCGCTTGTTGCGAAGCGGTTTTTCCGGAACCGGCTGGCCATGGTTGGTCTATGTATTCTGGTTGTAATGTTCCTGTTCTCGTTTGTCGGGGGTTGGATTGATCCCTACAAAGAGACGCAGATTTTTGAAGATTATTCTTCTATTGTTAAGGATTTTGCCGGTGCTACGGTCAATACCGAGTACCGCTTTGCGGAGATAAGCTCCGGAAAAATCCCGTCTGGCGCCCGTACCGGTCTGATTCTGGCCGTCAACAATGGTGAGACGAGTTATACGTCCGGCGGTGAAACCTATTCGATCAAGGATCTGGGGCTTGACAGCTGGCTGATTGAGGGTACCGTATCGGTTGCCAATGTTGATAAGCTGGCGGGAAAATATGTCATTACTTCGGACACGCTTGAAGTTACTGATAGCCTGACGCAATCCTTTACCAGCGCAGTTGAAGCGGGCGAATCGGCCTTTGAGTACCAGGGCACAGAGTATATGATTAATGGATCAAACCGTTCCTTTACAATTTCCTCTGTGCAGGAGTTGGGTGTTGGATCTAAACTGGTGATCGAGGGCGATAATCTTTCCTATGAGTTCAAGAAGGCTTTGCTGATCGCGATGGGCGAGGACAAGAACTCCTTCACTGCTGACGGCAAGTCCTACTCGATGGATGTCGAGGATCTGAATGCGACTGTTTATGATGGAAGCAATGAGGTCGCTGTGGTTTCCAACTACTCGATTCAGGGCGTTGAAAACGGCACAGTTATCACCGCCGAAATGAAAGCCCGGATTATCGAAGCCATTGGCGATGGGGAAAGCTCCTTTGTTTTGGCAGACAGCGAGGGCAATGAGGTCGAGTATGAGCTGACCCGGACAAATGACCGGTATACTATCCGGACAGAGTCCTCTACCAAGCTGATTCAGACTTACCTTGCCCCCAGCACAGTTCACTTGCTTGGAACAGACGGCTACGGCATGGATATTCTGACTCGTCTGATGTATGGCGGCAGAATCTCGCTCTTGATCGGCTTTGTCGTCGTTATTCTGGAAACGATTATCGGCGTTGTTTTGGGCGGTCTTGCGGGCTATTTCGGCAAATGGGTCGATATGGTGATCATGCGTATCGTTGATATCTTCTACTGTATCCCGACCTGGCCGATTCTGATCATTCTCGGCTCTATTATGGATTCCTACCAGGTTGACCCCAAGACGAGAATTTATTTTATGATGGTTGTTCTGGCGGTTCTCGGATGGCCGTCCATTACGCGTTTGGTCAGAGGTCAGATCCTCTCGCTCCGTGAGCAGGAATTCATGACCGCGACCGAGGCGACCGGCCTGACGGTTTCCAGAAGGATCTTCCGCCACCTGGTTCCGAACGTTATTCCGCAGCTGATCGTACAGTGCACCATGTCGCTTGGCGGCATTATCCTGACTGAATCGACGATGTCCTTCCTGGGTATCGGCGTTAAGTTCCCGTACGCATCCTGGGGCAATATTATTTCTTCCGTTTCCAACGTCTTCGTTATGACAAACTACTGGTATTGCTGGATCCCGGCTGGTTTGCTGATTCTGTTGACCGTTTTGGGCTTCAACTTTGTCGGCGACGGTCTTCGCGATGCATTCGACCCGAAGATGAAACGCTAAGGGAAGGGAGTGCTGATAATGTTAAGTAAGAAAAATAAAGATCAAAACTATATCTCCGCCAAGGAATCCCGCCGGATTTCCCGGGAAAACCGCAAGATTACCAAGGAACTGGAGAAGAAACGCGACCGCAAGCACGTAGATCCCTCCGAGTACGCGGCGGAGATGCGCGATCCGAACAATGTTGTCGAGTTTGACAACCTCCACACCTATTTCTTTACGGATATCGGTACGGTAAAATCGGTCGACGGCGTCACCTTTGACGTCCCGATCGGCAAGACGGTCGGCATTGTAGGGGAGTCCGGCTGCGGCAAGTCGGTCACCAGCCTGTCGCTGATGCAGCTGGTCCAGCGGCCTACCGGCCAGATCGTCGAAGGGGCGATCCGTTTCAACGACGGCGACCGGGCGATTGATATCGCCAAGACCCCGACCTATGAGATGCAGAAAATCCGCGGCAACAAGATCTCGATGATCTTCCAAGAGCCGATGACCGCCCTGAATCCAATTTTTAAG
>CAYWRQ010000078.1:0-155 GCA_964460915.1 uncultured Oscillospiraceae bacterium
AAAATAAAGTTTGTTACTTTTGCAAGTTGTGTAAACAATCATTGACGACTATAGAGATAATGCAACCCAGCTTTTTGAAAAAAGCTGGGCAAAAACTTTCGGTTCGCGCCGGTCGTCCGCGTGCCGACGGACTCTGCCGTTAAAATCATAGCCTG
>CAYWRQ010000078.1:255-12608 GCA_964460915.1 uncultured Oscillospiraceae bacterium
TGTGGTCGCGCCGGGCAGCAGCGTAAGAAAACCGTTCTGCCGTTTTTTGGCTGGGCAAAAACTTTTGGTTCACGCTGATCGTCCGCGTGCCGACGGACTCTTCCGTTAAAATCATAGCCTGTGTGGTCGCGCCGGGCAGCAGCGTAAGAAAACCGTTCTGCCGTTTTTTGGCTGGGGAAAAACTTTCGGTTCGCGCCGGTCGTCCACGTGCCAACGGACTCTTCCGTTAAAAACATTACCTGAGCATTTGACCAGGGGAGCAAATGAACCGGAAGGCGAAATTTAGGCCACAGGTCGAATCTTGCTTTTGAAATCTAACATCCGTCCCAATATAGTAAAGTTTCTGTTTCAGTTTTTGCTATGCGTTCAGATACTTTATCTTTCCATTGGTCGGGTTTGTTTTTTAGAAGGAAAAGCAGATCGTCAATATAGTCTAAATTTTTTTTGAAAGAGGAAAGGGCTGTTTGTTGAAGATGAAACAGCCGCTTTTGCGTATATGTCCCTCATTTTTAATAATTGCCCATAACTTTCTTTGTAAAAAGAACACTTGAGTTGCCCAATAGCAACTGCACACGAAACATAATCATATGCTCCCATTCTTGTTTCAAAAAAATCATTTCTTCCAGATTGAAAAATTGATAATGTTTCGTTAAAATCCAGTTTATCAAGATATGGTATCAGCATCTCCGCTAATATTTGGTGATTTGCTTTCCAAACACTGTTAAACTGTTCTAAGCGATACACTTGTGGAGACCCGGGAATAACAATGTCTGAAAAGAATATTGATGCCTTCGCGTCTAACTGATTTCCTATCCGAACAAGCCTTGCATCCATGTAAGGTAAAATGCCATTAGCGTACAAAAATGTGGGTAGTAGTAAGCATTTGATTTGTGGTAAAGAGCGTAAAAAACTCAAAATAAATATTTGCACGAAGTATCCCTGTACTCTAAAATAGAAACCTGTTCTCTTATTTTTCACAAAGCCATGCTGTTTCATCAGCTCTCGAAAATTTTTCCGCACTAAATTGTTGGCATCCTTTATGCTAATCAGTTCATCCATCTCTACACCCCTACGGCTTATTATAATTGCTTTTGTACGCTTTGCAAGCCAATTACCAAATAAATATGTCCTGTTCAGAATATTCGGAATAGTGGGGCTGGCTGTCAATTCGACAAGGTTTTCTTGTGATACTTCACCGCACCTGAGCATTCGCGCCGGGCAGCAATCGGCAGTCAGTCTATCCCCAAATACGCGTTCTTTCGGAGCAGATACCGTTCGATATCAAACTCCTTCCCGTCGCGGGGCCTGGTTTCCTTTTGGATGCGGTCATACCGGAACCCGAACTTCTTTGCCAGCCCCTTTGACGCATCGTTGCAGGACATACAATAATAGGCAAAGGTCTCCGCGCCGCAGTCACGAAAAGCATAGTCTAAAAGGATGCTCAGCACCTCGGCCGCGTACCCCTTCCGCTGGTACCACCGTGCGATGCAGATCCCCGCTTCGGAATAGACTTCTGGGGATTCTTCCTTGACGCCGCACAGCCCGATCACCTCGTCGGTTTCCCTGAGCGCCACAAAAACAGCGGTTTATCTTTCTGAAATTCAATCGTTCTCATCAGCCTGGCTCTGGCCTCTTCTCTGTTTTTTGTGATCTCCAAAAACATGGTTTCCAGGAGTACTTCGTCGCTGTATACGTTCAAAAAGATACTGTTGAGGTCCGACATCCGCGCCTTTCGGATGACCAGCCTTTCCCTTTCCAGCCGCTCTTGATACATCTCTCTGCTCCTCCCGCGATTCCGCACTGAAAAAAGAAACGGCACGGCACCGGGAAGGTGCTGCACCGCGTGTAATCATGTAACTGCCTGAAAAAAATTGGAGCAGATGACGGGAATCGAACCCGCGTGTTCAGCTTGGGAAGCTGACGTTCTGCCATTGAACTACATCTGCACAGTGACTATATTATACAGCCCCGCGCCCGTTTTGTCAAGGGCTGAATCAAAAAAAATCCTGCCGGCCGGCTGCGGGGAGAAACTTCCCTCCCCGCAGCGCCCTTCTCCGGTTACTGCGCCGCAAAAGCGCTTTCGATCATACTCTCATCGTCTGAGTAGATCGCGTCGACCTGCGCATCGGTATAGCCGTAGGCCGCGAGGTACTCGTCCCGCGTCATCTCAAAATCCGCCAGCCGTTCCTCGGTCACCCGCCCGGCCACAAACCCCTCGAAATCCGCACGGGAGATCTGAAACTGCCGTACAAAATCGACGATATTGACCGCTTCGGCGTCCCCGGCGGGAAGCCCGTCCAGCCAGGCATTATACTCCTCCGACCCGGCCATCATGATCAGGTCGAGCGGCACCGCGTGGTAGGAAACGGTATGCACGCTGCATTCCCCGTCCCCGGTCGGATGGTCGATGATCTCCTGCTCGTCGCCGGGGGCGTCTTCCCCGGCCGGTTCGGATGCGGCACTTTGTTCGGATACACCGCTTGCCGGATCGGAAACAATCTCATTTTCCGCTGTCTGGCTGCAGGAGCCAAGCAGCGCCAGCATCATCAAAACCGGCAGCAACATCTTCATTTTTTTCATAGGTATCTTTCCTTTCTTCCCTTCAGCGGGCTGTTTTTTTCTATATTATACAAACACCGCAGGCGGCAAAAAAGCTGCATTTCCATCCAAATATTTACATTTTCGTAAAATGTCTGTCTCCATCCGCCGGTATCTTTTCAGAAATCGTACCGCTTTTTCCGGGTCCCAAAAAGCCTGTGGACAAGCTCTCTGGCCAGCACGGCTCCTTCGTTCCATTCCCGCTCCGCCGCCAGATCCGCCAGTCTCAGCAGCGTTTCCCTTTCCAACAGCTGATCCTCCGCCAGCATGGTCAGGCCTTCCGCATCCCGGCCGGTACAGATCAGCTTTAGAAGTACCTCCTGCTGTCCGGAGAGGTAATCGCGGTACTGCCGCGTGGCCTCCTCCCGCAGGGAAACCGGATATTGCAGCCGGTAGATCGCGACCTTACACAGCGTTTCCGCCGTTTCCCCCGGCAGCGCCACCGGAAAGACCTTATCGTAATCGTCAAAATTGACGGCAGTACCGGCCGTAAAGCATTGCCGGTACCGGTACCCCTGCCCGGAAATCGAGTAGTTAAAGATATGGGCGGGGGTATTCTCATCCATCGACTCAAAAAATTCGGGATAAAACAGCTTCGCCTGCACCTTCCCCTGCGGGCAGAAACGGACCGTCAGATCGGAAGAAAGATCCGCCAAAATCTTTTTGAGCGGACTTTTTTCGGCCGCATCCCCGCGCACCGTCAGCTCCCGCAGCTCCCAGCAGTTGGTAAACAGGTCGCTTCCGATCCCTTTGACCGCCGTCCCGACGCTGATCCTCTCCAGCTCCCGGCAGTTATAAAAGGCCGCATTGTCCAGCACCCGCACGCTTTGGGGCAGCGTGATCTCTTTTAAAAAGTTCCCGCCCACCCGGTGGAGCATCTCCGCAGGCACATTTCCCAAAACACTCCGGCGGCAGCCCGGCGTCTCTCTGCCCTGCGGCGCGAAGCAGTACCGCCCGATTTTAGAAAGCGGCCGCCCCTCGATTTCCTCCGGCAGGCGCACCACCGGCGTATCGCCATAAACGCCCATCAGCGCCGCCCCGCCGTCTTCTTCCTCCCATAGGAGCAAAAGGTTGTCCATCCGATCCCCTCCGACCGTCCTAATCCGTCACACATAAAATTCTTTCATATCGTCCAACCTCAAAAGCATCGGTGCGCCGCCAAAACCGGAACCGGTGTCAATGTCAATCCAGGTTGGGGTTATAACTGCTTTCCCTTGATACTGAGCACCATAAAACTGTGTAGGAGTGTGACCAAAGATTGTCATCACATCATCAAAGTACCTTTGTGTAATTTCAGGACGCGCCCATATAAGCTCATCAGCCGTGTATTCATCCATGCTCTTATTTGGATCAAATTTTTCTAAACCGCTGTGAACGAGCAAAAAATCTTTGTCCTTCATCCGAACGGAATCATACAGCGGCGCCTCTTTCAAATAATCGAGAATTTCCAGCACCGTTTCAGGATCGCATTCGGACAACTCCTGTAGCGTTGCGCGGCCGCCGTTTTGGACCCATGTCTGAAAGACTGCCATATTTTCCTCATTTAAATTTTCGATTGATTCATCGGTAATCGTATCGAACAAAAACGTGCACGCTAGAAGCATTGCCTCATGATTTCCCATTAAAAGCTCTATATTCGGCTGCATCATCATCCATTTTAATAATGCAACGCTTTCAGGTCCCCGATCAATGACATCTCCCAGGACAAAACAAAAGTCCTCCTCGGAAAAATGCGCCTTCTCCAAAAGTCCTTTGAACTGATCAAGTGGGTAACCGTGAAGGTCTGATGTCACATAAATCATTTTTTTCTCCTTTAACAACACACATTCAGCAATCCGTTTTCCCCCGCAGCAGAGATTCACCTGTCCGCATAAATAAAAAATTTATTCAAAGGTTTTCGCAGAAAACCAACCATAATTATTCATTATTCACTATTCATTGATTAATCAAACCTGCGTTCTCTGCTCTGAATTTCATCCCGTTCCAGTTCCGCGGTGATCGCCGCTTTCCGGGAGCCAAGGAGCAGCGTTTTGTTGTAGGTGTAGTACCGCTCGCAGCCGTTGTCGGTGATAAACGGCCCCGAATCCGGCCCAAGGGTCAGTTCGGTCACGAAGATGACCATTTCCTGCCCCTCCCCGAACGCGTTTTCCATAAAATCGAAGGCGTATTCCAACGCCTGGGACGCAGCGTCCGTCAGGCTTTCCGCCCGGGATGCCTGGGACGCAAATTTTTCCCGCACCTGCGCAAAGGCCGCTTCGGGGGTGTCCGCGTCCGGCGTCCAGCTGCGCAGCAAGGAAAGCTCCTCCTCCTGCGCCTGCGCCGCCCGCTTATCCAACGGGTTCCGCTCGCGGGAAAGCCGCTCCTGCTCCCCGCCGGCCATCACCTCCCAGATCTCCCGGGGCGTCTTCCCCGCTTCACCGGCAGAGGCCCCGCACAGCGCCCGAAAGGATTTTAGGAAGTCATAACAGCCGTCCGTTACCCGGCGGGCCTTCCGCGCCGCTGCAAACTGTGCCGAAAGGCCGCTGAGCAGCAGGCTGACCAGGCTGAGCCGTTCATCAAACGGCGCAGCCATCGCCCGCGCGTACAGCCCCGGACGGATCCGCCCGGCGAGAATCTCCCCGACGCCGTAATCCGTCCGGTATTTTTTGTACAGTTCCAGGTAAGCCGCCACGTCCCGGGCGATTTCCTCATGCTGCAAAAACTGATGCACCAGTTCCCAGTCGGCCGGCAGCTCCAGCTGCTCATATACATACAGCAGTTCCGACAGGTCTTCCCACCCACGGGCCGTTACAAACTGCGCCCCGTCGACATCCGGGACGATCTTATAGAAATTCTGCGGGCGAAGCTCCAGATAGCTGAGAAGGGCCGGATGCAGCCCCTTCTCCCGCGCGTACTCCTTCCAGACCGGCAGATCGGCCTCCAAGTCCATCCGCCGCACCCGGTCCAGCGTCACAATGTCAAAATCCCGGACCGATTTGTTGTATTCCGGCGGGTTCCCTGCGGCGACAATCAGCCAACCCTCCGGAAGGGACTGGTTGCCGAAGGTCTTGCACTGTAAAAATTGCAGCATTGTCGGGGCGAGCGTCTCCGAGACACAGTTGATCTCGTCGATGAACAAAATCCCCTCTTTTTGCCCGGCCTCGATCTTTTCCCAGACGCTGGAAAGGATCTCGCTCATCGTATAGGCCGTGACCGAACGGGTCCTGCCGCCGTAGAGGCGCTGTTCGATAAACGGAAGGCCGACGGCCGACTGGCGGGTATGATGGGTAATCGTATAGGCCACCAAGCCGATGCCACATTCCGCCGCCGCCTGCTCCATGATCTGCGTCTTGCCGATGCCGGGCGGGCCAATCAGCAGCAGAGGCCGCTGGCGGATGGACGGGATCCGGTAATGCCCCGCCGCGTCCCGCGAAAGGTAGGCGCGGACGGTTTGGATAATTTCTTGCTTCGCACGTTTTATATTCATAGATCTGGTTTCCTTTCTTTCCCGCTTCTGCAAAGGGCGGCTTTATTGCAGCTCCTCCGGGTCCAGGGTCAACCGCATCGCCCAGGCGGGGATTTCCGGCTCGTTTTCCTTTTCCGTTTGGTCCCCGACAAAGACGAAGGCCGTTTCCCACGGCGGGCGCTTTGCCGGGTAAATCCCCTTGCCGTCGGTAAAGTACAGCATCCCGCGCAGACGGGAAAACGCCCCCTTTTCGCGCAGCTGTTCCAGGTAGGCAAAAGCCGGGCGGAAATCCGTCCCGCCGCCGCCCACAATCATAAAGCTGCTGCCGAGCCGTTCCATCTGCTCCGGGCTTGTAACCAAAGTATCCTCCCGCACCCCGTCGTCGCATTGGAGCACCCGTATCCGGCAGCGCTGGGTAAAAATCCCGCTCTTTACCAGCAGGGCAAAAGTTTCCCGCAAAAACGCCTGCACCAGCTCCCCGCTGGTCGAGTAGCTGGTATCGATGACAATTGCGAATTCCTCAATCCGCATCTCCTCCCGGCTCTCCAGCGGCTCGATCAGCGGCAGGTTGCCGTAAAGGGACAGCCCGTAGGTATAAAACCCGAGGTCAAAGCTGTCCGGGTCGACGCGCAGCTCCTCCCGAAGGGCACAGAACTTCCGCAGGAAGTCCCGGTAGCTCCGCCTGCTTTTCGCCGCCCGGATTTGGGCCGCCATCATTTCGGTGCCCTCCCCGGCCTCCTGCCCACGGGTTTCCATCTCGCTCTCCATCCGGGAGCCGATCTTCCGCCAGTCCTCCCCGGCGCTGGGATTTGCGGCCAGCTCTGTCTCCTGGGGCCAAAAACGGTGGTCGTCGGTATAGTATTCCCGCCGGAGCGTCTCGATTTCTTTTTCGTCCAGCCTCCCCAGCCACCGGCAGACCGATGCCGGGGAAACGATCCCTTCCTCGGTCAGCGCCTTTTCGGTCTTCTGCCTTGTCCAGCTGGGCGCCCGTTTCAGCGAAGGCAGCCCCAGCGAATCAATTACCCGTTCGACCGCGATGTCGCAGGCCGTGTCCCACAGCGCCTTATCGCGGTTCCCCCTTAGCCAGAGGTGCCGGAACACGCAGTGCAAAACGCTGTGCAGATAGGCTCGGTTGCAGAAAACCGGGTTGTCCCGCCAGACCCGCAGCAGCTGTTCGGTCGAAAAATAAAGGGTTTCGCCGTCGGTGGCAAAGGTATGGATCTGTCCATCCGCCGCCCAGGGCATTTTGGACAGCGCCACATCCATGTACCGCAGGGACAGGTACAGCTCCGAACGCACGACGTCCAATATCCTGCGCGCCATTTCTTCTTCCCATTCGCCCTGTGTTTGGATGTGCATATGATCATCGCCTTTCATTCCTATTTATTATACACGATGAAGGGGGCGCGCGCAATATCGGATTTTCGCGGGAAATCCGGCGCGTCTGCCCGTAGGATGCCCGCTTTTACCCGATTTCCCGGCCCATCGGAAAACTTTTCCGGAGATGCGGCCGCCCCTGATTCTAGTCAAATAGACAATAAAAAATGGCATTTCATGGATAAAATAGATATTGTATTTATCGCAAAAATCCGATATAATAATGTCAGAAAGTTACATTTCTTCAAGCACATTTTAAAAAGGAGATATTTTTATGGCAAAACGATTTGTCTGCACTACCACCGAACCCGTTGTCGAAACCAAGGCCGGGAAGCTCCGCGGCTTTCTTCTCGACAGCACCTATACCTTTTACGGCATCAAATACTGCGACGCCAAGCGTTTCCAGCAGCCTACTCCCGTAAAGCCCTGGGAAGGGGTCAAGGACGCCCTCGGCTACGGCTACGTCTGCCCGCTGATGAGCCAGGATAAGCCCGGTTCCGGCGAGATGAAGGTCCCGCACCGCTATTGGCCGATGGACGAGAACTGCCAGTACCTCAACATCTGGACCCAGTCGATCTGCAAGGACGCGAAAAAGCCGGTTATGGTCTGGTTCCACGGCGGCGGATTCTCTGCCGGTTCCTCAATTGAGCAGCAGGCCTATGACGGGGACAACTTGAGCAAATTCGGGGACGTTGTCGTCGTAACGGTCAACCACCGGCTGAACATCCTGGGATACCTCGATCTTTCCCCGTTCGGCGAGAAATACAAAAACTCCTGCAACGCCGGAAACGCCGACATGGTCGCGGCGCTGCAGTGGATCCATGATAACATCGCCTCCTTTGGCGGCGACCCGGAAAACGTGACCATCTTCGGCCAGTCGGGCGGCGGCATGAAGGTCTATACCCTGATGCAGACCCCCGCGGCGGACGGCCTGTTCCACAAAGGCATCGTCATGTCCGGTGTTTTGGACCGCAAAGGTCCCGAACCCAAGACGGACGGGACCGAGATCGTTAAGGCGCTGATGAAGGAGCTGGAGCTTACCGATGTGGAAGCGCTGGAAACGGTCCCTTATGACGACCTGGCGGCGGCCTACAATAAGGTCAGCCCCGCGCTCGCAAAGGCCGGCCACTATATCGGCGGCGGCGGCCCCTCGGCCAACGACTTTTACCTCGGCGATCCCTTTGTCATCGGCTTTACCGACCACGCCAAGACCATTCCGATGATGGCCGGTTCCGTTTTGGGCGAGTTCCTCGCTTTTGCCCCCGGCAACCCGCAGCGCAATACGATGACTGAGGAGCAGGCGCACGCCATGGTCGAAAAGGTCTACGGCGCGCACGCGGACGAAGCGATCCGGCTGTTTCAGACCGCTTATCCCGGCAAGACCCTCTGCGAGCTGATGGTCCTGGATACGGTTATGCGCCCCGCGACCAAGAAGCTGATCGACCTGAAGGCCCAGTCGGATGAGTCCCCGACCTTCTCCTATCTGTTTACTTATACCTTCCCCGTGGACGAAGGCACCGCCCCCTGGCACTGCTCGGATATTCCCTACTTCTTCCACAACGCCGACAAGGTGCCGGTCTGCAACCTTCCCGGTGTTTCCGATAAGATGGAGCATCAGATGGCATCGGCCTTTGTCAACTTCGCCCGGTACGGCAACCCCTCCGACCCGTCCCTGCCCCAGTGGCCGGCCTGCAAGCCCGGCGAGGAGGCCTGCATGATCTTTGACGAGGTCTGTGAGGTCCGCGTCAACCACGATAACGAGCTGATGAAGGTCGCCCTGGAATACGGGCCCACCTTCTCCTTCGGCAAGACCAAGATCGAGCACTAATGCATATATGATAAAATTTGGCCCATTCTGGATAATTTTTGTGTTGTTTTAAAATGATATTTTTTCTATAATATAGATAAGCAAGATAGAAAAGCAGCACGCAGCAGAAGGCTCCGTCCTGGGGCCTTTTGCACATCTTAGTAAAGGAGTTTTTGGAATGGCAAAAAAGTTTGTCTGTACCACCACCTCACCGATCGTCCAGACCGCCGCCGGTAAAATCCGCGGCTTTCTCCTGGACAGCACCTATACCTTTTACGGCATCAAATACGCGGACGCCAAGCGTTTCCAGCAGCCCACTCCCGTAAAGCCCTGGGAAGGGGTCAAGGACGCCCTCGGCTACGGCTACGTCTGCCCGCTGATGAGCCAGGATAAGCCCGGTTCCGGCGAGATGAAGGTCCCGCACCGCTATTGGCCGATGGACGAGAACTGCCAGTACCTCAACATCTGGACCCAGTCGATCTGCAAGGACGCGAAAAAGCCGGTAATGGTCTGGCTGCACGGCGGCGGGTTCGCAGCCGGTTCCTCGATTGAACAGCAGGCCTACGACGGGGACAATATGAGCAAATACGGCGACGTCGTGGTCGTTTCGATCAACCACCGCTTAAACATCCTCGGCTATCTGGATCTCTCCCCGTTCGGCGAGAAATACAAAAACTCCTGCAACGCCGGCAACGCCGATATGGTCGCGGCGCTTCAGTGGATCCATGAAAACATCGCAGCTTTCGGCGGCGACCCGGAAAACGTGACCATTTTTGGCCAATCGGGCGGCGGCATGAAGGTCTGGTCGCTGATGAACACCCCCGCTGCCGAAGGCCTGTTCCAGAAGGGCATTATCCAGTCGGGCCTGCTCGACGGCCTTGGCCTTGGAGCCGACGCTTTCGGGGTCAAACCGGACGGAAGGTATATCGTAAAAGCCCTGATGGAGGAGCTGAAGCTGGAGGACGTCGAGGAACTGGAAACGGTCCCGTACGCTAAGCTCGCCGCGGCTTATCAGAAGGTTTCCCCCGCCGTGGCCAAAGAAGGCCATTACACCGGCGGCGTCTGCCCGCTCCCCAATGAGTACTACGACGGCGATCCCCGCGACGTCGGCTTTAACGACCACGCCAAGACGATCCCGGTTATGATCGGCACCGTCCTCGACGAGTTTATGGGCTTTGGCCCCGGCCGCCCCGACCGCAATACGATGAGCGCGGAGCAAGCCCGGAAAATGGTCGCGGACTTTTACGGCGAGGAAAACGCCGACGAGATGATCGCCCTGTTCCGGAAAGCCTATCCCGGCAAGAACCTGTGCGATTTGATCACGCTGGACTCCGGTTTCCGCGCGCCGACCAAGGACTTTATCGCCAAAAAGTCGGCTCATTCGGAAGCGCCCACCTACTCCTACCTGTTTACCTACGAATTCCCGATCGACGAGGGCGCCGGTCCCTGGCACTGCTCGGAAATCCCGTTCGTCTTCCACAACACCGAGTTGGTGCCCGTCTGCCTTAAACCCGGCGTTTCGGACATCCTCGAGCACCGGATGTTCTCGGCCTGGATGAACTTTGCCCACTGCGGCAACCCCAACGACCCGTCCCTGCCCGAGTGGCCCGCCTGCAAGCCCGGCGACGAGGCCTGCATGATCTTCGACGAGGTCTGCGAGGTCCGCCACAACCACGACGACGCGCTGATTGCCAAGCACGTTAAAGTCTCCCCGCAGCTTCGCCTCCATGAGGTAGAAATCCAGCACTAATCCTGTACAAGGCCTCCCGGCATCCATTGGGGGGCCTTGTTTTCGATTATCCGGCCGGTTTTGATAAAAACTTCTAAAACCCATTGCGTTTTTGCCGGAAAACCGTTATAATAATAGTATAGTTGCAGGCATCCTCCTGCGGTCTGTAAAAAAATTGCAAAGGAGTTTTTCCCATGAAACAGAAAGCTGTAGTATTTGATCTGGACGGCGTTATCTGCTTTACCGACAAATATCATTATCAGGCATGGAAGGCCCTGGCCGACGAACTGGGCATCTACTTTGACGAGCAAATCAACAACCGTCTCCGCGGCGTATCGAGAATGGCGTCTTTCGAGATCATCCTCGAGCGGTATGAAGGCAAACCCCTCACCGACGAGGAGAAGGAAGCCTGCTGCACCAAGAAAAACGACCTTTACCGCGAGCTGCTGAAAAATATGTCCCCCGCCGACCTCTCCGCTGAGGTCAAGGAGACGCTGGACGGCCTGCGCGCAAAGGGCCTGAAGCTGGCAATCGGTTCTTCCTCCAAGAACACGCCCTTTATCCTCGGGCAGCTGGGCCTGGGCGATTACTTCGACGCCGTTTCCGACGGCAACAACATCACCCATTCCAAGCCCGACCCCGAAGTTTTCCTGAAAGCTGCGGAATTCCTCGGCATCGATCCCGCCGACTGCCTGGTCGTTGAGGACGCGGAGGCCGGTCTGGACGCAGCGATTGCGGGCGGCATGGAATGTGCGGCCATCGGAGAAGCCACTAAATGCGGGAAGGGTACCTATAACCTGACCACCTTCTCGGATCTTCTCAAGATCTAAAATATCCGATAACATGAAAACCGGCGCGGAAAAAATCTGCGCCGGTTTTTGCGTCTTAATTTTTGTCGAAAAAACCTTAGATTTTGCGCATCCCCTTGCAATCCCCCCGGTCCCATGTTATCCTAAGGATAGGTAATATTCAGCAAAAGGGTGATTCTAAAGATATTGTCAAGGGAAAATGTGAGGTTCACTGTGGAGGACGACATTTCCCAGGTGTAGAAATATGCTGCAGGGCTGATTATTCAAAAAGCATCTTGAAATTTTCTGTTTTCGGTGTGAACATAATTTGCTTAAATTACTGCTTCGTATACGATTTGCAAAGGACGGTAGTCATTATGCTATTTTTTTGTGACAGCAAGTATCTTGTATTTCCTGCGAGCCATCACGCTCAGATCAAGCGCGTTTATTTCAAAATTGATGGCAAACTTATTTATGATCTCGCAATGCCGCTTGATTACCATGAGCCAGACTACCTGTTTTCGCTCAACGTAGAGCGGTTTCATGGCAAAAAGGTCGACATCTCCGTTGAGCCTGAGATCAATTTCCAAATACAAAAATCCGACCAGG
>CAYWRQ010000079.1:0-12595 GCA_964460915.1 uncultured Oscillospiraceae bacterium
CCATAAATTTTTGCTAACTATTGCAACTTGCTATTGCAATTTGCGAAAGGAAAACTGTTGTTATTTTGTACAAAAAAACAGGGAATCCCGGATTAGGAACAATTTACCTAGGATTAAGAACAATTTAAATGCAAAAAAGACTTGCAACCGATAGAATATTGCGCTATAATATATCCCGTCAAGGGCAATACAGACAAAAGAGAAGGGAATATATCCCGCCTTTTTCGGTCGGTATGTCCAATATAGTACATTCAAGTTTGAACGGGAGGATCGACGGGGGAGCACGGAAAATATAGTAGAATTTTCACGGAGATGCCTCTGAAAGCAGGCTCTGAATTTGACGGTTCATGCTTATTTCAAATGCTGTTCATAGATTCTTGTCGTTTCTGAATATTTTTCATGAAAAGTGTTGACAGAAAGCTGAGAATGTGCTATATTTTGTATAAATCAACCAAGCCTTTTGACTTGGTATTTGGAGGATTATCAGTATGAAAAAGAAACTTCTTTGCAGTGCATTGATGGTTGCCATGCTTGCGGCAACTTTCTCTTCCTGCGGTAACAGCAGCACTTCTTCCACCAGCGGGTCAACTGGAACGGATAGTGAAACCTCTCAGGGCGAGGCTTATACCCCCAATCCTGATGAAGAACCCTATGACGTGAAATTCATGTATCTGTTGGCTCAGGAAGGCGACCATTTTCAGGATATCGTGGATGCAATCAATGAAGAGTGCCTGAATGATATTAACATGACGGTTACGCCAATTACCGTAACTTATGGTACCATGTCTACAACGCTGGGCATGATGCTTCCTGCAGGCGAGGATTTGGACGTATTCCCCTGCTGGGCATCTAATCAGAGCACCTATCTGGATTCCGGTTACCTTCTCCCCTGGAGCGATTACAGCTATAACCTGCAGGATGTGATCGATTATTACGGTGAAGACGCTCTTGCCGCATGCTATATTGGAGATCAGTGGATTGTTATCCCTTCAAACTTTGAGAGATGCGCATGGACCTGCTTCCTTGTCCGCGATGACATTATGGAGGAACTGGGTCACTCTGTAGACGATTACACTGGCTTTGATGTCAATGATCCCAGCACCTTCGATCAGTTGACCCAGCTGTTTGCTGAGGTCAAAGAGGCTCATCCCGAAATGGTTGTGATCAATGGCACAATGGCAATGGGAACTCAAACCAAAGGCTACTGCGATGGCGTTGGAGACAACTTCGGCGTTTTGCTGGATCCTGAAAACGATACGGAATTTGTGAACTATTACGAAACTGATATGTTCCGCAATATTTGTGAAATCAACAAGGTCTGGTTCGATGCAGGTTATGCTTCTGCTGATATTGCTACACAGAATGATTCGATTGAGACAATTCTGAAAGCGGGCAATACCTTTGCTGGTATCTGCAACGGGAAACCGAATACTGTGGCTGAGAAGATTTCTCAGTGCGGTTATCCGGTTAATCTGATTAAGATTTCTGACCTGATTCTTACTTCTGAGAACTATACGACTGGTTTCTGCTTGTCCAGCGCTTCTAAGGATCCTGAGAAGGCTGCTGCTTGGTATAACTGGGCATTCACTTCTCAGAAATTTGAAGATCTGATTAACTGGGGCATTGAAGGTGTAGACTGGGTAGAAAACGAAGACGGTTTGGCCGACTATCCCGAAGGAAAAGATGTTAACTCTGTTGGCTATCACAATGACTATGGCTGGATTTATCCGAACCAGATGGTTGGTCATGCTTGGGCCGGCAACGATGTTGATGTATGGGATCAGTATATTGATTTCAACAAAGGCGATAGGGTTTCTAATGCGTTTGGTTTCCGTTTCGATAGCGCTCCTGTAGTTGACCAGTATGCTGCTTGCACGGCAGTTCGTGATCAGTATATTAACACCTTGGTGTTTGGCTGTGTTTCGGATATCGATGCATCTCTTGCTGAGATGAACGATGCTTTGTATGGAGCCGGTCTCGCAGATATCATCGCTGAAAAGCAGAGTCAGTTTGATACTTGGCTGGCTGCTAAAGGCTAATTAAGAGCAATACAGATAATATTGTGTGAAGAACATACCCGCTCGATATGTTTCGGGCGGGTTACTTTTCAGAAGTATGTCGGATATTTTTCATAAAAATCTCTGATTATCAACAAAATTTATCGTAATTTTGATAGTCAAAGGTGAAGATTTGTAGTATAATATTAAGCAAGTAGGTAACCGATTGGTTTCGGTATCCAAATAGTTGAGGAAGCTTCTCATCTTCCTCGGCAAAACTAAATCAGAGGAGGAGTAAAGTATGAAGCATAAGCTGACGTGGGCGCAGCTAAAACAGTTTATCCCGCTGTATATTATGATGTTGCCCAGTCTGATCTACATCTTCATCAACAACTACATCCCAATGGCTGGTATCGTTATTGCGTTTAAGAAATATAACGTAAACGATGGTATGTTTGGGAGTGCATGGTGCGGCTTGAGCAATTTTAAGTTCCTGTTCGCGACCAATGACGCATGGATCATGATCCGAAACACGCTACTCTATAATGTCGCATTCATTATTGTCAATCAGGTAATGGCACTGGCATTGGCAATCATGATTTCCGATGTTATTAATGCGGGACTCAAGAAGCTGTATCAGTCCTCGATCCTGCTGCCCTTCCTGATCTCTATGGTAGTTGTTTCCTACATCGTATTCGCATTCCTGTCTCAGGAAAACGGTATGTTCAACGGCATCTTGAAATCCATGGGTAAGGATCCTGTGTACTGGTATCAAGACACTAAGCCGTGGCCGTTTATCCTGATCTTTGTAAATTGCTGGAAAGGCGTTGGTTACGGCACGTTGATCTATATTGCCGGTATTGCTGGTATTGACCCCGCATTCTATGAGGCGGCGGAATTGGATGGCGCAAATAAATGGCAACAGATCACAAAAATCACTCTTCCCTGCCTGATGCCGCAACTTATCACCCTTTTGATTATGAATATTGGCCGTATTTTTGCTTCTGACTTCTCGCTGTTCTATCAGGTTCCGCAGAATTCCGGCTCTCTGTTTAGTGTTACGCAGACTATTGATACATACGTATATCGAGCGCTGGTCTCTGCAGGTGGTATCGGTCGTTCTTCGGCAGCCGGTGTATTCCAGTCTGTAGTCGGCTTTACTTTGGTCATGATCTCCAACGGTATTGTCCGTAAGTTCAGTGCTGAAAACGCAATGTTCTAAGAAAGGATGGTGTGAAGTAGTATGGTATTATCGAAAGGTGAAAAAGGATATCAGATCGGTATCAATATCTTTTTGATTATTATTACACTTATTATGATTTTGCCGTTGGTACTGCTGTTCATCTGCTCGATCACGGATGAAAATACCCTGATCAATAACGGCTACTCCTATTTCCCTGAAAAGCTGGGCCTTGGCGCTTATCAGTACATTTGGCAGAACAGAGGCTCTATCTTCCGTGCATACGGCATCACCATCGTGGTAACGGTTATCGGTACAATCTGCCACGTTTTGCTGTCGGCGCTGCTGGCTTACCCGCTGTCCCTGAAGAACCTGCCCGGCCGCGCATTCTTCAACTTCTACGTATTCTTCACGATGCTGTTCTCCGGCGGCCTTGTCCCGGCATACATCATGTGGACGACGATTTTCAATATCAAGAATACGCTGTTTGCATACCTGTTGCCGAACTTCCTATTGGGCGCGTTTAACATCATCCTGGTTCGTACCTTCTTTATGACCTCGATCCCGGACGCCCTGTATGAAGCAGCCCGTATTGACGGTGCGACCTATTTCCGGATTTTCTGGCAGATCGTGCTTCCGCTGGGCAAACCGATCCTCGTAACGGTGGGCCTGTTCTCCGGGCTGAGCTACTGGAACGACTGGACCAACGGTCTATACTATATCAACAAAACCAGTATGCTGTCGATTCAGGCATTGCTGAACCGTATGATTCAGGATATCCAGGCCCTGGCGAACAACGCGAGCGGGACCGGCAACGCGGTTTTGAACCTGCCGACCGTATCCATTCGTATGGCAATCGCGTTCGTAGCAATCCTGCCGATTCTGATTGTTTACCCGTTCCTGCAGAAATACTTTGCTTCCGGTATCGCACTGGGCGCAGTTAAAGGTTAATTTTTGTGCGCAGGACCTCCTGGCTGTCGGCCGGGAGGTCTTGTTGTTTACGCTGCAGGCTGTGTACGAAAGGGTGGGAAAAGGATGGTACGCTCTAAATCGGAAAAAAGATACCAGATCTGTATCCATATCGTCTTACTCCTCGTAACGCTGAGTATGATTCTTCCGTTTATGCTGGTTTTGATCAGTTCGTTTACCGATGAGACGGCTTTGGTGGAAAATGGCTTTAGTCTGTTTCCGGTAAAATGGAGCCTAGAACCTACCGAGTTATCTGGGAAAATCGGGAGACCGTGCTACGGGGATATCGGATTACAATCATTTCAACGGTTGTTGGTACGATTGTCCATGTTTTGCTTGCGGTACTGGCGGCTTATCCGCTGACGGTGAAAAGATTGCCCGGAAAAAGAATGGTTATTTTTTATCTGCTGTTTGCGATGCTCTTTTCCGGCGGTTTGGTTCCGGAGTACATTATGTGGTCAGTCAATCTGCACATCAAAAACACGCTGTTCGCCTACATTATTCCGGACCTTTTGCTGAATGTGTATCATATCTTTTTGGTCAAGGCTTACCTTGAGACGATGGTTCCTGGAGATCTGTATGACGCTGCCAAGATTGACGGGATGGGTCATTGGGGAATTTTCCGGGAAATTGTCCTGCCGATGGCAAAGCCGGTTTTGTCGGTGATTGCGGTTTTTGTTGGGCTGCAGTATTGGAACGATTGGATCAACGGACTTTATTATATCAGTAGATCCAGTATGTTTTCGATGCAGATGATTTTAGATTGGATAGTACAATTGGGTTGGAACAAATATTATTTGAATTTAACCTATTTTTCATATTTCCTTATGCGGATGGCGATTGCGGTCGTAGGGATGCTTCCGATTTTGGCCGCATATCCGTTTCTATTTCGGCCCATTGTTTCGAGTGTGACGCTCGGTAAAACGAAAAAAAGTGTATAATAAAACGCATCCACGCGGATTGGTGGATGCGTTTTTTAGTGGGTTACAGTTCCTTTTCGGCTTCTTTGCCCGTCCGCACCAGGTACTGCATCGCCTGGACCGGGTATTCCCCAGCGGCGGTTTCACCGGTCAGCATGACCGACGAGGCACCGGAGAGGACGGCGTGATAAATGTCGTTGACCTCGGCCCTCGTCGGGACCGCGCTGTGCAGCATCGAATGGAGCATCTGGGTGACGACCATGAACGGCTTGCCCGCGTCCTTACAGGCCCTCGAAATCCGCCGCTGTATCCCCGGCAGCAGCCAGAGCGGCATGGCGTTTCCGAGATCGCCCCGCGCGATGCAGATTTCGTCCGCTTCGGGGACGATCTCGGGGAGCTTTTCGACGCCGGTCATACTCTCGATTTTGGCGATGATGCGGATATGATCCAGCCCGCGGGCTTTAAGCGCCGCTCGTACCTGTCGGATATCGTCCGCTCCCCGGACAAAGGGCTGTAATAAATCGGTGACACCATATGCGGCCGCATGGTCGAGATTAGATAGATCTTCCTCCGTCAGGGCAGGGGAAGGAATCTCCCGTCCCAGCACCGCCATACTCTTGCGGGAGATGAGCACGCCGCCGCGCAGGATTTTGCAGCGCCAGCCGTCCCCGTCCCGCTGCGCCGTCTCCAGCAGAAGGGCCGAATCGTCCAGGGAAAGCTGCTCTCCGGCGGTCAGGGTGCTGAGCAGGATTTCGGGAACCGGAATTGCTCCGTTCGGGCAGACACCTGTTTTATCGCAAAGGAGGACGGTGCAGCCCTCATGGAGCTGCAGCGGCTCCAAAACGCCTACTCGCAGCTCCGGCCCCTGCAGGTCGATGATCAGGCGGGGGCGGGAAAGGACAGCCGCCTGGTTGGAGGCGGAAAAGGCGTCCATGCAGGCCCGCAGCCGCGCGCTGTTTTGTAGGAGCGTCCCATGGGACAGGTTCAGCCGTACCCCCGTCATTCCGGCATCAAACATCGCTTGCAGCGTCTCCCGATCGGCGCAGGAAGGCCCAAGCGTTCCATAATAATCCATCATCATGCCCTCTCTCTTCGTTTGCCCTTCTATTTTGCCTGTGGGCAAAGGCGGATTTGCTGCATCCATTATACCACACTCCTGCCAGATTTGCACGAAAGCGGGGGGGATTGATCAAAAAACGCCCTTGTCATGTCGGACAAACTGTTGTATAATAATACCGGATTACGCAGTTTACAATGGAAGGATGTACCCTATGAAGTTTATCCGTGTTGAGACGTCCGCCGGCGGAAGATGGGCGGAGGAAGTAGAGGATAAGGCGCTGCTGCTTTCCGCGGCGCCATACCTGGGCGGCGAAAGGACCGGGGAGGAGATCCCGCTTTCGGGATGCAGGCTGCTGGCGCCCTGTGAAGCGAGCAAGATGGTCTGCGTCGGCAAGAACTATTTTGACCATATCAGGGAGATGCAGGATTCCTTCGGGGACGCGATCCCGGACAAGCCGGTGCTGTTTATCAAGCCTTCGACCTGCATCAATGACCCCGACGGCATCATCCCGTATCCGGCAGTTTCATCCCGCGTGGATTATGAAGGAGAGCTGGCCGTCGTCATCGGGAAAAAAATGACCCATGTGGCGAAAGAGGACGCGCTGTCCTATGTTTTTGGGTATACGGCCTGCAACGACGTGACCGCCCGCGACATTCAAAAAAGCGAGGGGCAGTGGACCCGCGGCAAGGCTTTTGACCTGTTCGCGCCCATTGGCCCGCGCATCGTCACCGGACTGGACCCGGCGGATCAGACGGTCATAACCCGCCTAAACGGGGAACTGAAGCAAAAAAGCAGCACGGGGCTTCTGATTACTCCAGTGCCGGAGCTACTGGCCTTTATCACCGAGGCGATCACGCTGCTGCCGGGGGATGTGGTGCTTACCGGCACACCGGCCGGGGTCGGCGCGATGCAAAAGGGTGATGTTGTAGAAGTGGAGATCCCGGCGATTGGGATCCTGCGCAACCACGTGGAGTAAAGGGAGGAAGATTTTTATTATGCCTATGCGCAAAATTCCGATTACAGGCCATACCGAACTGATCGGCCTGATTGCGACGCCGATCCGTCATTCGATGTCCCCGGCCATGCACAATGCGGCCTTTGAAAAGCTGGGGATGGACAGGGTTTACCTGGTATTTGAGGTCGGCAAGGAGGGCCTGCAGGCCACCGTAGCGGGCCTGCGCGCCATGGGGGTACGGGGCTGGAACGTTTCGATGCCCAACAAGACGGAGATTATCCGGTACCTGGACAGGATTACGCCGGCGGCGGAGATGTGCGGCGCGGTCAATACGGTTATCAACGACGGCGGTGTTCTGACCGGCACGATCACCGACGGTACCGGCTGGGTGCAGTCGGTCCGCGAACAGGGCCTTGATCTGAAGGGAAAGAAAATGACTCTGTTAGGGGCGGGCGGCGCCGCGACATCGATCCTCGTACAGGCGGCCCTGGACGGAGCGGCGGAAATCTCTGTTTTTAACCGCCAGGACGAGTTCTGGGCACGCGCCGAGGAAAAGACGGCGCTGGTTCGGGAGAAAACAAGCTGCAAGGTAAACCTGTTCCATCTGGAGGACCGGGAGGCGCTGCGGGCGGAGATTGGTTCTTCTTTCCTTCTGGCCAATGCCACGAGCGCGGGCATGAAGCCGCAGGATGATATCTGCCTAGTCGATGCGGGTATGCTGCGCCCGGGCCTGGTCGTGACGGACTGCGTGTATAACCCGAGGGTGACGCTGCTGCTCAGCCGAGCGGAAGCAGCCGGCTGCAAAACGATCAGCGGCCTAGGCATGATGCTGTACCAGGGCGCAGAGGCTTTCCGCCTGTGGACGGGAGTCGATATGCCGGTGGATTATGTCCGCGAGCAGCTGGGCCTGTAAGCAAAGCGCAGAAAGGAAGATTAGGATATGAAGACAGTAACCGTGCGCGGCGTGGTCCTGGGAGAAGGGCGGCCGAAGATCTGTGTTCCGATTGTCGGCCGGACCGTGGAGGAGATCGTCGCGGAAGGGCAGAAAATCGCCGCAATCCGCGGGAAGGGCGCTGATCTCTGCGAATGGCGGCTGGACTGGTTCGACGGGATATGGAACGAGGGCTTGCTGTTTGACGCGGCGGCAAAACTCCGGGATGCACTGGGCGATATGCCGCTCCTTGCGACCTTCCGCACAAAAGGCGAGGGCGGCGTGCGGGAATGTGATGCGCCGCGATACACCGAGCTGGTGTGCAAAATTTGTGCATCGGGGTATATCGACCTGGTGGACATCGAGCTTTTTACCGGGGACTGCCGGGTAGCCGAGATGGTCGGCGCTGCCCGCAGCCACGGCGTGAAAGTGATCCTATCCAACCACGATTTCCACGCGACCCCTGCCCATGGTGAAATCGTCTCACGCCTTTCCCGGATGGAGGAGCTGGGCGCAGATATCTGCAAAATCGCAGTCATGCCGGTGCAGCGGGCGGACGTCCTGACCCTTATGCAGGCGACTCTCGACCGGTACGCGGCAAGCAAAACCCCGCTGATTACAATGTCGATGGGGGAACTGGGCTGCGTCAGCAGGCTCTGCGGCGAACTGACAGGCAGCTGTTTGACCTTTGGCTCAATGAGCAAGGCGTCCGCCCCCGGCCAGATTCCCGCCGGGAAGCTGGCAGAAATACTCGAAATTCTTGCAATCACCAGCCCCAGCCCCTTTAAAAAGGGGCTGGACCCCTAACCTTATATTCCCCTTTCCGTAAAATGGAGACAGACAAAGCCCCGGCCCTCTGCGGGCCGGCCGCACGTTCGGGCAGATTTTTCGGATGCGTCTCTGAATGACAGACTGGGAGGAAGAAAATAGAATAGATCGAATGGCACTTCCCCCGCGTGGAACAGTATATCGAAGACTGCCGAGCTTCATTTTGCCGCGTTCGCATACGGCGTGCGGACGTTTTCCTACGGAAAATAAACGGCAAAACAGGTGTCGAACAGTCTCATTTGTTTCCCCGCGTGGAACACGGCCACGGCGGACTTAGTGCAGGCTGTGCCTGCTTTTTCAAAAAGATGGAAATTTACTGTAACGTTTGTATGAAAGTGCTTGACGGAAGGCAGTTTGACGGCTAAAATAATAATATAGTAAGCGATGAACGGATATAAACGTGGGAAAATCTCAAGGAAAGGACGGAGTCTGAATGGGAAAACTGATTGGAATCGACCTGGGCACGACCAACTCCTGCGTGGCCGTATTGGAAAACGGTGCGCCGGTTATGATCCCGAGCGAAACGGGTGCAAGGACAACGCCCTCAGTCGTCGCGTTTATGCCGGACGGAGAGCGGCTGATTGGAGAAGCGGCTAAGCGGCAGGCCGTTTTAAACCCGTCCCGCACGATCTATTCGATCAAACGGGAGATGGGGTCGGGTTACCGCGTCCGCATTGACGGCCATAGCTTTTCCCCGCAGGAAATTTCCGCGATGATTCTCGCAAAACTGAAGGCCGACGCAGAGCGTTATCTTGGGGAGCCGGTCACCGATGCGGTGATCACCGTTCCGGCCTATTTTACCGATTCTCAGCGTCAGGCGACCAAGGATGCCGGGATGATCGCGGGCTTGCAGGTACAGCGGATCATCAATGAACCGACGGCTGCCGCCCTGGCTTACGGTGTAGATAAAGAACAGTCCCAAAAGGTTATGGTCTATGATTTTGGCGGCGGCACCTTTGACGTATCGATTTTGGATATCCAGGACGGCGTGACGCAGGTTCTCGCCACCGCCGGCAACAACCGTCTCGGCGGAGACGACTTCGACACGGCATTGAGCGAATATTTTGCCGATCTGTTCCAGAAAGAGAACGGGATCAATGTGCGCCGGGATCCGGTCGCAATGTCCCGTATCCGGGAGGAAGCCGAAAAAGCCAAGAGCGCCCTTTCTTCGGTGCGGGAGGTGCAGGTTTCGATTCCGTTTTTGACCAGCGGGCGGAAAGGAGCCGGGCACTTAAATCTGACGCTCAGCCGGGAGAAATTTGATGAACTGACTTCTGATCTGGTGCAGGCAACGATCAAACCGGTCCGGCAGGCCCTGGCTGATTCCCATCTGACTCCGGCGGATATCGGAAAGATCCTGCTGGTCGGCGGCTCGACCCGAATTCCCGCCGTACAGGCTGCCATCAGGGACCTGATGGGCAAGGAACCGTTTCACGGCATCAACCCAGATGAATGTGTCGCTATGGGCGCGTCGCTCCAAGCGGGCGTGCTGGCTGGCTCGGTGACGGGATTGCTGCTGCTCGATGTCGCGCCGCTGACTCTCGGAATCGAGACAATGGGCGGCGTTTTTTCACCGATAATCCCTCGGAATACGACCATCCCTGTCAAGAAGAGCGCGGTTTATACGACGGCCGCCAACTTCCAGTCCTCGGTTGAGATTAAGGTCTTCCAAGGAGAGCGGCAGATGACGAGAGGAAATAAGCTACTGGGCAATTTTAAGCTCACCGGTATCAAACGGGCTCCCCGCGGCGTCCCGCAGATCGAGGTAACCTTTGAAATCGACGCCAGCGGCATTGTCCATGTTGCGGCCCGGGATCTGGCGACAGGCTGTGCACAGGCGATCACGATTACGGCATCGGGAAACCTTTCCCAGAACCAGATAGACCGCGCGATTTACGAGGCCCAGGCCTACGCGGCGGAGGACCGGCAAAGACGGCAGGCCGCCGCAGCGAAGGACGCGGCAGAAGCAATTCTATACCGGGCCGAAGAGATAGACCGGAAGGCTCTCAATAAGGAACAGAAACGCGCTCTGGACGATGCGGAAAAGCAGCTTCGCCGTGCGCTGCGCGGGAAGGACATGGTGCAGGTTACGACGGCATCCGCTCAGCTGGAGCAGCTGATTGGCGTCTACGGGGCCCACGCGTAAGGAGACTGTTTTATGCGGATCATCATTTCGCCTGCAAAGAAGATGCGGATCGATACTGATAGCTTTGACTGCCAGGGTTTTCCGCATTTTCTCCCGCAGACCGAGCGTCTTTTGGCACGGCTGCGAGAGATGTCGTACGCGGAACTGAAAAAGCTGTGGAAGTGCAATGATTCGATCGCCGGGCTGAACTTTGAACGGCTGCAAAGGATGGATTTGTACCGGAATCTAACCCCTGCGATTTTATCCTATGACGGGATCCAGTACCAGTATATGGCGCCCGGTGTGTTCACCTATGATGAGTTGGATTATATTGTGGAGCATCTGCGGATTTTATCGGGCTTTTACGGCGTCCTGCGGCCCTTTGATGGGGTGACGCCCTACCGGCTGGAAATGCAGGCCAAGCTGGCGATAGACGGCATGAACGGGCTTTACGCTTTTTGGGAAGACCGCATTGCCGGGCAGCTTTTTGCTGAGACGGATGTGGTGCTCGACCTCGCGTCCAAGGAGTACAGCCGGTGTGTCACCGATCATCTGCCGGGGGACGCGCGGGTTTTGAGGTGCATATTCGGGGAACTGAACGGGGACAAGGTTGTCGAAAAAGGAACCCTGTGCAAGATGGCAAGAGGGGAAATGGTGCGGTTCATGGCGGAAAAGCAGATCGAGGACCCGGTTTGCCTGCAGGAATTTGACCGGCTGGGATACCGGTTCAGCCCGGAGCGCTCGGATGAGCAAAACTATGTTTTTATCAAGAAATAACCCCTTTGGCGCAGTCCGTTTTAAAGACGGCTGCGCTTTTTTTCTGCCCATGATAAAAGGCCGCCTACCTGCTGTGCGCGGTAAACGGCCGGGGATGGTATTTGGTTGTGGCTGCATAGAGGGCGGCGTTTTTTGGACAAAACGAAAGTCAACGCAGTAGTGCACCATGAAAAAACTGTTCCTGAAAGGCAATCTTTTTCAGGATTTCGTCGTCGGGGTAATCCCTTCCGTCCAGCGAGACAATCCATTTATCTTCCACATCGTCATATCGCCGGTATACGGCAATTACAAGGCCCTCGAACTCACTTAAGGGAATATCTGTACCGAAAAGATAAATGTCCTGCTCTGCGCCGTCTTCGGCAAAAACGCCTTCCACATATCCATAATTGACCGGATAGACCATCTCCGGATGACGGGGATGGCGGCTCCCAATCGGCCGGTCTATTTTGCCGTGGACATGGCGGCCTATGACAGCCGGGTAATCGCTGCGCATTTATCATACCTCCTTCCGTCCTGACATCAGTAAAGCCAGTATAACATAATATAATCCAATCATCAATAAGTGAAGGGGAAACAGCTGAACCGGAAACAAGAAGCTGTTAAAAATCAAAAAAACTAAAAATAACCTTTGTGCAGTTTTTTTCGTATATTTCCCGGCGCAGGATAGATAATAGGAACAAAACCAAATCAAGGTAAGAAAGGATTCTCTTTCATTTATCATTTTGCTGAAAAAGCAAGATATACCTGATAAAATCAGAAAGGAATGTTGGAATATGAAAGCAACCGGTATTGTACGGCGGATTGACTAATGCGTTATAATAGGACAAGGTTGAGAAAGCCGCATAAATACAGG